>NZ_JBLWIF010000004.1:0-191759 GCF_048381575.1 Tepidibacillus sp. LV47
CTAAGATAAACAGAATTTTTATTTTTTATCTGTCTACCTTAAGGGGAGCATATCATTTTTTTTTGAGTCTGCTTTTTTTATTATTTTTTGTTCTATCAATCTCGTGAATTCATATATATGAATTAAGAGATTAGGACAAAGGGGTTGATTTGCGATGGACAAGCCAAGAATAACGATCAGGCTGAACCAGCCGAATGATAGGCTGAATCAGAATCAGCCAAATGGGCAGAAGGTACAGGAACGAATAGAAGGTACCAATCAACGGGAAGATCCCATCACTGCTTTAGAGATGGAGATAAAAAGAGCCGATGAGATTCAAAGGGAACGGGAAAGACAACATGAAGAGGTAATCATGCCTGAAATTGAAATGGATGAAGACCTTTATCGAGAAAGGTTTCGAAACAAACGTCCCAAAATCATTTCATGGTTTGCTTCATCAAAAGATGGGAAAAATACGACAAAAAAAAGGGCGGATCATTTATCATTTCGCCACAAAACCATATATCGACCAAAGAAACATTCAAGTAAAAAGATAAGAGAAGAATTCCAACTCAATCAGAATATTGCAAAAACAATCGGCGTAGGTTTAGGAGCGGTAGCTACTGGAATCTTGTTTGGCTTTATTCTCTTACATTTCTTTATCACCCCAATGATGGTAGGGACAGATTCAATTTTCACCAGTACGAATGGATCACGGCAGAGTTCAAAGCAGGTTGTCGTTATCCCGCAAAAAGTGGTTTATCTTCTTCAATCAGGTGTTTTTACCGATAAAAGTAGTGCAGAAACCGCGGCGACGGAATTCAAAAATGGAGGAAAAGCAGGTATTGTAAAAGAAGGATCTCCAAACCGTGTTTTTGTGGGAATTGCTCCAGATAAAGCACAGGGACAAGTATTAGTCGAATTATTAAAAGGAGAAGGCTATGATACCTATCTCAAACCCTACACCATTAAGGAATACCAAGCCAATATGAGTAACGAGACCTTTCAATCTTTTTATTCATGGATCAATGCAGGCGATCAAATGGTAAAATGGTTAGCTAGCCAATCCATCTCATTATTAAAAAACCCAA
Source organism: Tepidibacillus sp. LV47 (assembly GCF_048381575.1). Taxonomy (NCBI): domain Bacteria; kingdom Bacillati; phylum Bacillota; class Bacilli; order Caryophanales; family Bacillaceae; genus Tepidibacillus; species Tepidibacillus sp. LV47. The sequence goes on from NZ_JBLWIF010000004.1 coordinate 1,071, forward strand.
AGGCGACGGTAAATGAAAAAGAAATTCAAAAATATCATCAACAATATTTGACGCAAGCACAAGTCGTTTTAGAAAAACTGGAAAATGAAGAAAAAAGAAATGAACTGCAAATCGCAAAATCGATGATGAATCAGATAAATTATGCGATGACTGCTTTTACCGAGTTCCGTAAGACAAAAAGCCCCCTATATTTGTGGAATGTGCAAGATTCTCTGCTGAAATATGTCATGACATATGAAACTCTTGACCAAAAATAATGCACCGTATGTATAGGGAATTCTTGTATTAATTAAAAATGGGTGGGATAATAAGAGAGGAAAAAATAACAACTAGGGGGATAAATCTTACCCATGACAAAATATCGTATCGAAAGAGATCTATTAGGAACCAAAGAAGTCCCTAAAGATGCATATTATGGAATTCAAACGATGCGTGCAGTTGAGAACTTTCCAATTACGGGTTATCCACCTCATAAAGAATTGATTCGAGCATTTGGCTATGTGAAAAAAGCTGCTGCAATGGCAAATAAAGAAGTAGGGAGCTTAAATCCAAGAATTGCAGACGCAATTATCCAAGCTGCACAAGAAGTGATCGAAGGGAAATTACATGAATATTTTATCGTCGATTCGATTCAAGGTGGCGCAGGAACATCATTTAACATGAATGCCAACGAAGTGATTGCCAATCGCGCCATTGAAATCTTAGGTGGCAAAAAAGGGGATTATACGATCGTAAGTCCCAATACTCATGTAAACATGGCACAATCGACAAATGATGCTTTTCCTACCGCGATTCATATCGCCATATTGAATTTATCAAGAGGCTTACTTTATGAATTAGAACAATTAAAAAAAGCTTTTCATATTAAGGAACAGGAATTTGATAATGTGATTAAGATGGGAAGAACCCACTTACAAGATGCTGTTCCTATTCGTTTAGGACAGGAATTTGGTGCTTATGCGAGAGTGATTGGGCGGGATATAACTAGAATCAGTCAATCGGTACAACACTTAGACGAAGTTAATATGGGAGCAACAGCCGTAGGAACAGGATTAAATGCAATGCCTGAGTATATTCAACGAGTTGTTGAAATTTTAGCAGAATTAACTGGTCTACCCTTAAAAAATGCCGCGAATCTCGTTGATGCGACTCAGAATACGGATGCGTATACAGAAGTATCATCGGCATTAAAGATCTTAGCGATTAACTTATCTAAAATTGCCAATGATTTGCGTTTAATGGCTTCAGGACCACGAACAGGGTTTAATGAGATTAATTTACCACCAAGGCAACCAGGATCATCAATCATGCCAGGAAAAGTAAATCCTGTTATGGCAGAAGTCATTAATCAAATTGCTTTTCAAGTCATCGGAAATGATCATACAATATCACTAGCTTCAGAAGCGGGACAACTTGAACTAAACGTCATGGAGCCTGTTTTGGTATTTAACTTGCTTCAATCATTAACGATTTTACAAAACGGAATCCATGTTTTTACCAAGTATCTGGTAGAAGGAATTACCGCCAATGTGGAACGTTGTAAACAAATGGTAGAAAATAGTGTTGGAATCATTACTGCGATTAACCCTCATGTTGGATATGAAACAGCTTCCAGAATTGCCAAAGAAGCAATCACAACTGGCCGGCCTGTTCGGGAGATTTGTTTGGAACGAGGATTACTAACAGAGGAAGAATTAGATTTAATCTTAAACCCAAAGGAAATGACAAAACCAGGAATTGCCGGAGCATCATTACTTTTAAAGGGCAAATAAACACTTAAGAAGTTACGTCAAAAGGGCGTAACTTTTTTATTTTGGACAACTTTACCTTGTCACCTTATGATCTCTTTTGTTAAACTGAAAATAAAACATAAAAAATCGATATTTTGAGGAAATTTAGGAGAAAACGGAAAATATGAAGAAAAAATCAACGTTAACCCTCATTCTGCTACTTGTCATTGGTCTAATTTTTGGCAGTCTTCTCGGTAATCTTTTGGCTCATACATTTCCTATCTTAGCAAAATCTCAACAGATTACATGGCATCCTCAAGGAGATTTTCATATTTTGAAGTATGATTTTCATATTCAGGTTAAACTAAATTTAGCAAGCATTTTTGGATTAGCTGTTGCTTTGTGGATTTATCGAAGATTATAGGTGGGATCAGATGAGAAATCAAGTAAAAGCCATTATTCTCGCGTCCTCTTCCCCACGGAGAAAGGAATTATTAGAATTAGTAGGTATTCCTTTTCGCATTCATGCCAGCCATGTTAGCGAAAAAGTAAGTATCGATCTTACTCCTTCACAAGTCGTTGAGGAATTGGCGTTAAGAAAAGCCAAAGACGTCTCGAAGTTTTATCATGAAGGTCTTGTCATCGGAGCAGACACGATTGTTGTGTTGGATGGGCAAATTCTTGGCAAACCAAAAGATCGATCTGAAGCTTTTGCGATGTTAAAAAAAATTCAGGGTAAAACCCATACCGTTTATAGCGGGGTAGCTATCGTTGATTGTCAGTCAAAACGACAAATCGTTGCTCATCAAAAAACAAAAGTAAAAATGAAACCACTTTCTGATGATGAGATTGATGCTTACATCGCAACAAATGAACCATTAGATAAAGCGGGTTCTTATGGTATTCAAGGAATCGGCGCCATCTTAATCGAAAAGATCGAAGGGGATTATTTTAATGTGGTCGGTCTACCATTAGTTTTGCTTCACGATCTGTTAAAACAATTTCACATATCCATTTTAGAAGATTTTCATACCCAAAAACAAATGTAATACAGCTTAGCGTCCACTTATGCTATTTTTAGAAAAATGGGAGGCAAAAGATGGACAAGAATATTATGGTTCGGGATGTTCCTTTAGAAGAACGTCCTCGCGAACGGTTAATGAAGTATGGGGCAGAACAATTAAGTACGAGCGAATTATTAGCAATCATCCTTCGGACAGGAAGTGCAAACGAATCGGTTATCCAATTGGCAACAAAAATTTTGTCCAAATTTGAAACATTGCAAAACCTTTATGACGTTACTATAGAAGAGCTAATGGCGATCAAAGGAATCGGCGAAGCAAAAGCAATCGAAATCAAAGCTGCTATTGAATTTGGTAAACGAATTGTTAAAGCGACACCTGTAGAAAAAGAAACGATTCGCTCACCAAGAGATGTTTTTTCTTATTTATATGAAGATATGCGATTCTTACGTCAGGAACACTTTATTGCCATCTTGTTAGATACAAAAAATCACATCCTAGCAAAAGAGACGATTAGTATTGGTTCATTAAACGCATCGATTGTCCATCCTAGAGAAGTATTTAAACCTGCAATTAAAAAAAGTGCTTCTGCGATTATTGTTGCACACAATCATCCCAGCGGTGACCCATCGCCAAGTCGAGAAGATATCGAGATTACAAAACGTTTGTATCAAGCAGGAGAATTGTTAGGAATTGACGTATTCGATCATGTCATTATTGGCGAAGATCAATATTTCTCGATGAAAGAAAAGGGATTAATTGGATAAAAAAAACTTAATGAATTTATAGGAATAAAGGATTATAATTATTTGATGTGGCAGATTACATTTTCAAGACGCACCATTGTTAGACAGGAAGGGAGAACTAGAAACATGTTTGGTTCAAGATATATTGGAATAGATCTGGGAACTGCGAATACACTGGTATACGTAAAAGGAAAAGGAATTGTTGTGAGAGAACCTTCTGTAGTTGCAATCATGACCGAAACAGGAGAAATTAAAGCCGTTGGAAATGCAGCAAAACAGATGATTGGTCGTACGCCTGGAAGCATTGTTGCAAGGAGACCAATGAAAGATGGAGTTATTGCTGATTTCGATACAACCGCGACGATGATTCGTTATTTTATTAATCAAGCAGTGAAAAAGAAAAGTTTTTTTCATAGCAAACCTCATGTCATGGTTTGTGTTCCTTCTGGTATTACCGAAGTTGAAAAACGTGCAGTGATCGATGCAACCAAATTAGCAGGTGCAAAAGAAGCGGAAACCATTGAAGAACCGCTAGCTGCAGCAATTGGTGCTGATCTCCCAGTTTGGGAACCAACGGGTAGCATGGTTGTAGATATTGGCGGTGGTACCACTGAAGTTGCAGTCATCTCCCTTGGTGGTATCGTAAGTACACGTTCGATCCGTGTAGCTGGAGATGAAATGGATGAGGCCATTATTCAGTATGTGAAAAGAAATTATAATTTAATGATCGGAGATCGTACTGCTGAAGAAATTAAAATCCAAATCGGATCAGCGATTGCCCCAGAAGTAAAAGAATCAATGGAGATTCGCGGCCGAGATCTTGTAACAGGGTTACCAAAAACCTTAACGATAACCTCAACAGAAGTAGCGGAAGCATTAACTGATACGGTAAATAGTATCATTGATGCAGTAAAGATTACTTTAGAAAAAACCCCACCAGAATTAGCTGCCGATATTATGGATCGAGGTATCGTTTTAACAGGTGGCGGAGCATTATTACGTAATCTTGATCGTCGTCTAAGTAAAGAAACAGGAATGCCAGTTATTGTTGCAGAAAACGCCCTTGATTGTGTTGCAATTGGTACAGGAAAAGCATTAGAGCATATGCATCTGATCAAAAAGGCATCAGTTAAACGTTGGAAAAAATAGATAAACAGAAATAAAACAATTGAGTAGGTGTGCGAATTGTTCTCAAAACTATTTCGGAACAAACATTTAATTATCCTCTTGTTTAGCTTAATTTTTCTTTTGATTTTGGTGTGGACAACGCTAGGAAGTCGAGACCTTACATGGCCGGAAAAATTTATAAAAGATTCCACATCTATGATTCAAGGTATCATTTATAAACCCGCTAATGCTATAGCGGGTTTCTTTCAAGATATGTACCAATTTTCCCTGATTTTTAAAGAAAACAAAGCCTTAAAAAGCAGTTTGTCCCAATACTCACAAGTCATTGCTGAATTAAATCAATTGCGAGCAGAAAACAAAAAGTTAAAGGAAATGTTAGGTTATAAAGAAAAAGCAATGAATCAATATCAATTAAAAATGGCAAAAGTTATTTCTAGATCTCCAGATCGCTGGAATAATATGTTAGTCATTGATCAGGGACAAAAAGATGGAATTCAAAAAGGGATGGCTGTGATTACGACAAAAGGGCTCATTGGCAAAGTCTATCATGTCTCTAATTTTTCCTCGACCGTCCAATTGATTTCTGATAGTGAGCATGGTGGTTTTATCTTTGCTGCGATTCAGAGCAACCCCCAAGCTTATGGTGTGATTGATGGTTACGATGTAACGAAAAATGAGTTGAGATTAACGAAGATCGAATTAGATGTGAAATTAGAACCTGGTCAATTGGTAACAACATCCAATTTAGGGGGTACATTCCCAAATGGACTTGTCATTGGCAAAATCGTTCGTGTAGAGGAAGGGGAAAATGGCTTTACGAAGACAGCTTATGTGAAACCCGAAGCCAATTTATATCATATTGATTATGTTTTTGTCGTTCAAAAAACGATAGAAAAGGAGGGGGAGTAGATGCATAAGTTTTGGACCTACAGCATCCTCTTTCTTCTTTTCGTTTTTGAAGGAACTATTTTTCAATTTTTGTCTGTCGATTTTTTTTATTCTCTTGTTACCATCGTTCCCCATTTCGTTTTAGTGATGATTGTCTATATTTCCATCTTTCAAGATAAAAAGAAAGGTTTAATCATGGGACTTATTTTTGGTTTATTATATGATATCGTTTATGGAAAGATGATCGGGATTAACCTAATGGGAATGGCTTTGATTGGGTATTTTAGCGGTTGGTTAACCCAGTATTTTCAGCGGAGTTTCCCTTTATATGTTCTTATCGAAACATTAGCAGTATTTCTATTTGAATTATATTCTTATGGTATTTTACGATTATTTCATGTGATTGATATTTCGCTAGAATGGGCATTGATGCAAGTGATGATTCCAACAGTCATTGTTAATGGTATGATTGCAATCTTATTCTTTCGGCCATTTCAATTACTGATAATCGAAAGAAAAGCAGATGATGATCGGTAGATCGGGGTGAGCATTTTGCAAAAGGACAGAGTGAAAAAAACAATCGCCATACGGAGAATGAACCTATTGTTTTTTCTTGTATTTTTACTGTTTACTGTGATTATCTTCCGTTTATCTTTTGTTCAGTTGGTTGAAGGGAAAAATTATCGTGCTTTGGCAAACACCTATCGAGAAAAAAGTATTCCCATTACAGCACCCCGTGGACTGATTAAGGATCGTAACCATCAAGTATTGGTAAATAATAAAACGATTTGGACGGTTACCTTTCAAATCAACGAACAACAAAAACAAGATTATGATCAAATTGCAGAAACACTAGCCAATCTCGTTACCAAACCAGGGGAAAATAAACAAGAAATCAAAAAAGAAATTTTAGCAAGTATGGATGTAGGGCCTTTCTATAAGGACTCCAAATATATTCCTCGAACCATTTTGGAAGATGTTGACGTAAAAACAAGAGCTTATATCGAAGAACATAAAGAAGAATTGCCTGGAGTTGAGGTTATTCCTGATCAGATGAGAAATTATTTGTATAAAGATTTTATGGCGCAAACGATTGGTTATACGCGAAAAATCCCTGCTGGAGAATTGGAATATTACCAAGCGCTAGGATATAAATCTTCTGACCGAATTGGGATAAGAGGATTAGAAAAACAATATGAAAATGTCCTTCATGGAAAAGATGGCTATACCCTTGTTGAGGTTAACAGTTCTTATGAGACCGTAAGACAAAAAGAATATGTACCACCGATTCCTGGGAATAACATCATTCTAACGATTGATAAAAATTTTCAAGATGCAGTGGAAAAAGCTTTAGAAAATCAAATTAAAGCCCTTAAACCGAAACATAAGGATGCAGAGATTGGGATGGCTGTTGTCATGAACCCCAAAACAGGAGCCGTTCTAGCCCTTGCCAATTATCCACGATATGATTTAAATATTTGGAATGATCGAGTGACCCCTGATATGTGGAAAGCGATTATGAAATATGAACCTAACCATGCCATTCAAAGTGCCAATTCGGTTGGTTCAACGTATAAACCATTAACCGTTTTAATGGGACTTCAGGAAAATGTCATCACAACAAGTACGGTGATTCAGGATACAGGCCGCCTTCAGTATGACCGAAGAGCAGATGGTAGTGCCATTGTTATGAAGAACTTTGAAGGCCACGTCTATGGGCCATTAAATCTACAAAAGGCATTGCAGAAATCGAGTAATATTTTCATGGCGGAAATCGCTTTACGTATGAAACAAAAATATGGAATTGGTAAGACTTTAGATACCCAACGTTATTATGATCATATGTTTGGTTTAGGCGTAAAAACAGGTATTGATCTTCCTGAAGAAACAACAGGAATTACCTCAACTGCTCCAAACTATGTTCAACATTCGATTGGTCAACATGATACCTTTACCGTCATGCAACTGGCTCAATATGTAAGTACAATTGCCAATGACGGTTATCGAATGAAGCCGTATTTAGTTCAGGCAATTGAAGAAGGAACCCAATCGGGAACAGGAGGAAGAATCATTTATCACCGTGAGCCAGAAGTATTAAATAAAGTACCTATACCAGAAAAATATATTCAGGCTGTAAAACAAGGGATGTATTTAGTCACTCAACCAGGAGGTACAGCTTATTCTGCTTTAAAAGGGTTACCTATTAAAGTTGGGGCGAAAACAGGTACTGCTCAGGCCGCCGATCGATCAAAAGAAGATAATGCGGTATTTATTGGTTTTGCTCCTTTTGATGATCCAGAGATTGCTTTTGCGATCATGATTCCCCATGGTGGAACAGGGGGTGGATCTGCTGGACCTGTAGCAAGAGCAATCATTGAAGCCTACTTGCAATTGGGTATAAATAACGATGTACAGGATGTTACAGCAGATGAAACACCTAGCCCTTCTACCCGCTAGGATTAAATTTGAAGTTTTGTGACGAAAAAGAAGGATAAATCAGGAATGATGGCGAATGAATACTTACGAGGTGATCTTTGGCGATGACAAACAAACAAAACGTACTCATCAAAGGGACCAAAGATGGCCTGATGTTCCTTCTTAGCGATGATTGTCCATTTCATGAACTCATTAGTGAGTTACAAGAAAAACTAGAACATAGCCATCAGCATTTTTTATCAGGTCCAATTACGAAAGTTACGATTAAAACAGGGAACCGAAAGTTGACATTATACCAGGAAGAACAGATACGTGAACTCTTTAAAAAGAGAGGAAATCTATTGATTCAAGCAATTGAAGATGAAATCAAAGATCAACATTGCAGTGCAAACTATGTAAGGGTGGTAAGGGGAACGATCCGTTCAGGACAAGTCTACCAATTTGAAGAAAGTGTTCTTTTTATCGGTGATGTGAACCCTGGAGGCAACTTATTATCGACAGGAGATATTTATGTTTTAGGGGCTTTAAGAGGTGTTGCCCATGCAGGAATAAATGGAAATTTAGATTCAATTATTGCTGCATCTGTCATGGAACCTACTCAATTAAGAATTGGACATCTTGTTAGTCATCCCCCAGAGAAATGGAAAGGGAATCGAAATAAACAGGAATTTGCCTATGTAAAAGGCGATCAGATAGAACTGGATCAGATTCAACATCTCTTAAAGAGGGAGAACTTGTTGGCATCTTTCAAATAGGAGGCTCAGAAAGATGGGAGAAGCGATTGTCATTACTTCTGGAAAAGGTGGAGTAGGAAAAACAACCACAACAGCAAATATTGGAACCGTTTTAGCTTTGTTAGGAAAAAAGGTTTGTCTAGTCGATACAGACATCGGACTTCGAAATCTTGATGTTGTTATGGGACTTGAAAATCGAATCCTTTATGATCTTATCGATGTGATTGAAGGGCGTTGTCGTCTACAACAGGCATTAATCAAAGATAAGCGGTTTGATGAGTTATATCTCCTACCTGCGGCTCAAACCAAAGATAAAACTGCGGTTCAACCCCAGCAAATGCAAGATTTAATTACAGAATTGAAAAAGGAATTTGAGTATGTTTTGATCGATTGTCCTGCCGGGATTGAACAAGGGTTTAAAAACGCAATCGTTGGTGCAGATCATGCGATCGTGGTCACTACTCCTGAGATTGCTGCTGTTCGGGATGCCGATCGTGTAATTGGTCTACTTGAGAAAGAAAAACATATCAGCTCACCTAAGCTGATTATTAATCGCATTAAACCGCAATTAGTAAAAAAAGGGGATATGTTAGATATTGATGAAATCGTATCCATTCTTTCTATCGACTTGCTCGGTGTAGTGCCCGATGATGAATCTGTCATTCAAGGAGCAAACAAGGGTGAACCTACTTCATTAAATACAGAAACATTGGCAGCAATCGCCTATCGCAATATTGGGCGTCGAATATTAGGTGATACGGTTCCATTAATGAATCTAGAAGAAAAGAAAGGTTTTATGCATAAGTTTAAAAAGCTGCTTGGGATAAAATAGCAGGCCTTTTTATAAGGTACCTGCTTTTTTTTTCTGAAAAAGGTAGGATATAATGATAGTATGTGCATAGTGGAGGGAATAAATGATGGATTTTTCAAAGCGTTACTTTAAATATCTCGATTATTGGATCCTATTGATTCTTTTATTTTTAGGGATTTTTAGTTATTTAGGAATATCAAGTGCAAAGCCCGATTCTTCTTTAGCAACGAAACAGATGATCTGGTATGGAATCGGCTTTTTTGTTTTGCTGATCATGTTATTCATTGATTATGAGGTTTTTAGTCATTATACATATGTTTTATATGGAATTGGTCTATTTCTTTTACTGCTTCTTTTAATTGTTGCAGATAAAACAAAAGGGATTACAGGTTGGTTTGAATTTGGCAGTATTAAGTTTCAGCCTTCTGAAATCATGAAGATCATTACCATCATTACATTAGCGAATTATCTAAACAAAAGGGATGAGCAACCATTTGAACGTTTTATCGATCTTTATCCTATATTTTTGATTGTTGGTGCACCCCTTCTTCTGATTCTATTACAACCTGATTTAGGTACGGCCCTTGTCTTTATATCCATTACCCTAAGCATGATGTTAGTCTATGGTGTGAAATTTCGCCATTTTGCCATTCTTGGTGGAATTGGTGGTTTGGGAATTTTAATTTTAGCTTTTTTATATCATTTTAAACAAGCTCTTTTTTTTAAGGTTATTGAGGAATATCAATGGAAGAGACTAACATCTTTTATTGATCCAAGTTCTGATCCTCTAGGGAGTGGTTATCAGATCACTCAATCTTTAATTGCTGTGGGTTCTGGCATGTTAAAAGGTGTAGGGTTGCATCAAGGCAGACAAGGAAGATTAAACTGGGTCCCAGAGGCTCATACTGACTTTATTTTTTCCGTGTTATCAGAAGAACTTGGATTTATCGGATCGAGTCTACTCGTACTACTCTTTTTCTTATTGATCTATCGTGTTGTTCGAATTGGCATCGAAGCGAAAGATCGCTTTGGGACATATGTTGCTGCTGGTATGGTTGGAATGTGGGTATTTACGATTTTTGAAAACATTGGTATGACGATTAGTATTATGCCAATCACAGGGATTCCCTTACCTTTTGTCAGTTATGGGGGAAGTTCAGTTTTGGCCAATTTTATTTCGGTTGGTTTAATTTTAAGCATCGGGATGAGACGTAAAACTTTAATGTTTGATCGTTAATCCCTTTTATGCTAAGGCGTTCTAAATCCTTTTGACTTGTCATATTTTGTACTAATAGACAAGCCGAAAGGGTGAGAATCGTGGGAGTACGTTTTTCTCCTTCTCGTTATAGAAAAGAGAAGATACCATATCCTTATCGTCAATTTGATCGTTATGAAGAAAATAAAAAAGAAAGCAAAATCAATTGGTTCAAATGGATCGGCTCATTCTTCCTTGTCGTCTTGATTTTTTCCATCTTTCAAACCGACCATCCTTATACAAAAGTTGTAAGAAAATGGGTAGAAGAATCGGTAACAAGAGAGTTTAATTTTAAAGGAGTGTATGAGTGGTATGAGCGGACATTCAGCGGAAATCCAGCCATTCTACCAACTTTTTCAATCAAGCAAAAAGAACAGGGCCCGAAATTTCTCAAACCTTTTACAAAACCAGCGAAAAATATAAAATCCTTAAGTCAAGGGATTCTTGTTGAATTAACTCAACCTGATTCCATTGTTTCCGTTGAACAAGGGTTGGTTGTTTCCATCAGACAGGAACAAAATCTCGGACAAACCATCATTATTCGCCATAAAAATGGTATAGAAAGCATTTATGGGATGTTGGATCAATTACAAGTGGAAGAAAACGATTGGACTCAACCAGGGCAAGTTATAGGCTACACCAATCAAAGTTTATATTTTGCAATCCGAGATCGGTCTAAATTTCTAAATCCCATGGATGTGATTGCTTTTGAAAGTCAAAATTAATCCTTTTTTTTGGTTGATTATGATTGGAGCAATCGCGACCGGGCAATTTATTGAGATTATTACTTTATTTGCGGTTGTCATTATTCATGAATTAGGACATGTTTTGACGGCAAAAAGTTATGGCTGGAGAATTCACGAAATTCAACTATTGCCTTTTGGAGGAATGGCTAAGGTGGAACAACCAAACGACTCGCGATTGGAAGAATTTGTAGTTACAATTGCTGGGCCATTGCAGAATTTTATGATGATTCTCGTAACCGTGGGCTTTTGGCACCTACAATTGTGGTCAAATGAATGGGCCGCTTTTTTTATGAAAGCAAATCTTTGGATTGGCTTATTTAACTTGTTACCTATATCTCCTCTTGATGGCGAAAAGATAATGAAAACTATTTTTTACATAATTTTTCCTTTCAAAAAAGCAATCACGAATTCTCTTTTTATTAGTTTTGTATTAACCATACTTCTTTTCTTTTACTCTACAGGGTATTGGAATCATTGGAAATGGAATGTCAATGGCATCATTCTCTCTATTTTTTTTCTTTATCAAAATTGGATGGAAATAAAACAAGTCCCTTTTTATTTTTGGCAATTTCTTCTGCAAAAGGCACAAGCTACACCGAAACGAAATACATCTGCCGTGCCATTAATTGTGAAAGAAGAAACCTCAGTCTTGCATTCTCTTTATCTTCTAAAAAAGGAACGATATCATCTGTTTTACGTTTTATCTGATCAAGGTGAAATCGTCCGAACCATTCCTGAAGAAAAACTCCTTTCTTTTGTTTTTCAAAAGAAGGATCTTTACCAACCAATCGGGAATATTTCAGATTAGATTTAGGAATCAACAAAAATTATGATACAATATGAAAAATAGATTGAACGAGAAAGATGGGTTAATTATGAAGAAAATTGTGGTACATGTTGCCAAAAATGAGACGAGAGCCGCTTTAATTGAAAATGAGAAACTAGTCGAATTTTATGTAGAACGAAGCACCGAAGATCAACTAGTTGGGAATATTTACGTTGGAAAAGTGGTCAATGTTTTACCTGGGATGCAAGCAGCTTTTGTTGATATTGGCATTGAAAAGAATGCCTTTTTATATATTGATGACGCGATTTTACCAGGTGAATATGAAGCCTGTGAGAAAGAATGGGAAACAAATATTCGGGAAATTTTACATGAAGGACAAAAGATTTTAGTTCAGGTCAAAAAAGAAGCTTTTGGCAATAAGGGGCCGAGGGTAACGACACATGTTTCTTTACCAGGGCGTTATTTAGTCTATTTGCCAATGGCCAATTATGTTGGTATTTCACGAAAGATCACATCTGAAACAGAACGGTTACGTCTAAAGGAGATCGGGGAATCGATTCGTGAAGAAAAGGAAGGGCTGATTATCCGAACGGTAGCTGAAGGAATAGATACAGAGTATCTAAAGGATGATTTAAAGTTTTTGCGAACACAATGGTTAAAGATTCAAGACAAAAGTAAATCGGTGACTGCCCCTTCCTTAATTTATCAAGATCTGGGATTAGTTCAAAGACTGGTTCGCGATTTTCTATCTGATGAGGTTAAGCAGTTTGTAATTGATGATGGTCCTACTTTTCGCCGCCTTAAGGAGGCGATTCAATCATTTGCTCCCGAATTAACCGAACGTCTTTACCTCTATACAGAAAAAGAATATATTTTTGATGCTTTTCATATCCAAGGGGAAATAGAAAAAGCCTTAAAACGTAAAGTATGGTTAAAAAGCGGTGGTTATATTGTCATTGACCAAACCGAAGCATTAACGGTGATTGATGTCAATACAGGGAAATTCACTGGGCATTCCCATTTGGAGGATACGGTTTTAAAGACAAATATTGAAGCGGCGATTGAGATTGCAAGACAGTTGAGACTACGGGATATTGGTGGAATTATCATTATTGATTTTATCGATATGAAAGAAGAAAGCCATCGAGAAAAAATTTTGCAGGTATTACAAGAAGAAACGAAAAAAGACAAGACGAAAACTAACATTCTTGGACTTACCCAGTTAGGCTTAGTGGAAATGACAAGAAAAAAGATAAGACAAAATTTAGGAAGCATCTTGCTTAAAACTTGCCCTTTTTGCGATGGAACGGGAAGAGTTGTTTCCGAAGAAGTGATTAAAGAGAAAATTGAACGGGAATTGAAAAGATATAAAGAGGATTCCGCTTTTCATACTTTTCTCCTTGAAGCTCATCCTAATGTCATTTCTGTTTTTGTAGGGAGTCATCAGGAGAATCTTGATCGTTTGGAACAGGAACTAGGGAAAAAAATAACGGTGAAAGGAAACCCTAATTTCCATTATCATCAATATCAGATTCATTTTTTAACATAAACTTTTTTGAAGTAATGGTTTGTATATTATGCCATTTGTATTTGTTGACTCGTATCTCACTTTATGATAATATAGATCAGGTAGTGTGCAATAGCACAATATTTCACCGCTCGAAATGGGTTGAAGCGATTTAGCACCTAATTTCGGCGAGTCTCTAAATCAGAGGGAGGTACGACTGATGTACGCAATTATTAAAACTGGTGGAAAACAGTACAAAGTTCAAGAAGGAGATACCATTTATATTGAAAAATTGCCCGTAAATGAAGGTGAAACGGTTCAATTTGATGAAGTATTAATGCTAGTGAAAGATGACGGTATTGTTGTTGGCACGCCAACTGTTGCCAATGCGACTGTAACTGGTAAGGTAGAAAAGCATGGCAAAGGGAAGAAAATCATTGTTTTCAAATATAAAGCAAAGAAAAATTACCGTCGTAAGAAAGGTCATCGTCAACCTTATACCAAAGTTGTTATTGAAAAAATCAATGCGTAATGTTTGAGACATGATTCAAGTCAATGTAACGCAATCAAAAGAAGAGAAGCGAATTCTTCATATCACAGTAATGGGCCATGCTGGATTCGGCCAAATGGGAGAAGATGTTGTTTGTGCAGCAGTATCCGCATTAACGATTGGTGCTGTTAACTCTACAAAACGCTTATTAGGAATCGATCTAAAACCGATTTCTGATGAGAAAGATGGTGGAATTTTAGCATGGAATGTTCCAAAAGTAGATGACCCCATTCTTGATGGTCAGTTACAGGTATTGATGAAAGCATTGGTTGAATCATTGAAGATGATTGAAGAAGAGTATCGTGAATATATTCAAGTAAACGTATAAAACATTTCAAATCAGGAGGTGCATAGCAATGCTGAAAATGAATTTACAATACTTTGCTACTAAAAAAGGTGTAGGTAGCACAAAAAACGGTCGTGACAGTATTGCAAAACGTCTTGGTGTAAAACGCGGAGATGGGCAAATGGTTACTGCTGGCAGCATTCTTGTTCGTCAACGCGGTACTAAGATTTATCCAGGTGTAAATGTAGGTATCGGTGGAGACGATACATTATTTGCAAAAGTAGATGGCGTTGTAAAATTTGAACGCTTTGGTCGTGACCGCAAAAAAGTGAGTGTGTATCCTGTAGCTGCTGAAGCGTAAGAATCAATCATTTGCGTAAAATCCCAGTCAAACGACTGGGTTTTTTATGTTTTAAAATAAGTATATAAAATGAGTATATAAAATAAGTATAGGCGGTGGCAGAAAAATAGGGTATACTAGATGAGAATTAAAGGAATGGAACCCTAAGAAAGAGAACAAGGGGCTGATGTAATGATACAATTGATTTTATTAATCCTTTTTCTCGTCACCGCTTTACTTCTTCTGATTGTTTGGACAAAATATAAACAATTACAACGCTACATAAAAGCAAAAGAAATTCTTCATAATGAAAATCATCAACAAGAATGTCAACAAGAATGTGATGATAAAGAGATTTCACTTCTACGCTATTATCGGCATGATTGCCTCAACCATTTACAAGTCATCTTGGGATATGCCTACCTAAAGAAAATAGACAAAATTATCAGCTATATTTCTCAAGTTCGTGAAGAAGCGAGGCAACATACACTCATTTCTAAATTGAACCATCATGATCTTGCCGTTTTTCTTTATATGCTACCCATAGATTATCCCAAAATTCATGTGCAGTTAGAGTTATCTGAGGATTTACCAACCATCGATTTTCAGAAAGATGGAAGTATAATTTTACAAACCCTACAATCGATCTTCTGTCATTTACAACGACATACGTTAGATGAATATTATATTCATTCTCTGATTTTAGCGATGAATCGTTTAGAGAATCAAATTGTGGTGAATATAGAATATGAAGGGAATTTTGCCCCTTACTACGAAGAAGTAACAAAGATTGGTGAACAAGTGAAACAACAAGGTGGAGAATATTTTATCGATTTATTTAATGAACAAGAATGTATAATGGAGTTTCACTTTCCAATACAAGTAAGAGGTGTAGCTAATGTTTGTTGATAAAGTGAAAATTTATGTTAAAGGTGGAGATGGTGGAAACGGACAAAAGGCGTTCCGACGAGAGAAGTATGTTCCTTTAGGTGGCCCTGCAGGTGGCGATGGGGGGAAAGGAGGAGATGTGATCTTAGAAGTAGATGAAGGTCTTCGAACCCTTCTTGATTTTCGCTATCAAAAGCATTTTAAAGCACCACGAGGAGAAAACGGTCGAAATAAGGGTCAGCATGGAGCAAATGCAGAAGACTTGATCGTTAAGGTTCCGCCTGGGACAGTTGTTATCGATGATGATACAGAGGAAGTTTTAGCAGATTTAACCCATCATGGACAACAGGTTGTAGTTGCAAGGGGGGGACGAGGTGGACGTGGGAATATGCGTTTTGCAACCGCAGCAAACCCTGCTCCTGATATTGCAGAAAAAGGTGAACCTGGGGAAGAGAGGTATATCGTGTTAGAGCTAAAACTGATCGCAGATGTAGGGCTTGCTGGTTTTCCTAGTGTTGGCAAATCTACCCTGTTGTCTGTGGTTTCTAAAGCGAAGCCGAAAATTGCTGCTTACCATTTCACTACATTATCCCCTAATTTAGGGGTTGTTGAGGTAGGAGATGGGCGAAGTTTTGTTCTTGCTGATTTGCCTGGATTGATTGAAGGAGCACATTTAGGGGCTGGATTAGGTCATCAATTCTTGCGTCATGTTGAACGAACAAGAGTGATTTTACATGTAGTAGATATGGCAGCTACAGAAGGGCGTGATCCTTATGAAGATTGGGTGAAGATCAATCATGAATTAGAACAATATAACTTACACCTCCTTAAAAAACCCCAATTGATCGTGGCAAATAAAATGGATCTTCCACAAGCACAAGAGAATCTAAAGGTCTTTCGAGAAAAAGTAGGTGATAAGTATCCCATCTATCCCATTTCAGCCATTACTGGTGAAGGGATCAAAGAATTGCTTTTTGCAACGGCCGATTTATTAGATACGATACCTGCTGAGCCTCTCATCGAAGATGTACAGATCGAAAAAAGAAAGATCTATAAGAGTCAACCAAAAGAAGAAGAATTCACCGTACATAAGGAAAACGAGATCTATGTCGTTAAAGGAGAAAAGATCGAGAAACTTTTTAAAATGACCGATTTTAATCAATATGATTCTGTTCAACGTTTTGCAAGAATCTTGCGTAAGATGGGTGTGGATGATGCCTTGCGAAAAATAGGGGCAAAAGACGGAGACACCGTCCGCATTGCTGGTTATGAATTTGAATTTATTGAGTAAAAAGATAAAAAGGGTTGCTCAAATATTTGGGCAACCCTTTTCTTCCCCACCAGCGATATTTTCTTGTGCTGTGGCCACTTTTTTAGTGGAACGTTTGGCTAATTTGTCCACAATTAAAGCAATTGCTCCATCACCGGTAACATTTACTGCAGTCCCAAAGCTATCTTGAGTGAGATATAGAGCAATCATGAGGGAGAGTTGAGCTTCATTAAATCCTAACATGGATTGTAAAAGTCCAAGTGCCGCCATAACCGCTCCTCCAGGAACTCCTGGTGCTGCGACCATTGTTACCCCTAACATTAAGATAAAGGGGAACATCAGTCCAAAATTAGGAACATGACCTGCCATAAACATGACGGCCATCGAAGCCATGGTCAAAGTGATCGTGCTTCCAGATAAATGAATGGTTGCACACAAAGGAATGACAAAGTCAGCCACTTCATCAGAGATACCATTCTTTTTCGCACTGCGCAAGGTAACAGGTATCGTTGCCGCAGAAGATTGAGTTCCAATAGCTGTCAAATAAGCAGGTATCATGTTTTTAAGCGCCTGGAATGGATTCTTTCCTGATACAGCTCCTGCAACAGTATATTGGAAAAGAAGAATGACAATATGACTTAAAATGATAATCACGAATATGGAACCAAACACCTGCATGATGCGAACAACTTCGCCAGCATAGGTCATATTCGCAAAAATTCCTGCGATATGAAAAGGCAATAACGGAATAATCACTTTTTGGATCACTAATTCTACAATTTCTTGAAAATCTTTAACTGCAGCATAGAGAGTTTTATTCTTAATCGCTGCCATACCCAATCCCAAGAGAAATGCGGTAATTAAAGCTGTCATTACCCCCATGATCGGTGGGATATCTACTTGGAAAAAACCTTTTACTAATGCTTCTTCTGGATTCTTCGCATTTCCTGATGCCGCATTAATGAGTCTTGGCAGGATTCCGTTTCCAACAGTATAGGCAAATGTACCTGCGATAATGGTAGAAAGATACGCTAATAAAGTGGTAATTCCTAAAAGTCTACCTGCACCTTTCCCCAATTCAGCAATTCCAGGAGCAACAAAACCAATAATGATAAATGGGATGACATAGGATAAAATGTTACCAAAAATGCCGTTAAATGTGGCTAAAAGTCGGACAAAAAAGTCCAAATGGAAAAGCTCTTTTGAAAGATACCCGATTAAAATACCAGATAAAAGTCCAATTAACAGACGAGGCAACAAACCAATTTTTTTCTTCATTCTTTTCCTCCTTTATTAGCGGATTAAAGCAGTAATGCATTGAACAAAGATTAAAAATTACTTATATTTTATATAATTTTCCTGGAAAGAATCAATATTAAATTTTCTTATCAATTGTCAACCAATAAAATAACACAAAACTATTGTAAAATTTTCAGTCACCCATTATAATGTCCGTTATAAAGAAACATTTGTATTTTACAGGAGGACGAAATGAATCGCAAGAAGGAAGAACTCTTTTATTTAGTACGAGCAGATATATTACCTGACGCCATTTTAAAAACGATTGAGGTAAAAAAAATGCTGCAAAACCAAGAAGTTGAGACGGTAAATGAAGCGGTTAAACGTGTTGGGATAAGCCGAAGTGCTTATTACAAATATAAAGATGGCATTTTTCCTTTTAATGCGATGATGAAAGAAAAAATTGTCACGATTTCACTGGATTTGGAACATCGGTCAGGGATTTTATCCAATATGCTCTCGTACATTGCAAAAGTTGGCGGCAACGTTTTAACGATCAACCAGACGATTCCACTGCAAGATATTGCCAATATTGTCGTCTCTATTGATACCGTATCGATGAAGATTGGGATTAGTGACTTAATTGATGGATTAAAGGAAATTGAAGGAGTGAAAAAAGTTCAATTAATTGGGCGTGGATAGAAAAAGGGAGGAGAGAAAATGCAAGAGAAAAAAGTTGTAAATATTGGTTTGTTTGGCTTAGGAACAGTGGGTACTGGGGTTGTAAAGTTAATCGAAGGACATCAAGAAGATCTGGTCAAACAAACAGGAAATGAAATCAAAATTGGAAAAATTTTGATTCAAGATCCAGATAAAGATCGTAATTATAAAGTTGATTCAAATCTATTAACTACCGATCCATGGGAAATCATTTATAACAAAGATATTGACGTCATTATCGAAGTGATGGGAAATATTTATCCTACCTATGAGTATTTAATGGCAGCGTTGGAACAAAGAAAACATGTGGTAACAGCAAATAAAGATTTAATGGCTTTGCACGGTGCGGAATTACTACAGCAGGCAAGTAAGTACCAATGCGACTTATATTATGAAGCAAGCGTTGCAGGGGGGATCCCGATTATCCGTGCTTTAGTTGAAGGGTTTGCTTCAGATCGCATCACCAAACTTGTAGGGATCGTAAATGGAACCACTAATTATATTCTTTCCAAAATGAGCGAGGAAGGTTTATCTTTTGAAGAAGCATTAAGACAGGCGCAGGAGTTAGGCTATGCTGAATCTGATCCCACTTCAGATGTAGAGGGATTTGATGCAGCTAGAAAGATGGCGATATTAAGCAACCTTTCCTTTCATATGGATGTGAATATTCAGGATGTAAAAGTAAAGGGAATTACTCAAGTTACCAAAGAAGATATTGAACTTGGCAAGCAGTTAGGATATGTCATTAAACTTCTTGGTATTGCCCAATTGAAGGACGAACAACTCGCAATTTCTGTTCAACCAACCATGATTAATAAAAACCATCCGTTGGCAAAGGTAAATGGGGTATTTAATGCCATCTATGTTTATGGAGAAGCTGTGGGAGAAACTATGTTTTATGGTCCTGGAGCAGGCCAATTACCAACAGCGACAGCCGTTGTATCGGACCTAGTAACGGTTGTAAAACAAATGAATTTAGGAGTAAACGGTAGAGGTGTGGTTGCTCCTTATCGGCCCAAATTGATGATGTCAGATGAATTGATGACTTCACGCTATTTTATACGGCTAAAAGTGTCTGATCGTGTAGGAGTTCTTGCTAGAATCACTCAGTATTTTGCTGAAGAAATGGTGAGTATCGAAGAAGTGCTTCAATTGCGTCTTCATGAAGAGAAAAAAGCCCAATTAATTATCATTACCCATGAAACGTCGAAAGCTCAACTTTCAAGACTTTTGCCCAAATTAGAGAGCCTAGAGGTTGTTGATGCGATTAATAGTGTCTATCCAGTAGAGGGGGATGAAGTAGAATGAGAGAACCATTATTAAAAAAATATCAAGACTTTTTACCAATCAATGATAAAACCCCAATAATTACTTTGCATGAAGGAAATACCCCTTTAATCGAAGCAAAGCGTTTATCCAAAGAACTGGGAATACATTTGTTTTTAAAATTTGAGGGGATGAACCCAACAGGGTCATTTAAGGATCGGGGAATGGTTTTGGCAGTGGCAAAGGCATTAGAGAATGGTAGCAAGAAAGTGATCTGTGCTTCAACGGGCAATACTTCTGCTGCGGCAAGTGCCTATGCAGCTAGTGCAGGAATCGAGAGTATTGTCGTTATTCCTGAAGGAAATATTGCTCTTGGAAAATTAGCACAGGCGATGATCTATGGTGCAAAAGTGATTGCAATTAAAGGGAATTTTGATGAGGCCTTAGCGATTGTTCGCGAAATTGCAGCAAAAGAAGATTATACACTTGTGAATTCAGTGAATCCTTATCGAATTGAAGGGCAAAAAACAGCAGCTTTTGAAGTTGTCGACGATTTAGGAGATGCTCCTGATTATTTGGCGATTCCTGTTGGCAATGCTGGTAATATCACCGCCTATTGGAAAGGATTTAAAGAATATTATCAGGCAGGAAAAAGTAAACAGCTTCCCAAAATGATCGGCTTTGAAGCAGAAGGAGCAGCGGCATTGGTGAAAGGTGAACCGATTCCCCATCCTGAAACTGTCGCTACTGCGATCCGTATTGGCAATCCAGCAAGTTGGAAAGGGGCAATGAATGCAGTAAAAGAATCGAATGGATTAATCGACTCGGTTACAGATGAAGAGATTTTAGCTGCTTATTTACGTGTGGCTAAAACAGAAGGAATCTTTATCGAACCTGGTTCTGCGGCTTCTTTAGCAGGTGTAATCAAAAAACAACAACAGGGATATTTTGAGCCTGGAGCAACGGTAGTCAGTGTGTTAACTGGTCATGGACTGAAAGACCCTAACATTGCGGTAAAAACAGTAGAAACAACTCCCCTTGTAGTAGAAAATGATTATCAAGCAGTCTTGGAGGCGATTCAATTAGGTCAGGTGGCTCCATTATGATTGGCCGGGAGAAGATCATCCATGTCAAAGTTCCCGGAAGTAGTGCCAATTTGGGACCAGGATTTGATTCATTAGGGTTAGCCCTGCCTTTTTATTTATCTGTCCGCGTTCAACTAGCAGAACGGAACTCGATTAAGGTTTATGGAGATCACCTTGCATCTTTGCCTTTAGATTCGAGCAATCTGATTTATCAAACCATGAACTATTTTTATCAAAAGGAGAATCAAGAACTGCCACCTGTAGCGATTGAGATTGAAAGTGAAATTCCCCTCTCGAGGGGATTAGGGAGTAGTGGGGCTGCGATCGTGGCCGGGTTATTAGCTGCAAATGAATTAATGGATGGGAAGAAGAGCAAAGAAGAGATTCTCCAATATGCGACTGAATTAGAAGGGCATGCAGACAATGTGGCCGCCTCGTTATATGGTGGGTTTGTCGTAACGACTTGGGATGGGAAAACAGCAAAAGCAGAACATTTTCCTGTGACAGAGGAACTTCAGGTTTTACTTGCTATTCCAAACTATACTTTATCGACCAATATTGCTAGAAAAGCAATTCCAAAGGACATCCCTTTAAAAGACGCTGCTTTTAATATTGGTCATTCAGCATTACTGGTCACCTATTTATTAACAGGCCAGTATGATAAAATCCCTTTAGTGATGAAAGATCGACTTCATCAACCCTATCGGCAAACGGCTGTCAAAGGATTAGAACGGGTGATTCGAGAGATTGGCCAACATGAATTATGGGGGGTAGCGTTAAGTGGGGCAGGGCCGACGATTATTCTTTTTATCCCTCCCAATCAAAAAAAAGTAGCAGAAACATACATGAAACAAATTGCGAGAGAAGAAGGAATTGAGTTTGAAATCAAATCTTGCTTTATTGAAAATGAAGGGGCAAAGATAGAAATATTATGGGGGTCTCACCTTTTTTAAAAAAGGGTGAGATTTTTTTTCGCCCAAAAAATGAGCAAAAAAACTATAGACGCATATGATGTATTGTATTTCAAAGGAGGGTTAGTCAGGATGAAGATTCATATTGTCCAAAAAGATGACACTCTTTGGAAAATTGCTCAGAAATATAATGTGGATTTGCAAACATTAATTGAGGCAAATCCGCAAATTAAAAATCCCGATCTGATTGATGTTGGGATGAAGATCATCATACCTATAGGAGGTACACCAATGGAACCAAAAATACCTAAAGAAATGCCAAAACCCCCTGTAGAACAGCCCATTCCTAAAAGGCCAATTGAAAAGCCAGCACCACCGCCGCAAATGCCAGCTCCAAAAATGCCAAAGTTACCCAAATTACCAAAGTTAAAGATGCCAAAGCTTCCACAAATTCCTATGATGCCAATACCAGAAATCCCTTATCATGTACCGTACCATCAGAAACCAAAAAAACATAAGAAGCATCATCACCATAAACACTATTACCACCTACCATATCATGTACCGATGATGCCCCAAATGCCATATCCAATTCCTTGGATGCCAATGAGACGTCCTCGCCGAATACCTATGATGCCCCAATTGCCTCAACGAATGCCATATATGATGGATCCATGTTTACAAGTTCCTATGGGAATGTATCCTGAGTTTGAAAGTTCAAGTTTTTTTAGTTCAAGTAGCTCCCTTGGTTCAAGTAGTTCACTAGGGTCTAGTCATCCAATGGAATCAAGCAGTTTAGAAGGATCGAGTAGTTCCATGGGATCCAGTAGTCCGATGGCATCTAGCAGTTCACTAGGCTCTAGTAGCTCGATGGGTTCTAGTTATTCCATGGGATCAAGTAGTTCAATGGAATCGAGCAGTTTTAATTTCTCTAGTTCGTCATCAATGGGAAACTCTAGTAATTATTAGGTAACCTATATCAAGACATCCAAATAAGTGAATAAAAAATGAAAAGTATAGAGCTATCTTTACATATATATGTAGGGATAGCTCTTTTGTTTAGGCATGGTTATGGAAGGAAGTGTGGTATGATGGAAGAGTGGATTTCGAGATCTTTGGCGAAGGAATACGGAATCGAGGCTAAACGGATTGAACGGTTTCGTCATTTATGGAAGGTTCACTCCAAAAATGGAGTTTATGTAGTAAAGTCGTTTCCAAATGCTGTTTCTTTAGTCTATTGGCAGACTTATCTCTTTGATGAGTTGAGAAAAAAAGGGTTTTTTCAGTTTTCGCCAATACTAAGAAGTAAGTATGGATCCCCTTGGTTTGGAGCAAAAAGTTATCCTTTTGTTGTAATGCCTTATCTAGACGGAAAAACGGCTCATTTCTCTAAGTTTGATCATCTTAAAAAAGTTATTGGTGTTTTGGCAAGTTTTCATCACCATGCAGCATGGATTGGAGAAGAAGTGAAACCAAAATATCGTGAGATTCGAACCTTTCGCTTATTTCGAAGGCTGCAAGAATTTGGGGACCTGTACCAAAAGTTGATGGCCAAAAAAGAACGGGATGCTTTAGATGAAGAGATTTTAATGATTGGACAAGAAATGCTTAGCTTCGGAAAGGAAGCCTTTCAGAAGATCGATCAGTATAAAATCAATCGAATCAATCAAGAAGCCATCGATTATCGTTTCGTTGCCCATCGTGATGTGGCCAATCATAATTTTTTACTAGGTGAGAAAGTCTGGATGATCGATTTTGATTTGTCAGGTTACGAAACACATGTCATGGATGTATGGCAATTAATTAACCGAGTAATGGTAGAATGGAATTGGGATCTAGATATTTTTCTAAAAGTAGAAAGGACTTATAACGATTATCGAAAACTATCTGATGACGAGCGAATGATCTTACGCCAATTTTCATTATATCCCAATGAATTTTTCCGAGAGTGCTTGGGTGCTTATTATCGACCCGATAAATATAAAAGAGAACACGTGCTTCCTTATATCCAACGATTTCGTCAAAAGTTTGATGCATATGATTCCTTTCGAAAAAGGATTTTAAAAGCATAAGTTGATTCATGATGTAAAATTTTATAACATAAAAGGTGATAAGAAAGGAGTATCGCCAATGGATCGTTTTCAAGAGAAACTAAAACAATATAAGGAAAGAATTCAAGAAGATATCCAGGATCGGGTCAATTTTATTCGAAATTATGTGGAAAAAGCCAAAGCGAAAGGAGTCGTTGTCGGTATTTCTGGAGGGATTGATAGTGCGGTAACTGCTGCATTATGTTTGAAGGCATTAGGGAACGACCGGGTATTAGGAATCTGGATGCCTGCTTATTCCAATCCCATTCATGAAAAAGATGCCAAGAAATTGGCAGAAACCCTTGATTTAAACCTGGTGACGATTGATGTTGGACCTGCTTTTGATGCAATTTTATCCGAGATTGAGAAGGTTGAACCATTAAGTGACTTACAAAAAGGAAACACCAAAGCAAGATTACGAATGACAAGCCTTTATGCAATAGCAGGACAAAAAGGATATCTTGTTGCCGATACTTGTAACTACTCGGAAATTTATGTTGGCTATATGACAAAAGGTGGGGATGGACTCGCAGATTTCAATCCAGTCGCAAGTCTAACCAAACATCAAATTCGAATGGTAGCAGAGGAATTGGGCATTCCTGAGTCCATTATCACTAAACCCCCATCAGCTGATTTATGGGTTGGACAAACTGATGAAAGTGAAATGGGTTTTAGCTATGAAGATTTAGATCGTTATCTCCTTACAGGAGAAGGAAAACCAGAAGTCATCGAAAAGATTGAATATTTACATCAAATCAGTGAACACAAACGATCGTTAATGCCGGGAGTTTAGGGCTGATATCTGGAAACAAAACCTGTTTACCCGTTTACATGTGCTGTGCTAAACTTATGTCTGGAATTTAATCAAACATATGGTTGTGAATTTAATTGAGAGGAGAATTAGGATGGCAGGTCATTCAAAATGGAAAAACATCATGCAT
Organism: Tepidibacillus sp. LV47; assembly: GCF_048381575.1. NCBI lineage: Bacteria > Bacillati > Bacillota > Bacilli > Caryophanales > Bacillaceae > Tepidibacillus > Tepidibacillus sp. LV47. The sequence goes on from NZ_JBLWIF010000004.1 coordinate 26,447, forward strand.
CGCAAAGGACGTCAAGATGCAATTAAAGCGAAAATTTTCACAAAGATCTCGAAGGAAATTTTCGTCGCAGTCCGTAATGGTGGGCCTGACCCTAATGTAAACTTTAAATTAAAATTAGCGATTCAAAAGGCAAAGAAAAACAATATGCCTAGCGATAATATTGAACGTACGATCAAAAAAGCGTTGGGTGAAACCGATAGTAATTACGAGGAAATCACCTATGAAGGATATGGACCTGGCGGAGTAGCGGTTATGGTTCAATGTTTGACGGATAATCGGAATCGTACTGCTGCAGAAGTCCGCCATGCCTTTAACAAGAACGGCGGGAGCCTTGGTGAGACAGGAAGCGTTACCTGGATGTTTGAGCGAAAAGGGGTTCTTATCATCGATAAAAAGAAGACAGATTTAGACGAAGATAGTATCATGATGATGGCGTTAGAAGCAGGTGCTGAAGATTTAAAGGTTGAAGAAGATGATTACGAAATTTATACAACACCAGAACAATTTGAAAATGTAAAAACTTCTTTAGAACAACAAGGACTTGAATTTGAAGAAGCGGAAATTACCATGATCCCACAAAATACAATCGCCCTAACAGGGGAAAACGCCAAAGCAATGATTAAACTCATCGATGCACTGGAAGACTTAGACGATGTTCAATCGGTACAAACGAATGCAGATATTGATGATAGTGAATTCGAAGAATAAAATGTATAAATTGACGAAAAATTGGGTATGACTAGGAAAAAACTCAAGAAAAAGGGGTTTTTTCATGTTTTTTCATTTAATTTTTAGGAAGTGGATTCGTTTTATTCTTTTATCTTTATTTGTTATCCTAGCCATATCCATTTACTTTCTAAGTGATTCAAACTTATCATCGGTACGAAAAGTGAATACACCTATCCCGATGAAGTTAACACTAATTTCCCATTATGCATGTGGGAAAGACATCGTTGAAAAAAAAGATGAGGTTCTATTATTAAAGGACATTTCACAAAAATATCCAGACTGGACCGTTGAGAAAGTCGACCCGGATAAAAGGGAGATTATCTTAAAAAGAAATCTAAAGGAACTATCCCCTGATTGCAAGGGCGCTTATTTTGGATTAAGTCCAGATGGGCATCTCATTTTATATAAAGGGGATGCGAAGAATAAACAAGTCATTGAAACGTTTTTTCAGATTGATATCGAGAGTTTAGAAACAGGACTGCCTAAAGAACCGGTCCGTCAATTGCAAGAAGGAATTCCTGTTCACAATTTAGCAGAGTATAATAGTGTGTTATCTACCTTTAGTGAATTTACAAAGGAATAGTTTTTAGGTTGCTCAAGGAAAAAGTCACGGTTTCGTGGCTTTTTTTTGATGCATTTTTTTGGTATAATCAGCATGATGAAAATATATGTTCGTATCTTGATGGGGGAGTTTCGTGATTATTTTAGGTTTTGATCCGGGAATTGCGATCGTTGGTTTTGGTGTTATTAAAAAAGAAGGAAATCAAGTTCGTCCTCTTCAATATGGGAGCATCCAGACCAAAGCTGGATTAGATACAGGAATTCGTCTAAAACAAGTTTATGATGCAGCGAAAGAAATCATTGCGACCTATCAACCCGAAGCCGTTTCCATCGAAAAACTTTATTTTAATAAAAACGTAACCACAGCGTTTACCGTTGGACAGGCAAGAGGAGTTCTCATGTTAGCAGCAGTTGAGGCAGGACTTCCCGTTTTCGAATATACACCATTACAAGTGAAACAAGCGATAGTAGGTTATGGAAGAGCAGAAAAAAGACAAATTCAAGAAATGGTTAAGATGTATTTGAATTTAAAGGAGATTCCGAAGCCAGATGATGTGGCGGATGCTTTAGCGATTGCCATTTGTCATGCTCATTCGGCGAAAATGACTTTTTTACTGAACAAGGGGAAAACCATATGATCGATTTTGTCCAAGGAATTGTTGTCGATATCGATGAAGAGTCAGTGATTGTCAATGTAAATGGGGTAGGTTATCAGGTTTTTGTCCCGAGACCCGAATTCTATCATCCAAAGCTTAATCAACCTTGTCTGATTTATACTCACCACTATATGCGTGAGGATTGGATGGGTCTTTATGGATTTCAAAATAAAGAAGAACGCTATCTCTTTCGCTTATTATTAGGGGTATCGGGGATTGGACCAAAAGGAGCACTAGCGATGATTGGTCAAGGGAACCTCAATCAAGTGATCCAGGCCATTGCCTCTGAGGATGAGAAGTTTTTAACCCAATTGCCAGGAGTTGGCAAAAAAACAGCACAACGGATCATTTTAGATTTAAAAGATAAAGTGAAAGGATTAAGTTTTAGAGGGAATCTTTTTGATATAATGAAAAGGAAAGAAGAAGGGATCATCTCTACTAAACATGGTTCCGATCTAAAAGAAGCGCTCAAATCCTTAGGTTATCATGATCAAGAGATTCATCAAGTTTTAAAAAGCTTGCAACCTTTGATTGAAAAGGGAGAACCCCTTGATCGATTAATTAAACAGGCATTACAAAATCTGATGAGAGAATAGGAGGAAGAGGCATTGGAAGATCGCATTATCTCCGCTCAGATGTTAACGGAGGATCAAAGTGTCGAATTTAGCCTGCGTCCTCGTTTTTTATCGGAATATATCGGGCAAGCTAGAGTAAAAGAAAATTTAAAAGTGTTTATTGAAGCGGCAAAGATGCGGAATGAACCCTTAGACCATGTCCTTCTTTATGGTCCGCCAGGGTTAGGGAAAACTACCCTTTCCAATATTATTGCTAACGAAATGGGAGTAGGGATTCGCACCACATCAGGTCCTGCGATTGAACGACCTGGGGATCTAGCTGCCATTTTGACGAATCTCCAAGAAGGAGATGTGCTCTTTATCGATGAAATTCACCGCCTTCATCGTACTGTCGAGGAAGTTCTTTATTCTGCGATGGAAGACTATGCCCTAGATATTATTATTGGTAAAGGGCCCAGCGCAAGATCGGTTCGACTAGACCTTCCCAAGTTCACCTTAATTGGAGCAACCACAAGAGCAGGATTATTATCCTCTCCTCTTCGCGACCGTTTTGGTGTTGTAAGTCGCTTAGAATATTATACCGTTGATGAATTAACACAAATTGTAATGCGGGCTGCAGACTTATTAGGTGTGCAAATTATGGGAGAAGCAGCGAGAGAAATCGCTTTACGTTCAAGAGGAACGCCCAGGGTGGCAAACCGTTTATTAAAACGGGTGCGAGATTTCGCCCAAGTCGTAGGGGATGGGATGATCACCGAGGAAGTTGCTAGATCTTCTTTGGAGCAGATTCAAGTAGATCGTTTGGGACTTGATCATATTGACCATAAATTATTGGCAACCATTATCGATACTTATCGTGGTGGTCCGGTTGGTTTGGATACTTTGGCCGCTTCCATTGGGGAAGAGTCGAATACGATTGAGGATGTTTATGAACCTTATCTCATGCAAATTGGCTTTTTACAACGAACCCCTCGGGGAAGAATGGTTACTCATGCGGCATATCAACATCTAGGAAGGAGCATTCCCAATGAATCCAATGCCTAAACTGTTGATTAGTATTGGAATCGTGTTCATTATTGTAGGGATTCTCTGGCAAGTTGGCGGAAGATTCCTTTCATTAGGCCGACTTCCAGGGGATATTGTGATTAAAAAGGATAATTTTACCTTTTATTTCCCATTGATGACAAGTATTGTTCTTAGTCTTATATTGTCGGGGATTATGTATTTATTAAGATTTTTCAGGTAGAATGGAATGGATTTGATCTTTCCCTTCGCTTTATCCTCCCCTTAGAGGGGGGGATTTTTTATAGTTGATGAAAGGATGTTGTGCATGATTGAACGAGAGTTAGAGAAGGAGTATAAAGCTTTGTTGACAAAAGAACAATTTGAGGATTTGAAAGATTACTTTGCTCAATTTACAGAAGTTTTGAAACCATATATACAAACGAACTATTATTTTGATATTGAAAATTTTGGGCTGATTGAAAAAGGAACAACTATCCGAATTCGTCATAAAGAGAATACCTGGGAATTACAAATCAAGATTCCAAAAGTACATGTAACAGGATATTTCGAACAACAAGAACTACGTCAATCTCTATCTGTAAGTGAGGCAAAACAGTATATTCAAGAGGGCTTGCCAATTGATCACCCGCTCTTGAAAGAAGTATGGAATGAAAAAAAGATTGGATTTGGGATTAATCCAGTTAACCGGCTAAAAGTTGTAGGAAGCCTACAAACGAAACGTCATGATTTTAAGTTTTATACAGATATCATTAGTTTAGATGAAAGTACATATTTCGATATCACTGATTATGAACTCGAATGGGAAACCACTAATCACAAATTTGTCCAATATGAGTTAAATAAACTCAACATCACGCCGGAAGCCGTGGGTAAAATTACAAGATTTTTACAGGCATTAAGGGAGAAAAAATAAAGTGTAGAAGAAGGGTTTTTGGTTATATTATTGAAAATATAATAAAACGATTTTCGAAGATTGTAAGGGTTTTTTTACAAAAAAGGAATTTTCGACGTTTTCCGGAAGATGCAGTAACTGACCCGACTTTAAGGGGATTGAAACATTTATTTCTGGCTTTCGCTTTTGTATGGAATAAATTAAAGATATTCTTGGAATTTAAGTTAATTTGGGGTGGTATTGATGTCTTTGCCCGAGTTTAATAGAAAGTTTACCTATTCTGATTATCTAACATGGGATGTGAGTAAACGGTTCGACTTAATTGATGGGATTGTCTACGATATGACTTTAGCTCCTCCTGATCATCAACGTATATTAGGAAGATTGTTTAATCAGTTTAGTCCATTTTTTGACGAAAAAAGGTTGTGAAGTCTTCATCGCTCCTTTTGTTGTTCGTTTATTTGCTGAAGATAAAGAAGATCAAGAGATTGATAATGTAGTCCAACCAGATTAACCATCCCCATCTTCTATACGCCTATACGCCATGATCGTTGAGTAAGGTTTAAACTATATGAAAAAGCTGAAATTAAAAATTTTGGATTGTGAATTTAATGAATGAGTTAATTGAAATTTTCTTTTTGAAAAATGGTATTTATTCATTAAGTGGTTACTTCTCCAAGGATGAAAGTATACATAGTAACTTAATCGACTCCAAAGTCTCCAGATGTAACAAATGTATCGCCTCAATAAAATTTTTCATTACATCTGCAACAAAATCTTCAATTCTAATGGCGTTTGCTTCTCTCCCTCCTTTTCCCCTTCATCTTTGTTTAATCGTTGATAGAGTCCGATAGCTAGTGTTCTATTTATCTCCTCATTTGTTTTTAAAAAATTAAAGTTAAAGGTCGTTAAATGTCTCTATTTTTTGGAAATCCCTTTTTTTCTTCCAATATAAGTGGCCTGAAAGACTAAAAGATTATGGCCTTAAACGCATACAATATAGCGCTTTTTTTGGTAAATTAAATCAAAATCGACGGGAAGAATTAATGTTCAGACTAAATGATTACATCATCTTAACGAACGGTAGTATCATCATGACAAATCTAGAGGATGGCGATTTTAGCGGTATACCCAAGTTGGTGAGAGACATAATATACGTAATGCAACAGTAAATGAACAAGTAGCCAAAAAATAAGTGATGTAGAACGATTGTCTTTGGTAATTAAGACTCCCTGTGTATCATCCATTCCATGGCACAGTATTGAAGCAATGCCTTTGTCTTCGAATAATCCTGATGCAGTAACTAGACTCGACTAAAGAGGATTGAAACCGTTAATAAAAAAAAAGCCCCGCTCAAAACGAGTGAAGCCTGATGCAGTAACTAGATTTGACGAAAGAGATAGAAAAGAAGTAACAAAGATTGGTAAAGATGATGAAGGACGGTATTTTTCGTGAAACTATTCCAATACTTCCTCGATGAATACCGTTTTCTCTTTAGCCAAATCGATTTCCATTGCTTCAATTTGATTTGAATTCTGTTCTTTTAAGAGTCGTATTATAGGGCGGGTTGGTAATCCTTTGTGTTGTCCCACAACAATACCGATTTCGTTTGTAGATAATCTTACCGTACTCCCATTTGGATAGGTGGCTATGGACTGTAAAAACTGCCAAACGATATCATGTTCGAAAAAATGATTGGTAAGGCCCATGATTTTTTCCAAAGCTTCGTGTGGTTTGATTCGTATATTTCCCATATGTGGGTTTACAAGATTGTCATAATAATTCGCTAAGCCTACAATCTTAGCATATAAATGAATCTCATCCTTTTTTAACCCTCGCGGTGTGCCTTTGCCATTCATGTATTCATGATGTTCTAACGCAACAATCGATGAGACAGCATTGATCTCCGGCTTTTTTCTTAAATAATAAAATCCTCTCCATGTATGTTCGTTAACATTATCATGTTTTAATGTTAATTTATCTAAAGCCTCATCAGGGATGACTTTGCCAATGTCATGAAAAAGGGCTCCTAATGCCAATTCTTGTAATTGATTTCGGCTCATTTTTAAATTGTTACCAATAATTATAGATATGATACATACGTTGACAGAGTGGATAAACAATTGATTATCTTTAGTTAATATGTCATCAAGAAATACAAGATTATCTTTATTTTTAAGAATTTCATTATATTAATTCACTCGTATTATTTTGCAGTTCCTTCATATTTAACTCTTTACCTGTTTGAATACATTTTACAGATTCAGAAAGTACACCAATTGTAGCTCTTTTTGTTTCTTCCGAAACAATATCTTCAACCTTTATATCATTAAAGCGATCGTCCTTAATATATATTGCAGTGATTCCTAATTGTTTTAATTTCAGAATGATTTGTTTTGTCAATGAAACTCCATTACGTAATAAAATTTTTCCATCCATAGAATAGATGTTTTTGCCAAGAATCTGTCCTTCTCTTACACTTCCAATTGTTGTATATCTCATGTCTTCCTCCAAAGTGCTGTTTTAAAAATATCATAACATACTCGACAAAATTTATAGACTCAAATCCTAGATTTTCTTTGGATTATAAAATTGATTTAAAATTTTTAAATAAATTGAAAAATTTGCTGCTTTTTTTGTTATTATTAATCTTAAACATGAAAAGAAAGTGAGTGGGCGTTTTGGAAAAGAAAGAGATTGAATTTTTGGAACTTTTGGAAAAGAATGGGAGAATGGAAATTGAGACTCTAGCCAAATTACTAGATATGGATGTAAAAGAAATCGAGAAAATGATGGATAAGTTAGAGAAGGAGAAGATTATTCTTGGTTATTCAGCGATTGTGGATTGGGCAAAAGTTTTAGATTATGAAGGAGTTACCGCAATGATCGATGTAAAGGTAACACCCAAGCGAGGTGTAGGATTTGATAAAGTCGCAGAGAGAATCTATCGCTTTCCTGAGGTGAAAGCAGTATATTTAATGTCGGGGGCGTATGATTTATCGGTCTCTGTTCAAGGGAAAACGATGTCTGAAATTGGCCGATTTGTTTCAGAAAAGTTATCTACTCTTGATTCTGTTATATCTACAACTACCCACTTTATTTTGAAGAAGTATAAGCATGATGGAGTCATATTTGACCAAAAAGAAGATGATAGAAGAATTGTGGTGACACCATAATGTCAACTAAACAAAAAACGTATCTATCAAAAAGAGTTGAGCAACTGAAACCTTCAGGTATTCGAAGGTTTTTCGAGTTGGCATCAACGATGGATAATGTGATCTCGCTTGGGGTAGGAGAGCCAGACTTTGTAACGCCATGGAATATAATAGAAGCTAGCTATCATGCACTTGAACAAGGGTATACTGCTTATACCGCGAATGCAGGGATGATTGAATTACGAGAGGAAATAAGCCGGTATTTAAAATCGAATTACGAGGTTGAATATAATCCTGAAGACGAACTGATTGTAACGGTTGGGGCAAGCGAGGCGATTGATCTAGCTTTAAGAGCGATCATAAATTCAGGTGACGAGGTTATTGTTGTTGAACCGAGTTTTGTTGCATATTCACCTATTGTATCCTTAGCAGGTGGATTCCCAGTACCTGTACAAACGGATTTTAAAGATGGTTTTAAACCCCAACAAGAACAAATAGAAAAAGCCATTACCTCGAAAACAAAGGCCATTATTTTGTGTAATCCAAACAATCCAACTGGAACAGTTCTAGGAAAAGAGGAACTTATAAAGATTGCTTCCGTCGTTGAAAAATATGATTTAATCGTTTTATCTGATGAAATCTATGCTGAACTTACTTACGATGAAGAATTTACAAGTTTCCCATCGATTAAAGGAATGAAAGAAAGAACAATTTTAATTTCTGGATTTTCTAAAGCTTTTGCTATGACAGGCTGGCGTTTAGGTTATGCAGCAGGACCTAAAGAAATTATTCAAGCGATGATAAAAATCCATCAATATACAATCATGTCTGCACCTACAATGGCTCAACATGCAGCTATCGAAGCTCTGACAAATGGAGAAAGAAGCGTAAGAGAGATGAAAAAAAGCTATAGGCAACGAAGAAACTTTGTTGTTCATTCGTTTCATGAAATGGGACTTTCTTGTCATATACCTGGTGGTGCATTCTACGTTTTCCCTTCCATTTCTGAAACAGGATTAACATCTGAAGAATTTGCAGAACAACTTTTACGAAAAGAAAAAGTTGCAGTTGTACCGGGAAATGCCTTTGGAAAAAGTGGAGAAGGTTACATCCGATGCTCTTATGCGACATCGATGAAACAATTAGAAGAAGCAATGAAACGGATTGCAAGATTTGTTTCAGAAGTTAAAAAATAGTTTAAAATGCCATGAAGCATAATACTTCATGGCCGTCTATCTATTTAAGATGCTGTTTTGATGAGACTAAGAACCTCTTGAGCTGTTTTGGCAGACATTAATTGATTTCTAAATTCCTCATGGATGAGTTTTCTTGATAAAGCCGCTAAAATCTGCAAATGTTCGTTGCCTGCTTGTTCTTCGGGAACAGCAATTAAGAAAACCATGGAAACAGGTTGGCCATCTAGAGATTCCCAATCAATGGGTTGAGCTAATCTTGCAAAAGCTAATCCAGGCTTGCTCACTCCTTTAGACTTTCCGTGAGGGATGGCTACTTGAAAGCCAATACCTGTAGATCCTTTTTCTTCTCTCGTGAATACGGCTTCAGTATATAGATTCACATCGGAAATATATCCAGCTTTGGCCATTTTACTTGCCATTTTGGTAATGACATCTTGTTTATCCGTTGCCTCTAAGGATAATGAGATGGTCTCTTCTTTAATGAGTGTCGATAGATCCATAGATAAGACCTCCTATAAGTTAAATGGTTTATTGTTCATTTTTTCTTGTTTTTAATACACTAACAAGAAGAGCTGTCACGATCGTTCCTACGATGATTGAAACGGTATACATGAGTAAGTTTCCTACTGCATTCGGAATAAATAGGACAAAAATTCCTCCATGTGGTGCTCGTAATGTAGCCCCAAAATACATGGATAAAGCACCTGTGACTGCTGAACCAGCGACAATCGCAGGAATAACACGAAAGGGGTCAGCTGCAGCAAATGGGATAGCTCCCTCTGTAATAAATGAAATTCCTAAAATTGAGGCTGCTTTTCCAGCTTCTCTTTCTTCATTTGTAAATTTTTTAGGTGCGATTAAAGTAGCCAACCACAGACCTAATGGTGGAGTCATACCAGCTGCCATAACGGCTGCCATTGGAGCAAAAACATTGCTACCTAATAAACCAACTGCGAAAGTATAAGCGGTTTTATTGACAGGACCTCCCATATCAAATGCCATCATTGCACCTAATATCAAACCTAGAATTACCGCATTAGCAGAAGATAGGTTGGTTAGCCATCCTGTAAGGGCATCCATGATCGATTTTACAGGTGTACCAATGACAAAAATCATTAATAAACCAACAATCAATGTAGAGAAGAATGGAATAATGAGGATAGGAACAAGACCAGCAAAGTTTCTTGGTAATTTAATATAGTCGCGCAACCATTTTGCCACATAACCTGCAAGAAAACCGGCGATGATCCCACCTAGAAATCCTGCACCTATTTTACTAGCTAACATTCCACCAACTAATCCAGGTGCCAATCCAGGTTTTCCAGCGATAGAAAAGGCAATATACCCTGCAAGAACGGGAACCATTAAGGCAAAGGCAGAACCTCCACCTATATCCATTAACGCTTTTGCAATCGGATTATAAGAAGGGTCATTAGGATCGAAAGCTTTGATCCCAAAGATAAAAGAGATGGCAATGATTAATCCACCAGCTACCACTAATGGCAACATATTGGAAACACCATTCATTAAATGTTTATATACACCTGTTCGTTCAGCACTTCTCTCAGCTTTGATAGCCTCAACTTGTTCATGATAGTCAACAGCTTTTGCTTTCATCGAGATTGCTTGCTCAATTAATGCATTTGCATCCTTAATAGCTTCAGCAACACCAACTTTGATGACGTTTTTTCCCTTAAATCTTTCTTCATTTACATCAACATCCACAGCTAAGATGATGGCATGTGCTTCGCGAATTTCTTCTGGTGTTAACTCGTTTTCAACACCGACTGCTCCCCTAGTTTCTACTTTTATTTCTACATTTTTTTGTTTTGCTGCTTCTTGGAGAGCTTCTGCAGCCATATAGGTATGTGCGATACCAGTGGGACAAGCAGTAACAGCTAAAATTTTCTTCATTGTAATCCACCTTTCTACATGTTGTAGCTACAAAAGTTTTTTAACATTGATCTTATGAATCGCTTGTTTTACTTCTTCTAGTGAACAAACTTCTGTGCCGGGTTTGGTTGCTGTAATCGTTCCGGCAGTTGTCACCCATTTTGCTATTTCTTCTAAGTTTTTATTTTCTAATAAAGAGTAGACTAGTGTTGCAACCATAGAATCTCCTGCACCAACTGTACTTTTTGGTGTAATTGGAAATGGTGTGATTCGATAAGCTTCTTTTTGATTTAACACAATAGCTCCTTTACTACCCATTGAAACGATAATAAGGGAAATACCTTGTTCAATTAGTTCTTTTCCAGCTTCTACAATTTTTTGATCAGTATCAAGTTTTCTTGTCAATAATTGTTCTAGCTCGAAAATGTTGGGTTTTATCGCATAGGGTTTTGCTTTAATTCCTTCTCTTAGTGCCGCTTTATCTGCATCAAGAATCGTCTTTGCTCCTGCTTGATTGGCAAATTGGATCAATTCATAATAGGTTTGATCTGAAGCACCTTGAGGAAGACTTCCAGCAAACACAATCACTGAATTTGATGAAAGGTAAGATCTCAACCGTTCTTTTAAATTTGTAATATCTTGATCTGATATTGGGAACCCAACTTCATTAATTTCGGTAGTGATTCCATCTTCTTCATCGACAATTTTGAAATTGGTTCTGGTCTCACCAGTAACATGAATAAAATCAGTTTGAATGGCTCTCTCAATTAATTGATTGCGCAGCAAATTTCCTTGGTCTCCGGCTATGAAGCCAGTTGCCAAAACATCAACCCCAAACTTTTTTAGTACTTTTGCAACATTAATTCCTTTACCTCCAGGATCAATTCGAACTTGGCTGGCTCGATTAAGACCCCCAACTTCAAATCGTGGAAGGGTGATGGTTTTATCGATGGCAGGATTTAATGTTACCGTGATTACTGCTGGTTCCATTTTGTTTCCTCCTATGATACTGTGACAGTAACGACTTCAATACCTAATTTGATCAATTCTTTGACAGTGTATTCAGGAACAGCATCATCGATTATCAATTTGTCCACTTTATTGATATTTGCGAACTTAGCAAAAGCAACTTTTCCTATTTTGCTATGATCGGCTAATAAATAGACTTGTTTTGATGATTCAATCATTTTCCGTTTTGTAGATGCCTCAATTAGATTCGGTGTCGTGAGACCTTCTATGATATCCAACCCATTTGTTGCAATAAATGCTTTATCAACTTTGATTGAAGATAATGCCTCCTCCGCTAAGGGACCCACCAATGCTAAAGTCTCTCTTCTTAGAAATCCACCAATAATAATCACATCAATTCCTTGACAATCTTGTAACTCTTGAGCAAAAATCAATGAATTGGTAACAATGGTTAACTTATGAAACCGTTTTAATTCTTTTACAAGATGGAAAATTGTTGTCCCTGAATCTAATAGGATCGTATCTCCTTCTTCAATAAACTCTGCAGCCCTTTTTGCAATCGCTTTTTTTTCTAAAAAATATTGATCTTCTTTTTCCCGAAATGTTGGTTCAAAATTCACACTTTCAATCGGGATTGCTCCGCCATGAGTCCTTTTTAGAAGTTTTAAATCTTCTAATTCTTTCAGATCTCTACGTATGGTCGATTCAGATACATTGAGATACTGTCCAAGTTCTTGGACAGAAGCCCTGGATTTTTTTTGAATATAGTCAAGAATGAGTGCTTTCCGTTCTTCGCTATACAACTTCTATAAACACCCCCTTTATTTTTCTATCCGATCAAACATGATCGTTTACGCGAAAGTTGTTGATTATTTTTGATCATATTTGATTGATTTTGATTATAATATGAAAATGCTTTCATTTCAATAGAAAAAAAGAATGAGTAGTAATGATTTTCTTGCAAAAAGACAAGGAGATTGATATAGTAAATAATTGCTAGTTATTCGTTTTCAAGTATAATCAACAATAAAATATGGGAAAAATAATATAGATATTGCTCAAACCGAGGGAAGAATAGATGAATATTGAATTATTTGATTTTGATTTACCAGAAGAATTAATTGCCCAAACTCCACTTAAAAACCGTTCTGATTCAAAACTACTCACTTTAAATCGACGCACTGGGGAAATCGGACATTACCGTTTTAAGGATATTATTGACTTTTTACATAAAGGAGATACCCTTGTCTTAAATGATACAAAAGTATTACCAGCCCGTTTAATCGGCCACAAAAAAGAGACAGGGGCAAAGGTAGAAGTTCTATTATTGAAGCAATTAGATGACAATCGTTGGGAAACCTTAGTAAAACCAGGAAAAAGACTACGACAAGGCCATGAAGTCGTTTTTGGTGACGGGTTACTGACTGGAGTGATCGAAGATACGACAGAAGTAGGAGGAAGAATCATTCGCTTTCATTATCAAGGGATTTTCAATGAAATTTTAGATCATTTAGGGCAAATGCCCCTTCCTCCCTATATAAAAGAACAACTGGAAGATAAAGACCGCTACCAGACTGTCTATGCCAAACATTTGGGTTCAGCAGCTGCTCCAACAGCAGGATTACATTTTACCAAGGAATTGTTACAACAAATTGAAGAAAAAGGCGTTCAAATCGTTTATATCACCTTACACGTGGGACTCGGAACATTTCGTCCTGTGCAAACGGAAAATATCGAAGAGCATCATATGCATTCCGAATATTATCAGTTAAATGAGGAAGCGGCGAAGAAATTAAATGAGGCAAAAGAAGAGGGAAGAAGAATCATTGCTGTAGGGACTACTTCTGTTCGCACCCTTGAAACGGTCGTTAACAAACAAACAGAACGATTTGAAGCAAAGGATGGATGGACGGATATCTTTATCTATCCAGGATATGAGTTTAAAGCCATTGACGCGATGATCACCAACTTTCATCTACCCAAATCCTCTTTAGTGATGTTGGTCAGTGCTTTTGCTGGTCGTGATACGATTATGAAGGCCTATCAAGAAGCGATTGATCAGCATTATCGTTTTTTTAGTTTTGGTGATGCGATGTTTATTTATTAAGCATCATGTGGCGGTATGAAAGGTAGGATAGAATGTCAGCTATACGTTTTGAATTAATTAAAAAAGATAAAAAAACAGGAGCACGATTAGGACGTCTATATACACCACATGGGGTGATTGAAACTCCAATTTTCATGCCTGTTGGAACGCAAGCAACAGTAAAAACGATGAGTCCAGAAGAATTGAAACAGATGAATGCACAGATCATTTTGAGTAATACCTATCATCTTTTTCTAAGACCTGGTCATGAGATTGTGAAAGAAGCAGGTGGTCTTCATCATTTTATGAACTGGGATCGCCCCATTTTAACAGATAGTGGAGGATTTCAAGTTTTTAGTTTGAGTGATTTGCGCAAAATAACAGAAGAAGGAGTCCACTTTCGCAACCATTTGAGCGGGGAAAAATTATTCATCAGCCCAGAGAAATCGATCGAGATTCAAAATGCTCTTGGAGCAGATATCATTATGGCGTTTGATGAATGTCCACCTTACTCTGCTGATCGCGACTATGTGAAAAAATCTCTTGAAAGGACAACCAGATGGGCAGAACGCTCTTTAAAAGCTCACTCAAGACCTAATGACCAGGCTTTATTTGGGATTGTACAAGGAGGAGTGTATAAGGACTTAAGGGAACAAAGTGCAAAAGAAATCACTTCTCTTAACTTCCCCGGGTATGCAATTGGCGGGCTTAGCGTAGGAGAACCAAAGGAGATGATGTTTGATATTTTGGAACATACGACTCCTTTACTTCCTGAGGACAAGCCTCGTTATCTGATGGGGGTTGGCGATCCAGAGTCTTTATTTGAAGGCGTTATTCGTGGAATTGATATGTTTGATTGTGTTTTGCCTACGCGAATTGCAAGAAATGGTACAGCAATGACCAGTCAAGGACGATTGGTGGTTCGCAATGCGAAGTATGCGAGAGATTTTGGCCCGATTGATCCAAAATGCAGTTGTTATACCTGTCAAAATTATTCAAGGGCATATGTTCGTCATCTATTAAAAGCAGATGAAATTTTTGGACTAAGATTAACCACTTATCATAATCTCTTTTTCTTGCTTAATCTGATGAAAAATATCCGTCAAGCGATTCTAGAAGATCGCCTTCTTGAATACAAAGAGGAATTTTTTGCGGAATATGGGAGAAATGAGTTACGAACTTTCTAGTTTTTTGTTATGATATTCAAAAGAAAGGAGGGAATATCGATGTTTTTGGCTCAAGGAACTGCAGCAACACAGGGGAGTTGGTTAGCGACCTTACTTCCTTTTGTATTGATGTTTGTGATTTTTTACTTTTTGCTCATTCGTCCACAGCAAAAAAGAGCGAAACAGCGTAATGCCATGCTTGCAAGTCTTAAAAAGAATGACAGGGTGGTTACCATTGGCGGGATCTACGGAACCATTGTGGATCTGACCGATGACAAAGTAACGCTTCGTGTAAATGAAAGTACAAGAATTACTTTTGATCGCAATGCGATCAACGGAGTGATTGAAAGCAGTCAAAACGAATAATTTTACATAAAAAGAAAGAGCGTAGCCTGTAAAAAAGCTACGCTCTTTATCTTTTTGTCGTTAACTGATTCCCAATCTCAAATGAATGGGTATTGGTAACCATATCACTAAGACGCAGTCCTGTTTGACTAGCAATGAAAGCGAGGATCACGCCAGCAACCATATCTAATAGCCAATGAATTCCAAGGTAAAGAGTTGAGAAGACAATGATGATTGCACTAAATAAGGTGATTTTACTAAATAAAAGATTTTTGTAACGTAATGCGATGATAGCAAGGCTAACGGATATAGATGTGTGCAAACTGGGGAAATTGTTATTAATTCCTGAAAATGGACGATATTCTAATTCAAAGTTTGGATAGACTTGAGGAATTAAGAATTGCACATGGTGATCAAAATACCAGACCTCATAGATAGGGAAAAAAAGGTAAAATGGAATTGCAATAATATAATTTAACATCAGAGCATAAATAACGGCGTAAAATAAACGGTGGTCTTCATTAATGTATACCACTAATGAAGAAACCATCATGGCTGGAAAAACGATGATATAAAAGAATGTAAAGATATAAGTTAAAGTATCATTTAAAAAGAACTGTTGAATAAAATAGATCCCATTCCCTTCTAATTGTTGAATGACTGGTGTGAAATCGCCAACATCAATATTTTTTTCAAAGATTTGTTCCATTTTATTAAAATAAAGGATTAAAAAAAGAGCTAAAAATTGAATGAACATCTTTTTATTTGAAAATAATGTAGTAAAAGAATTTTTGATGATTGTGTAAGGGTTCTGGCGCAAAACAATCATAGAAATCAGAATCGTAAGGATTGTTGAGGCAAGAATGATGGTGTTCATGGAATGAAACATAAAAGACCTCCATTTAACACTTATATTTAAAAATTATATCATATCTGATTGGCGATATAGTAGTATTATATGTTTTCATTCCAGAAACATCTACTTGTCTTTAGAATTATTTTTTTGTATTTACGCCAATCATCCCGCCAAAAGAACCAAAAAGAAAACTTAAAAGAAGGATAATCAATAAACGGAGTTGAAAACCAAGATTAAATCCTAGAAACCAGATCAGCGCTAAGAGAATCCCATAGATTAACCCTGTTATTCCACCATAATACCAACCTCTAGTACCAGCAGTCTTCCCACTTTTAAATCCCCCTGTAAGAAGACTAATCGCTGTAGTGATATAAATCAGTAGAGGAAGACGTTGTTCTGATAAGGATGTAAAGTAGAGAATAAGTGTGAAGACAAGTGTACTAAGGATTACGATCGCAAATGTGTAGATAAGACCGATTAAGATCGGATTTGAATATTTTTTTGTTGCATTGCTAATATTTGCTTTCATTACCCTATCACCCCTATTCATAAATGAAGGAAAAAGAAATAGTTTGTACATTTTATGCAAAGATTTTTTACTTTATGTTGAGAAGTTTAAAGAGATATTTTAGACTAGAATAGGGTATTTTGCGGATCAGTGATCGAGGACTAAAGGAGGGAGAAAAATGATCAAGACCTATTTTTATAAACATAGCGAACAGAAAATGTACCATGATATTGATCTGAATCGACTACAGGATTATTTAGCATCGCCAAAAGATTTGTTATGGATCGATCTTTATGAAGTAACAAATCAGGAATTGAATTATATTGGTGAATTATTCCAATTCCATCCTTTAGCGATCGAGGATTGTTTACACGATAGTCCAAGAGCCAAGGTGGATAAATATGATGACTATTATTTTTTTGTTTTCCATGCACTCAAATATAATGAAGAAGACGACAATGAGATTTCCACATTAGAGTTAAATGTGTTCTTGGGGGATAACTATATCGTAACAATCCATAAATATCCGCTAAACCCTGTTGGGAAAGTAGCGGCAAGAAGCCTGCGTTACACTGATTATATGAATAAGGGACCAGACTATTTGCTTTATAATATCATCGATGGTGTGACAGATGAATATTTCCCAATTCTTGATCGAATTGGTGTACGGATTGATGAATTAGAAGATGAGATGTATGACCAAGATGTTGAAGAGATTATCGATGAATTCATGGCTTTAAAACGGTCAATCATCTTAATACGAAGGGTCATCCAACCTCAAAGAAGAATCTTTTCCAACATCAATGGAAAGTGGTCCTTTAAGATTCAGGAAGAGAATATCCCGTACTATATTGACTTAGTCGACCATCTAGAACGAATCGTTGACAATACTGAGACTTATCGGGATCTTGTAAACAGTGCGATGGAAACCTATTATTCCATTGTCGGAGCCAAAACCAATGAAATTATGCGAGTTTTAACGATTATTTCTACCATTATGATGCCATTAACGTTTATCACAGGTGTATTTGGGATGAACGTGGTCATACCCTTTGAAGATAGTCCCTTAGCCATTGTTGTGATTGTACTAGGAATGGCGATTTTAGCAATAATGATGCTTTATGAATTTAAAAAGAGGAAATGGTTATAAATTCTTTTATGAATGCCAAAACTATCATTTGAAACTCTTTTGGTAAAGGAGATTCAAATGGGAGTGTTAACAGCTTTATATCGTACGATATTTATGTACTTTTTTGTATTGGTTGTTTTGCGGTTAATGGGAAAACGAGAAATTGGCAAATTATCGATTTTTGACTTTGTTGTTTCGATTATGATGGCAGAAATTGCCGTATTGGTGATTGAGGATACGGAACAATCTTTGTTAAAAGGGGTTGTTCCGATTCTTGTTCTTATGGTTACTCAGATTGTTTTATCCTACCTTACATTAAAAAGCAAAAGAATCCGTGATCTTGTTGATGGCAAACCAGCCATTCTCATTGCTAATGGAAAAATTCTTGATAAAGAAATGGCAAGGCAACGCTACTCTATCGATGATTTATTAATACAACTAAGGGAGAAAAATATTCAAGATATTGCCGAAGTGGAATTTGCCATTTTAGAACCTTCAGGGAAACTAAGTGTCTTTCAAAAACCCTCTCACCAACCGGTTACAAAAGGAGATCTTCAACTAAAAGATAACCGATATAATGGTTTGCCTGTTCCTTTAGTTGCGGATGGTGAGATTTTATTGGAGAATTTACAGAAAATCAATAAAGATGAAGCTTGGTTAAAAGAACAATTAAACAAAAAAGGATACACAGATATGAAAGAATTATATTTTGTTAGTATCGATCATGCCGGCCATTTTTTTATTGATCGTAAAGATTAATAAGTTAAGGAAGAATATAGCGGAAAATCGCCCCTAACCATGGAATGCTTACAAGATCTTTTTTGCGAATCACTTTAAAAAGGAGTAACAAATAAAGATAAATGATACTGCCGAAAAAGAGAGAAATAAATAACCGTACAATGATTTCAACGTTTTCAAGAAAATGGACAAAAATAGCATAGGAAGCAACTCCCAAGCTTATAGCAGAGAGGCTAATGGCGATAAGGGGTCTTATTTGAATCGTATAACCAATAATATGGATAACACTGCGAAAATGTAAGACGGTGACCAGTGTCATTCCAAGGTTGATTGCAATTGCAACTCCATCGATGCCAAGACTTGCTCTTGAGGCTAAAACCAAGATGGCGATGGTTTTCGCGAAAGCGCCAATAATGGTATTTTTCATCGATTCTTTCGCATAATCTAACCCTTGCAATGTAGAAGCTAGAGGACGTTGAAGGTATAAAAAGATGGAAAACGGGGCCAAAATGCGAATAAAGTGGCCAACTTGTTCACTGTTAAATAAAATTTGGCTTATTGGATCAGCCATGATAAACATAAAAATTGAGGCAGGTAAGCCGATCATATATGCTGTTTTGAGTGATTGGTGTAAGCGTTTATAGATAAGGAAATGATTCTTTTTGGCGGCAGCTTCGCTAACAGCAGGGATCAGCGAGACAGAAAGGGAGTACGTAATCACGGTAGGAAAATTAATGATAAGTAATGCCATTCCTGTTAATTGTCCATATTGAGCTGTAGCTATTGATGTAGGAACTCCTGCTAGAGCAAGGCTATGGGAGACAACACTAGGTTCAATAAAATAGGCGAGTGATCCAATGATTTGACTGGCTGTGACAGGGATGGCAATTCTGAACATTTTTGTATATAGTTGTTCGTTTTGTTTCGGGAAGAGTCGTTTAGCTATTTGATGTTGTTTTTCGCGTTTTTGCATAAAGTAGTGAACCAATAAAGTTATATTTCCAGCGATTTCGCCAATGACCATACCGATCATCGCACCAGCAGATGCGTATTCTACCCCTTTTGACAAAAGAGAGACAGAAAGAAGGATGCCAAAAATCATCCGAAAAATGGTCTCGATAATCGTGGAGGTAGCAGAAGGAATCATGTTATGTTTTCCTTGGAAATATCCTCGTAAAACGGATGAAATCGAAATAATCGGGATGATCGGGACGATCATGACAAGTGTTAGATATACCCTCTCATCAGTTAATATATATTGACTGATGAGAGGAATGGTTATGTAAAAGATAGCAGAAATGGCAATTGAAATGATGATCACAAGCGTAAGGGAGATTCGCAAAATCTTTTGTGTTTGTCTTACATCATTCTTTGCTTCTGCTTCTGCAACCATTTTCGAAACAGCAATGGGTAACCCTGCTGTTACAATAGTGATTAATAGAATTAAGGACGGAAATGCCATTTGATATAAACCAATAGCTTCAGCACCCACCACTCTTGAAAGTGCAATGCGATAAATGGTTCCCAATCCCCGAGTGACTAATCCAGCGACGACTAGAATCATTGCACCATGCATAAAGTTTTGCTTCTTCGTCATATGTTTCACTCATTTCTTAAATAAGATAAGCTAGTCTAGATATATGAATACTAGGCGAAACTCATGACAAAATTAAATTCCTTTATAAGAGAAGGAAAAATCGAATTTTTAGCGAAAAAGGTAGTATACAAGGTAAAGAAACTTTTTGAAAGTGGTGGTTCGTGTGGAAGGACTCGATCTAGCAGAATATGATTGCCAATTAGAAGCATTATGTCAAAGCAAAGCCGAAGAGTTTCACTTAATGGGATATAAAGGGATAACAGCAAAGGAGATATGGCAGTGCGTTTCTGAAAAATATCAAAACGAGATGCCCCCATTACACCGTGTCGTTAATGATATTTTGTCACTTAAAGTGACAACGTTTATGAATTGGTTGACGTTAAATGCTTATAAGGGTAAGAATTAACCGTTTCATTGCACGATGATTTACAAACATTTATAATTGGCTTATTGGGTGAAAAAGGAGGATATTCGAATGGTTCGCTGGAGTAAACTCATCGCACTCATAGTCATTATCGTGTCACTTTCGTTATTAATGGTGTTTACATCAGGCTATATCGTCCGTCATATTACCTTAGGTCTCGATTTACGAGGCGGTTTTGAGGTATTATATCAGGCTTTACCACTTGACGGAGAAAAAGTAACAAAGCAAGCGTTAAAAGATACGGTTCGTGCAATTGACAGAAGGGTCAATGTTCTTGGGGTTACAGAACCAGATATCACGATTGAAGGTCAAGACCGTATTCGTGTCAAACTTGCAGGGGTTACCAATCAAGATGCAGCAAGGGAATTACTAGGAAAACCTGCTAGACTTACATTCCGCAATGCAAATAACGAGATTCTCTTAGATGGGAAAGATTTGGTTGAAGGTGGAGCAAAAGTTGATGTTGACCCGCAAACGAATCTTCCTGTCGTTCAGTTAAAATTAAAGGATGCTGCTAAATTTAGAGATATTACGAGCAAATATCTTGGACAACCTATTGGTATTTATCTTGATGAGGATTTAATTACCGATCCAGTGGTGAATGCTGTCATTACGAATGGAACAGCGATTATCACAGGTCAAGAAAGCGTAGAAAAAGCCCAAGAACTCGCTGATTTATTAAATGCAGGCGCATTGCCACTACAGCTGAAAGAGATTCAATCTCAAAGTGTTGGTGCAAGTCTAGGGATGCAAGCTTTGCAACTTGGGGTTAAAGCAGGAATCATTGGAACGGCATTAATTCTATTATTCATGATTTTGTATTATCGCCTGCCAGGATTCATCGCAAGTTTTAGCCTTGTTTTTTATATTTATTTAATTCTTGTTGTCTTCTGGCAAATGAAGGTAACCCTCACTTTACCAGGTATAGCTGCTTTGGTTTTAGGGATTGGTATGGCCGTTGATGCCAATATCATTTCTTATGAAAGAATAAAAGAAGAGCTAAGAAATGGACGAAGCGTTATGTCTGCTATCCGTGTAGGGTATCAACGTTCTCTTGCTACGATTTTAGATGCCAATTTAACCACGATTATTGCTGCTCTTGTCTTATTTATTATTGGAGAATTTGGTCAAATTAAAGGATTTGCGACAACATTGATCGTAAGTATTCTCGTCAGTATGGTTACAGCCGTTTTTGGTTCAAGATGGTTAATCAATTTGTTTGTCAAATCTAATCTTACATCAAAACCATGGCTCTTCGGTGTGAAGGAGGCTGAGATCCGTGAACTATAAATTTGATTTTGTTCGCCGCCGAAACATTTTCTTTACCATTTCTGGGATTATTACTTTACTTGGAATTTTATCTTTACTAATCTTTGGTCTAAATTTAGGAATTGATTTTAAAAGTGGGTCTCGCCTCGACATCCATATTGGCAAGGCGTTTACCGAAACAGAAATTAAAACATTGCTTAAACAAGCAGAAGAACAAGCAAAAGCCAAGGGAATTCAAAATGTGGATTTAAAACCTTCAGTCATTCGGACGGCAGGGAATAATCAGGAGATTGCTGTTGTAAGCTTTGACCAAACTATCTCAAAAGATGTGTTACCCATTATACGTGAAGTCTTTCAAACGAAATATGGTTCAAAAGTAGATATCCAAGAGAGTACGGTTGATCCAACGGTAGGTAGAGAATTAGCAAAAAAAGCGATCTACGCTGTCTTATGGGCATCACTAGGAATCATCCTTTATGTGACCATTCGTTTTGAATACCGTTTTGCAATTTCAGCGATTGTTGCTCTGTTACATGATGCCTTTTTCGTCATTACGATGTTTTCGCTTCTTCGTTTAGAAGTGGATATTACCTTTATTGCTGCCATTTTAACGATTGTTGGTTATTCGGTAAATGATACGATCGTCATTTATGACCGTATTCGTGATAATTTGAAAAAGGCAAAAATTAAACGATTGGAAGATATTGAAGAGGTCGTCAACCTTAGTTTGAACCAAACGTTATCTCGTTCCATCAATACAGTTCTTACTGTCTTCTTTGCTGCTTTAGCCTTGTATTTCTTCGGCGGACCAGGGATTCATAACTTTTCATTAGCCTTATTGTTTGGTCTATTTACAGGAGCCTATTCTTCCATCTTTATTGCTTCTCAAATCTGGGTAGTATGGAAAGGGCTAGATTTAAAAAAGAAACGAGTTCAAGTTCAAGAAGCGTAAAAATCGAATATTGGTTAAAATAAGGATGTAAGAAAGTTTCTTACCGCGGGATAACCGCGGTTTTCTTCTGACTGCTTCGGAAAGTTTAACTTCATTAACGTAATAAATCGAAGTTAAACTTGAACGATCAGCATAAAAAACTACCTCTAAAGAAGAACTCGACTACGTCTTCGAAAAGACTTCATATAGAAGTTTTTTTTAAAATCAATCACGCGGATTCTTCTAACTGCTTAAGGAGGATATTATGAAAGAACAGCGTTTTCAAAAAGCGGAATTTGCTGCATGGGTTGGAATTATTGGAAATCTTTTTCTAGCGGTCGTAAAAGGGGGATTAGGATGGATTGCAAGCAGTAAAGCGTTGATCGCAGATGCTGCACACTCTTTTTCCGATGTTGCCGGTTCCATCGCCGTTTTAATCGGCTTACGAGCAGCCCAATTGCCACCAGATAAAGATCATCCCTATGGGCATGGGAAAGCGGAAAATATTGCTGCGATCATTGTCGCTGTCATCCTTTTTTTTGTAGGGGTTGAGGTCGGTTATTCTTCCCTTCGTGGAATGTTTCAAGCGAAAATTGAAGCACCAGGAATCTTGGCGATTTATGGAGCACTTTTATCGATTATCGTAAAGGAAGCAATGTTCCAATATAAATATCGAGTAGGAAAAAAAATCAACTCACCAGCTGTCATCGCCAATGCTTGGGAACACCGATCAGATGTCTATTCCTCAATAGGGGCTTTAATCGGAATTGGCGGTGCGATTCTTGGGGGAAAATGGAATATTCATTGGCTTCTTTATCTTGACCCTCTTGCTGGTTTTGTTGTAGCAATTGCGATTATGAAAATGGCCTATGATCTAGGAAAAGAAACCATCCATAATACACTGGATCGCGTGCTCCAAGAAGACGAAACCAAAGAATACATCGCTGCGGTAGAAAAAGTAGTCGGTGTAATGCATGTCGATGAATTCTATGCGAGGGAACATGGTCATTATGTGATTGTTGATCTAAAAATTGCGGTAAACCCTAGAATTACCGTGGAAGAGGGGCATCAGATTGGGAAAGAAGTCAAAAAGACTTTACTCTCTCAATTTCACAATATAAAAGATGTATTTGTGCACATTAATCCTTACCAAGCTACTTATTATCAAGAGCAGTCAGATGAACCATTTCTCATACAATAGTTGATAAAGAAAAACATCTGGGAGTGGAGATTATGTTAGAACCAAAGAAACGTTGGCTCATTCAGGAAGTAGATGAGCAAACGGTGGAGAAGATGGTTCGTGAGTCAGGTTTAAATCCGTTAATAGCTAGGTTGTTAGCTATACGCGGTATCAAGGAAAAAGAAGATATCGAACGATTTTTAAATTACGATATCATGATGTTGTATGACCCTTTTTTATTTACTGATATGAAAAAAGCAGTTGATCGCATATTTACTGCAATCAAAAAAGGGGAAAAAATTCTTATCTATGGAGATTATGATGCTGATGGTGTCACCAGTACAACGATTATGTATAAAACATTAAAACAAATCGGAGCCAATTTTGATTACTATATCCCAAATCGTTTTTCCGAAGGGTATGGACTTAATAAAGAAGCTCTAGTAGAAGCCGCAAAAAAGAAATTTCAAGTAGTGATTACTGTAGATACGGGGATAAGTGCCATTGAAGAGGCAAAGCTGGCGAAACAACTAGGTCTCGATTTGATTATTACGGATCATCATGAACCAAAAGAGATTCTTCCTGATGCGTTTGCCATCATCAATCCCAAAATACCTGAAGAAACCTATCCTTTTAAACTTTTGGCTGGTGTTGGCGTGGCGTTTAAATTTGCTCATGCATTACTAAAAAGAATTCCAATCGAATACATAGACATCGCTGCGATTGGTACGATTGGCGATCTTGTTCCGTTAGTGGATGAGAATCGGATTATTGCGAGTATCGGCTTAGAACGACTTACAAAAACAAAACATATTGGACTTAGGGCTTTGCTTGATGAAGCAGGATTGAAGGATAAAAAAATCACTACAGGGCATGTAGGATTTGGGATCGTTCCAAGAATTAATGCAAGTGGTCGCTTAGAGACAGCTGACTATGCCGTGAAATTGTTCATTACCGAAGATCAAGAATTGGCCAAAGAATTAGCGCATGTTTTAGGTTCAATGAATCAAGAAAGGCAAGGAATTGTTGAAGATATTACGCAAGAAGCCTTTGAAATCATCGAAAAAGAAGAAATGGAGAACGATAAAGTTCTCGTTGTGGCGAAAGAAAATTGGAATGTGGGTGTAGTTGGTATTGTTGCATCTCGTATTCTCGAAAAATACTACCGACCAACCATTGTTCTTAGTGTTGATCCGGCAACAAAAATGGCCAAAGGATCGGCAAGAAGTATTGAAGGGTATGATATCTACCAAGCACTAACTAGGATAAAAGATATACTGTCCCATTTTGGTGGTCATAAACAAGCAGCGGGATTAAGTATTGAGGAGAAAAATATCCCCCTACTTAGAGATAAATTAAACCAACTAGCGGAAGAATGGTTAAGTGAAGAGGATTATATCCCCATAGAAAAAATAGATATGGTTTGTAACTTGGATCAAATTACCATTCCATTTATTGAACAAATTGAAAAAATGGAACCTTTCGGTATTGGAAATCCTAGTCCGAAATGGTTGATCGAGCAAATTGAAGTTGCTAGGACATCTACGATAGGAAAAGAAAACCAACATTTAAAAATGATCTTAACCAATCAAAACAAAACGATTGAGGCTTTAGCTTTTAAAATGGGTGATCTCAATAAAGAAATTGCCGCTTCTTCAGAGATTCGTGTTCTAGGGGAACTAAATATTAACGAATGGAATGGAGAAAAAAAACCACAAATCATGGTTCAAGATATACATATCCCCCATCTGCAAATCTTTGATTGGCGGAATAGTAGGAATCAAGTAGAGCGATTAAAAGAATTAGATCACGAAAATGTTGTAATTCTCTATGATGAAAAAGTGAATGAAGATATTTCGATCTTTCAATTGGCAAAAAAAATTTCTTATCAAAATGTTAGAAAATCAGACCTATCGGCTATTCAACAGATCGTACTTTATGATTTGCCGCCAAATATTTCGATAATGGAAGAAATAATAATGAAATTGCAAGAAGCAAAAAAACTTTATTGTATATATGAAAATTTCGTCCATACTAAATATAGATTGGACAAAATGCCTACTCGCGAAGTATTTAAACAAGTCTATACGGTCTTAAAAAAATATCCGAATATCAACCAAAAGGGAAAAGCCGAACATTTTTTTAAAAAATTGGGGATAAATATCGAAACTTTTCAATTTATACTTGATGTTTTTCAGGAATTAGGTTTTATAATAGTAGATGGAGATTTTCTTACCTTACACCCTAATCCAGAGAAGAAAGAATTAATGCAATCATTTTTATATCGTGAATTTTTGGAAAAGGAAAAGGTAAAGGAAATATTCGTATATTCTAATTCAAAAACCCTAAGGAATTGGTTTTTAAACAAGTTCCATAGGAATTAGGAGGAGTTATTTTGATGGATTATAAAAGCTTAATAAGGGTAATCCCAGACTTCCCTCAAGAAGGGATTCGTTTTAAAGATATTACTACCTTATTAAAAAATGGGGAAGCGTATCGTTCTGCCATTAATGATCTAGCTGAATTTGCCCGAAAATTTGCTGTGGATTTAGTTGCTGGCCCAGAAGCAAGGGGGTTTGTGGTTGGAGCACCTCTAGCTTATTCATTGGGGGTTGGCTTTGTTCCCGTTCGTAAAGCAGGGAAATTGCCTGCTGAAACGATTCAGGCGAGCTACAATTTAGAATATGGAAAAGATGCATTAGCGATACATGTTGATGCAATAAAACCTGGGCAAAAAGTACTGATTGCCGATGACCTTCTTGCTACTGGCGGAACGATTAAAACAACCATTGAACTCGTTGAAAAATTAGGTGGTATTGTGGTTGGCGCCGCTTTTTTAATAGAGTTAGGTTATCTGAAAGGAAGAGAAACATTAAAGGATTACGAAATCTTTTCTTTGGTTACTTATTAATGGAGTAAATATGCGATGCTATTTTAAGAAACCTAGCAAATGTGTTAGGTTTCTTTTATTTGGTAAGGAATTTCTTTCCTCTGTCCCTTTACTTTCGAATGAAAATTAGTAATAATAGAATGATATACAATATTTATAGATATCAGGTGAAGACATATGGACCATGGTATGGATCGTTTATTAGAAAAAGCAGCAGATTATATGTCTGATGAAGATATAGCATTAATCGAAAAAGCCTATGAATTTGCAGCGAAAGCTCATGAAGGCCAATTTCGTAAATCGGGAGAAGCTTATATTGTTCATCCAGTTAAAGTCGCCGAGATTCTTGTAGACTTGCAATTGGATGTGGTTACCGTGATCTCTGGTCTCCTTCATGATGTGGTGGAGGATACATCTGTCACATTAGAGGAGATTACAGAGGTCTTTGGTGAAGAGGTTGCTCGTTTGGTCGATGGTGTAACTAAGTTAGGGAGGATTAAATATAAATCAAAGGAAGAACAACAAGCAGAAAATCATCGGAAGATGTTTGTCGCTATGGCAAAGGATATCCGCGTGATTTTGATTAAGTTAGCGGACCGTCTTCATAATATGAGGACTTTGAAACATTTGCCAGAGGACAAGCAAAGGAGAATTGCTAATGAAACGTTAGAGATCTTTGCTCCACTTGCCCATCGTTTAGGAATTTCTACGGTAAAATGGGAGTTAGAAGATATTGCTCTTCGTTATTTAAATCCTCAACAATATTATCGAATTGTCCATCTGATGAAGCGAAAAAGAGCAGAAAGAGAAGAATACCTTGCAAAGGTCATCCAAACGATCGAAAATCGCTTAGAAGAGCTAGATATTCATGCCGAAATTTCTGGACGACCAAAACACATTTACAGTATTTATCGGAAAATGGTCAAACAGAATAAACGTTTTGACGAAATTTATGATCTATTGGCTGTCCGTGTGATTGTAGATACCGTTAAAGATTGTTATGCCGTGTTAGGAACGATTCATACCCTTTGGAAACCGATGCCTGGTCGTTTTAAAGATTATATTGCAATGCCAAAGGCAAATATGTATCAATCTCTTCACACTACTG
Organism: Tepidibacillus sp. LV47; assembly: GCF_048381575.1. Lineage (NCBI taxonomy): Bacteria > Bacillati > Bacillota > Bacilli > Caryophanales > Bacillaceae > Tepidibacillus > Tepidibacillus sp. LV47. The sequence continues at coordinate 54,326 of NZ_JBLWIF010000004.1, forward strand.
TTATTGGGCCAAATGGGGAACCATTAGAAGTGCAAATTCGAACCTTTGAGATGCATCATACGGCAGAATATGGGATTGCCGCACATTGGGCATATAAAGAGGGAAAAACTCAAGCGACTGGATCCTTTGAAGAAAAACTAACTTGGTTTAGAGAAATACTCGAGTGGCAAAATGACTATAAAGATGCAAGGGAATTTATGGAATCGTTAAAAATGGACCTTTTTTCCGATGCGGTTTTTGTATTTACTCCCAAAGGTGATGTGATTGAGTTACCACAAGGATCTGTTCCTTTAGATTTTGCTTATCGTATTCATACAGAAGTAGGGAATCGTTGTATCGGAGCCAAGGTAAACGGGAAAATCGTTCCCCTTGATCATCCGCTGAAAACAGGAGATATAGTTGAAATCTTAACATCCAAACATAGTTATGGTCCCAGCCAAGACTGGTTAAAAATTGCAAAATCTTCTCATGCGAAAAATAAAATTAAACAATGGTTTAAAAAGGAAAAACGTGAAGAAAATATTTCAAAAGGGAAAGAAAGTATTGAAAGAGAATTGCGGCGTCAAGGCTATGATGTGAGTCAATTGATGACTCAAGAAAACCTGCGAGAAGTGGCTCAAAGGTTCAATTTTAATGATGAAGAAGATATGCTTGCGGCAATTGGTTATGGCGGAATTACTGCCATGCAAATCGTTACCCGCCTGATTGAAAAAGTGAAGAAAACAAATGATGGAGATTTTTCAAAAGGAATCGAATTTCGTCCCCAAACAACAACGCTTTCAAAGAAAAAAGTTGCAAATGGGGTAAAAGTAAAAGGGGTAGATAATTTATTGGTTCGTTTCTCTCGTTGTTGTAACCCCGTTCCTGGTGATGAAATTATTGGCTTTATTACAAGAGGAAGAGGAGTTTCCATTCACCGAACCGATTGTCCTAACATTCAACAGTTAAAAGAAGATAGTGAACGGTTTATCTATGTTGAATGGGATAACCATCAAGATCAAGCCTATAATGTGGATATTGAGGTTACAGGAATGGATCGCAGAGGATTGCTCAATGAAGTTCTTCAAGCAGTATCTGAGACAAAGACGAACATGACTGCTGTCTCTGGAAAGTCAGATAAGAATAAAATGGCGACAATCTTAATGACGATTCTGATTCATAATACGGAACACCTCCATTCCGTCGTTGAACGCATCAAACGAGTCAAGGATGTCTATACGGTTCGCAGAATCATGCAGTAAAGGAGATGGTGGGATGCGAGTTGTTGTACAAAGAGCGAAACGAGGGAAAGTCCTTGTGAATCAAGAAGTGGTTGGGGCCATTGAAAAAGGCCTTGTTTTGCTTGTTGGTGTGACACATGATGATGAAGAGAAAGATATTGAATATTTGGCAGATAAAATTGTGAATTTAAGAATTTTTGATGACGAAGAAGGGAAAATGAATCTCTCGATTTTAGATGTAAAAGGAAGTATTTTGTCCATCTCTCAATTTACCCTTTATGGAGATGCGAGAAAAGGAAGACGGCCTAATTTTATGAATGCTGCAAAACCTGATAAAGCAAAACAATGTTATGAACGGCTGAACCAGTTGTTAAGAGAAAAAGGGGTTCATGTAGAAACGGGGCGGTTTGGCGAAATGATGGAAGTGGATTTTATTAACGATGGCCCAGTAACCATTCTTTTAGAATCATAGATTCAATTAAGCCATATTGGGCTTGTATATTCCAACACGCTCCGTTGTCCGTGTATAAATACATTCCCGAAAGTCACTGCTTATGGAATATACAAGCCTATTTTTACTATTCTTGAAAATATTTAATAATTCCTTGAAAAATACCTTCTGCTGATCGTTCTTGAAATAGGGGAGAACGAGCTTGAAGTTCATCTTCGTAATTCGTAAGGAAAGCAAGTTCTACGAGAATAGATGGACTTTTGTTTTCTCTTAAAACAAAAAAGTTTCCAAAACGGGTATTTAAGTCTTTTCTGCCATTTTGTTTTACGAGTTTCTGATGAACGGTTTTTGCAAGTTTTTGATCTATGTTCTTGTAATAATACGTAATCGTTCCCTGAACATCAGGGTTAGAAATGGTATTATGGTGAATGCTGATAAACACATCCGCTTTATTTGTGCTAGCATCATTTGTTCTTTGCTCGAGAGAGACTTTGTAATCCCCATCTCTTGTCATGATCACTTTCGCTCCTGCAGCTTCTAATTTCTTTTGCAGTCGTTTAGCTACTGATAAATTCACGTCCTTTTCTTTTGTATTAAAATAAGTTCCGATTGAACCGGAATCATAGCCGCCATGTCCAGCATCGACAACTATGGTATACCCAGCTAAAGCATTCTCAATTCCGTGTTTTATCTTTTTTTCTATTCCTGTTACCGATACAATCCAGCCTGCCACATATGCTTTTTTTCCATCAGGCAGCTGAATCAAGTACCAATCTCCTTCTGTTCCAATAATGGGAAATTGCTCTCCTTTTTGAACAATGGCAACGATTGGGGAATTGATCGTTGGTTCTTTACGAATGTTCGTTTTTGGAAGAGTAATGACGACTTTAGGTTGATTGGTCAATTCCATTTCATCACTACGGTCTACATTTTCCGCATATTGACTAGCAATCCAACCATCTTGATTTTGATAACCAATTTGGTACCATCCATTTTTTGCTTCAAAGACTTCGACTTCTTCGCCATTTAATAGTTGTCCGATTATAGAATAAGTGATACCAGGACCTGATCTTACATTTAATCGACTAGCTTTGATTTTTACCAAATCTTTTTTTACTGTATCTTCAGATGGTGAATGATTCGATTGTTTGGTTAACCATTTGGCTACCCATCCTTCTTTGCCTGGTTTTAGTTGGATTTTTATCCAATCCCCTACTTGATCGACAATTAGATAATACTTCTCGTTGTGGATTTGATTGATAATAGGGAAACTGGTACTTGGTCCTGAACGGACATTTAAATTAGGAATGATCGATTTTGCTGTTTGTCGGTTGTTATTGGTTTGTTCCTCATTTATATCGACTAACCAACCAGCCACCCAGCCATAAGTTTTATCAATGTTTATTTTGTACCAACCATTCTTTTCTGCAAGTATGCTATATTTTTCTCCCCGTTTCACTTGTGTCAAAATTTCATAGTTTAATCCTGGTCCTCTTCTAACATTAAGTAGGTCTACTTTTGCAGCCAACATGGTTGAAGAATAAACGTTTTGCTGGGAGATCACTGTTTGAAACACGACGAATTGAATAAAAAAAAGAATCATAATGAACCTTCGTTTCAATCTCTCATCCTTCCTTTCTAAGTTGTCAGAGAATCCACTGTTATTAAAAATTTCTTTTTTTCGCCTTTGATTCCTGCCACATTAAGAAAATTAGTCCAAAAGCATTTAATTTCAACAATATTTGGCAATAATAATGGAGAAGAAAGTAATGGAGGACTCGTATGCACCAGGCGAAGAAAGAATTACATTTAAAACAGTGGAATCAAATGTTTTCTCTTGACTTTTATGATCAATTGGCTGAGGAAGAGATGATTTTAGAACATCAATTTTCCCAGGAAATAGATCCTGTAGTCTTAGTGAAGATGAAACATGGAAGGACAAATTAGCAACAGTATTAAGTTTCTTTTTAACGTATAAGTACAACGGACAAATTTCCCTTCACTTGTTATTTAGAAATAGAACCAGTATACTGTTTCTAGTCATTAGTGGAGGGGCAAACATGATATTTAATATTATTAATGTTGATGAAAAACTAAAACGAGAGATTGAGTTAATCTATGATCTTTTTCAATCAGATGAAGATCAATTGGTGTATAATCAGCCGATAGAAACCAAGAATATGGTCACCATTGATTTTCGTTATGAGATAAAAGATAAACAAATTTTGTTTTTAGCAAAAGTCTTTACCCAATTGGAAACACTTACTTTTAAACATGAACGAAACATTATTGACAAAACAAAAGACCAGATAAGAAAAGAGATTAAAAAAGGGATCAGCCATGTATGGGTACAAACTCTAGAACATTTTACTGGGAAAAGCCATGATTGGGGAATTCTCACAGGAATTCGTCCAATGAAGTTATACCATCATTTAAGTAGAGAAATGTCTTATGATGAAGCTGATCACATTTTAGCGAAAGATTACTTGCTAAAGCCAAATAAAATTGCCTTGTTACGTGAGATTGCCCAAAAACAATTAAAGGTGATTCCTGATCTATATGAGATCGACGAAGAGGTTAGTTTATATATCGGAATCCCTTTTTGTCCAACGAAATGTGCGTATTGTACTTTTCCCGCCTATACAATTACAGGACAAAATGGAACAGTGGAAGATTTTTTACAAGGATTAGGATATGAAATCGAACAGTTCGGCAACTGGTTAAGAGAGTCAGGGAGGAAAGTAACTACAATTTATTTTGGCGGGGGAACGCCAACGAGTATCGAAGCTGATCAATTAGGTCATCTTTTTCAACTACTCGATCGTTTCATTGATCTTCAATCTGTAAGGGAAATTACCGTTGAAGCAGGCCGTCCTGATACGATAACCGAGGATAAGATTCGTATACTTAAACGATGGAATGTGGATCGCATTAGTATTAATCCCCAGACGTTCACACAAGAAACATTGGAAGTGATTGGGCGCCACCATACAGTAGAAGAAACCATCGAAAAATTTCACTTAGCTCGTAAAATGAACATGAACAATATTAATATGGATCTGATTATTGGTTTGCCAGGGGAGACGTTAAAAGAGCTGCAACACTCTCTTGCACAAATTGAAAAACTGCTCCCTGAATCTTTAACCATTCATTCGATGGCCTTTAAAAGGGCCTCTTATTTAACGAAGAATAAAGAGAAATTTGCTATAACCGATCCAAAAGAGATTCAACGCATGATGGAGTATGCCACCATTTGGACAAAAAAACATGGTTATCATCCTTATTACTTATACCGTCAAAAAGATATGTTAGGAAACTTAGAAAATGTGGGTTATGCCCGTGAAGGAAAGGAAAGTCTTTATAATATCCTCATTATGGAAGAAAAACAAACCATCATTGGGTTAGGAAGCGGAGCAGTGAGTAAATTCATTGCTCCAAAGTCAAATACGGTCATACGCTTTCCTAATCCAAAAGAACCACGAGCATATATCAATTCGGTTAAAAAGTATACAAAGGAAAAAATTGAACAATTAAATGAAATTTTTGATTGTTAAACCTTGACATTCTATTTTTGGCTAAGTAAGATAATTAACAATTAAATAGTGATTCGGTGAAGGGAAAAAGTATTTAGGAAACGGATAGCCAGAGAGGAGATGAGTTGGCTGAGATCATCTCTCTATTACGACCTAAAGAAAGACATCCCGGAGAACTCTTGGCGAAAGGACGAAAACGAGTAGCTATAGAGCGCTAGGAATTGGCGTTATCCAAAATGAGTGGGATTTATATCCAATTTAGGGTGGCACCACGGGTGAAGAAGGAAATTCTATCTCTCGTCCCTGATGTTTGACATCAGACGAGGGATTTTTTATTTTTAGATATCTTTGTTATTCTGTTGAAGGAGGTTCGCTATGAAATTTCAAGTACCTAGAGGAACAGCCGATGTTTTCTTTGAAGAAGCTGAATTATGGAATTATATTGAACAAACGTCAAAAGAGATCTTTAAACGATACAATTATAAAGAAATTCGGACACCGATCTTTGAATATACCGAATTATTTCAACGAGGGGTAGGAGAGACGACAGATATTGTTGAAAAAGAGATGTACACCTTCACCGATCGAGGAGGAAGAAGCCTTACTTTAAGGCCAGAAGGTACTGCTTCTGTGGTACGCGCTTTTGTTGAACACAAACTATATGCCAATCCTGACCCAACGAAGTTATACTATATTGGCCCAATGTTCCGCTACGAACGGCCACAATCGGGCCGCATGCGCCAATTTACCCAGGTAGGAGTTGAGGTTCTAGGAAGTAGCGACCCTGCGATTGATGCTGAAGTGATTTCTTTGGCGATTCGAATCTTTGAAGAAATGGGTTTAACCAATTTGCGTTTGGAACTCAATAGTGTAGGTTGTCCTGTATGCCGACCTCTTCACCGTGAAAAGTTGGTCACCCATTTACATGGGGTAAAGGAAAAGTTATGTAAGGATTGTCAATCACGTTTAGAGCGAAATCCAATGCGTGTTCTTGATTGTAAAAATGAAACTTGCCAAGAAGTAACCAAAGATGCGCCAACGATTGATCAACATTTATGTGAGGATTGTAAAAGTCATCATGAGAAAGTAAAAGCTTATCTCGATCAAATGGGAATTGAATATGTAGAAAATCCAAGATTAGTTCGTGGTCTAGATTATTATACACAGACTGCTTTTGAGATTATTTCTAAAGATATTGGGGCAGTAGGTACTATTTGTGGCGGTGGCCGCTATAATGGATTAGTTGCCGAAATTGGTGGAAATGATGTACCAGGAATTGGTTTTGCTTTTTCTCTTGAAAGAGTTGCTTTAGCTTTAAAAGAGAAAGGAATCGACCTTAAATTAGCGAAAGGTATCGATGTCTACTTTGTCACAACAGGGGAGAAAGCAGATTCAGTCAGTATGAAGATTCTTGATGACCTTAGAAAAGCGGGAATCAAAGCTGAAAAAGATTACCTAGGACGGAAAATGAAGGCGCAAATGAAAGCTGCCGATCGTCTTCAAGCAAAATATGTCTTGATTTTAGGCGATGATGAATTTGAGAGCAAAAAAGTGATTCTAAGGGATATGGCTAGTGGAGAACAACAAGAGGTTTCCTTTGATGATATCATTCCAGTTTTAACGAGTAAATTAAGGTAAAGGGGGATTTGGAAATGGTCATGTATCGTTCTCATCAATGTGGAAAACTAAGTTTAGAGAATGTGAATGAGGAAGTTGTCCTTACAGGTTGGGTGCAAAAGAGAAGAGACTTAGGTGGTTTAATCTTTATTGAATTAAGAGATCGAAGCGGCATTGTTCAGCTTGTCGTTAATCCAGAAATATCTATTGAAGCACATAAAACGGCTGACAAAGTAAGAAATGAGTATGTGATCGGAGTAAAAGGAAAAGTAGTGAAACGTCCTGAGGAAACAATCAATCATAACTTGGAAACTGGTCAAATTGAAGTCGAAGTAAAAGAAATGGAGATTATCAACGAAGCCAAAAACCCACCCTTTTTTATTCAGGATAACATCGATATCGATGAAACACTCCGCTTAAAATATCGTTATCTAGACTTACGTCGCAATGAGATGAAAAATACCTTGATCTTACGCCATAAAGCAACAACGTATATTCGTAACTTTTTGGACAAGCATGGATTTTTGGATATTGAAACACCTATGCTGACAAAAAGTACACCCGAAGGAGCACGTGACTACTTAGTCGCAAGCCGCAAATATCCAGGTCATTTCTATGCTTTGCCCCAATCACCCCAGTTATTTAAACAACTATTAATGGTCGCTGGTTTTGAACGCTATTATCAAATTACGAGATGTTTCCGCGATGAAGACTTACGTGCGGATCGTCAACCTGAATTTACACAGGTGGATATAGAAATGTCTTTCATGCCCTTACAAGAGTTCCAAGATCTAATGGAAGAAATGATGGTGGGTTTATTTAAGGAAACGATCGGATATGAGATTCCTCGTCCATTTCCACGGATGACTTATCAAGAAGCGATGGATCGTTATGGATCAGATAAACCGGATATTCGTTTTGGCATGGAACTGAAGGATTTGACCGAGGTATTTAAGAATACCGAATTTAAAGTATTTAAATCAACGATTGAAAATGGTGGCCAAATCAAAGCGATCAATGCCAAAGGAGCAGCCCATTACAGTCGAAAAGATATCGATGGGTTAACAGAATTCGTTACCCATTATGGTGCGAAAGGTTTAGCATGGCTTGCTTTTAAAGAAGATGAGGTGAAAGGTTCCATTGCTAAATTTGTCACAGATGAAGAAATGAACCACTTACGCACAATTCTTGAAGTTGAAGTTGGGGATCTGATTCTCTTTGTTGCTGATTCGAAAAAGGTGGTCGCTGATGCACTAGGGAATCTTCGACTCAAATTAGGTAAAGATTTGAATCTCATTCCCAAAGATGAATATCGTTTTTTGTGGGTTACTGATTTTCCACTCCTGTCATATGATGAAGAAGAAGGACGCTATGTTGCTGAACACCATCCTTTTACAATGCCTAGAGAAGAAGATATCCCATTACTCGATACGGATCCTCTTAAAGTCCGTGCTCAAGCATATGATATGGTGTTAAACGGATATGAATTAGGTGGAGGCAGTTTAAGGATCTATAAACAAGAGATTCAGGAAAAAATGTTTAAAACCCTTGGATTTAGCAAAGAAGAAGCATGGGATAAATTCGGTTTCCTTTTAGAAGCTTTTGAATATGGCACTCCTCCCCATGGTGGAATCGCTTTTGGCTTAGATCGAATCATCATGCTTCTTGCAAAACGAAACAATTTAAGAGATACCATTGCCTTTCCTAAAACATCTGGAGCCAATTGCTTGTTAACAGGAGCTCCTTCACCAGTTGATCATAAGCAGTTAGAAGAACTTCACTTAGAAATTACAGAATAAATGCTTTCCCTAGTTAGTATGACACAGTTTTGTAAAAATCTTCACTTGATTTAAAAGAACTGAGTATGGTAACATAAAATTACAAATAACAACTAGAGAGCCCTAAGTTGTACGTGATTTCGCGACAGTTTTGAGCCAACACCTATAAATAGGGAGTCCGGAGTTCATTTGTGGAATTGAGAGCATGATTTTATCATGAAACAAGGAAGCAAATGACAGGACACCCACCTGCGAGAGAGCAGGTTCAAAACTTAGGAGACACGGCATCCCGGGGCTCCTTTTTTATTGCGTACATTATTAATACATATTGAGAAAGGATAAAAATTATGCTTCATGCTTTTTCACGCCTTGAATTGGCAATTGGTACAGAAAACCTTCAACGTCTCAAACAAAAGACTGTTATGATTCTAGGAATAGGTGGAGTTGGCTCTTTTGCTGCCGAAGCCTTAGCTCGTTCTGCGATTGGTAAGTTAATTCTGGTTGATAAAGACAAGATCGATATTACGAACATCAATCGCCAAATTCATGCCCTTACTTCAACTATAGGAAAACCTAAAGTAGAGGTAATGAAAGAGAGAATAAAAACGATTAATCCAGAATGTGAAGTAATCCCATTACACGTGTTTTATAATGAAGATACCGCTGAACAAATTTTTTCTTACAAACCAGACTATATCATTGACGCGATCGATATCATTACAAGTAAAGTACATCTGATTGTAGAAAGCAAAAAAAGAAAGATACCGATTATCTCTTCAATGGGCGCGGCAAATAAATTAGACCCAACTCAATTTGTTGTGACAGACATTTCGAAAACTTATATGGACCCTGTGGCGAAAGTAGTACGCCAACAATTAAAAAAACATGGTATTAATAAAGGGGTACAGGTTGTCTTTTCCCCTGAGAAACCTCTAATCCCCAAGCAAGAGCTTTTTTCCGAAGTAGGAAAAGAAGAAAGTAAGATTCGTAAAGAAAAAATGCCTCCTTCTAGTAATGGTTTTGTACCACCTGTAGCTGGATTAATTGCTGCTAGCGTCGTCATTCGTCATTTTATTGAGGGAGAATGATTTGGGAGGTCCCTTCATTGATTATTAGTGTAAGTAGAAGAACAGATATACCAGCTTTTTTTGGTGAATGGTTCATGAATCGAATCAAAGCAGGATATTTCTATAGCGTTAATCCCTTTAATCCCAAACAAGTGAAAAAAATTAGTCTTAAGCCAGAAGATGTAGATGTTTTTGTTTTCTGGACAAAAAATCCAAAGCCTTTTATAAAATATCTTGAGCCACTTAATAAAAAAGGGTATCAATACTACTTTCAGATTACTTTAAATGATTATCCTAAGGTATTTGAGCCTAACGTACCTCCTGTTCATGAAAGAATTGAGACTTTTCAAGAATTAAGTCGGAAGATTGGCAAGAATAAAGTGATTTGGCGATATGATCCCATTATTGTAAGTAATATCACGCCGATAGAATATCATTTGGAAAAAGTAGAAAAAATTGCAGGGCAACTCAAAGGATATACTTGTCGCCTAACCATTAGTTTTCTTGATTTTTATGGGAAGGTAGATAAAAGATTAAGGAAACTAGAAGAACGCTATGGAATTGTATTGAAAGACATTACCACTGAAGAATATCAGAAGGACATCATTCATCTTTCCACACATTTATCTGAGATCGCAAAGAAAAATGGAATGGAAATTCAGACATGTGCTGAAAAGTTGAATCTAGATTCATGGGGAATTCAGCATGGGAGCTGCATAGATGACCAATTCATTCAAAGTGTTTTTCAAATGGATAAGAAGTTTAAAAAAGACAAGAACCAAAGAAAGGAATGCCAATGTGTGGCATCTATTGATATGGGCATTTATAATACTTGCCGTTTTCAATGCAGTTATTGTTACGCGAATTACAGTGAAACATCAATTTCAAATCGTTTAAAGAAACATCATCCTAGCTATCCAACATTAATTTCGATTACCTATATGGCGTAACTTCACTGGAATGAACGTTTTTAATGGTATGGAAATCCAATCAGATTTTTTCATTGTTTTTCACTCCTTCTCCTTCTTCTTCTTTTTGCTTGGTGAAAATGAAATAGATCTAAAACTAAATAAGGAGTATTTTCGATGAAAAAGTTTTTTTCTATTTTCCTATCAATAATGATTATCGTTGTCTTTTCTTTAGGGTGCAGTTTAGATGGAGATCAAAAGCAAATCGTTACGGAAACAAAACCTAAAAAATTAGTGGTTTGGGATGAGATTGGTAAAACAGCCGGAATCGAACCCGCGTTAAATAGTTTTGAGCAGCAATATGGAATCAAAGTTGAGGTTAAAGAAGTAGACAGCACAAAGATGCTAGAACTACTCTATCAAGAGGGGCTTGCAGGTAATGCAGCCGATGTGATTACCATGCCACATACCCAATTGGGGCAAGCCGTGACACGAGGTTTAGTTATGCCCATCAAAGTAGACAAAGAGCTCGTAAGCCAATTTAATGAATCAGCGATCAATGCTTTAACTTATAAAGGAGTACTTTTTGGTTTGCCGCGATCGATTGAAACACCAATCTTTATTTATAACAAGAAACTAATGGCTCAAGCTCCCACAACTTTTGATGAGCTATATACTTTTTCGAAAGAATTCACAAAATATGGTTATTATGGTTTTTTAGCCCTTTGGGATAACTATTATTTTGCACATGGAATCATCAGTGGATTTGGTGGTTATGTCTTTGGCGAAAAAGAAGGAATTCCTTCACCAAAAGATCTTGGGTTAAATAACCAAGGAGCTGTTCAAGGTTTGGAGTTTATTCAAAAGTGGTATGCGGAAGGGTTATTTCCCAAAGAGATCATTGGTGCATTGGGAGCGCAGACGATGGATGGTTTGTTTACTGCAGGGAAGGTTGCAGCTGTTATGAACGATCCTTCTGGATTGCAAACATATCGAAATGCTGGAATTGAATATGGTGTTGCACCGCTCCCAACTCTCCCCAATGGGAAACCTGTAAAAACATTTATGCGTGTAAAAGGCTGGTTTGTGACCCCTTACTCCAAAAATCTCGATTGGGCAACCAAATTAATAGAGTGGTTAACGAATCCAGAAAATGCGAAAATTCATTTTAAAAAAACAGGAGAAATTCCACCTTTAAAACAACTCGTCAGTGATCCAATGATCGTAAATAATGAAGAAGTGAAAGCGATTCTTCTTCAATCCCAACACGCAGAACCAATTCCAAATCTGAAAGAAATGGCTGAAGTATGGGATCCAATGAACCAAGCCTTACAATTAACAGTTACAAATCGATTAAACCCAAAAAAAGCTTTAGATGATGCAGTAAATGCTATTTTTCAACGTAGGAAATGATATATTACATGTAAGAAGTATTTAAGGATGGAGTGATAAATATGCGGATTGGCGTTGATATCGATGGCACGATTAAACAGACGCAAAAAGCTGCCATTCAGTTATATAATGAGGAATTAAATATGGATGTGAAAGAGGAAGAAGTCACCACTTTTTACCTTGATGAACCGTTTGGCTTAAGCTATGAAGAAGGAAGAAAATTATGGCGGAAGTTAGAAGCGAAGATCTATACGATTGGAATCCCGTTGGAGGGAGCTCCAGAAGCATTGCAACAATTAAAAAAAGAGGGTCATGAAATTTTTTTCATCACAGCAAGGCCTAATGTCAAAAGGATAAGGGCTATTACTGAAGCATGGCTTCAAAAACATGGATTTCCTTTTGATGGAACCAATTTGTATATGAATATCCATGATAAAGGGAAGATTGCTAAAGATTTAAGGATAGATCTGTTTTTTGAAGATGATCCTGAACACTTAGATCGGCTTTTAGCAGCGAACATTCATACTGTCATCGTTGATGCGCGGTATAATCAACATTATAACCAAGCAATCCCTCGAATTAAGGATTGGACTGAGGGATTAGAATATATTGAAACATTCGTTAAAAAAATATTCAATAGGGAGAGAGAAAAATGATTGACTTACGAAGCGATACGGTGACAAAACCTACCGAAGAAATGAGAAAAGCGATGTATGAAGCAGAAGTTGGGGATGATGTTTATCGTGAAGATCCTACGGTAAGGCAATTGGAAGAATTAGCGGCTGAGAAATTAGGAAAAGAAGCGGCACTTTTTGTCACTAGTGGTACACAAGGGAACCAAGTTGCTGTTTTAACTTATGGGAAACCTGGAGATGAGATTATTTTAGAAGCTGACTCTCACATTTTTTATTATGAAGGAGGAGCAGCTGCTGCTTTAGCGGGAGTGCAAACGAGGATTATTCCTGGGAAAAAAGGGCAAATGCCTGTTGAGAAAATCCGTGAAGCAATTCGCGATGATCGAGATATTCATTTGCCTCATACGGCGATGATTGGTTTAGAGAACACCCATAACCGTGCTGGTGGAGTAATTCTTCCACCACAATATATGAAAGAAGTATATCAAGTTGCAAAAGAAAAAGGTGTTCCTGTACATCTTGATGGAGCGAGAATCTTTAATGCTGCTGTGGCGTTGGGAGTTGATGTAAAAGAGTTCACTCAGTATGTGGATACGGTTCAGGTGTGCTTTTCTAAAGGGTTAAGTGCGCCAATGGGTTCTGTTCTTGCTGGATCAAAGGTTTTTATTGAAGCAGCAAGGAAATGGCGAAAACGTTTAGGCGGTGGTATGCGGCAAGCTGGAGTAATGGCTGCACCGGCAATTATCGCTCTAACCAAAATGGTCGATCGCTTAAAAGAAGATCATCGCCGAGCAAAAAAACTAGCCATGGCCTTACAAGAAATAAAGGGAATGAAGATTGATCTTGAGTCGGTTCAAACCAATATCGTTTTAATTGATGTGAAGGAAACGGGAATGACAGCACAACAATTTTTAGAGGAATTAAAGAGTTATCAGATTCTAGGAAGCGCCTTTGGTGAATATTTGATTCGCTTAACCACTCACAGGCACATTACAGATCAAGATATTTCTGATACGATTGATGCTTTTTATCAGATTAGCAAACAAAAAAGTGAAGCATAAGGTAGTGAGATCGTAAATGTTTGATTTGTTTTCTGAATCAGCAAAACAATTTGCACCATTAGCCGATCGGTTTCGACCAAGAAATCTCGATGAGTATATTGGGCAACAACATATCATTGGCAAAGGAAAACTATTAAGAAGAGCGATTGAAGCAGATCGCTTAACTTCCATAATCCTTTATGGTCCGCCGGGTACGGGAAAAACCAGTTTAGCATATGTCATTAGTCAGGTGACAAAAAGCGAATTCGTTCGTTTAAATGCGGTAAGTACTGGGGTAAAAGAAGTTCGCGAAGTGATAGAAAAAGCCGCTGAACGATTAAAGTTGTATGGACAAAGAACGATACTTTTCTTAGATGAGATTCATCGTTTTAATAAGTCACAACAAGATGCATTGTTACCTTCGGTGGAAAAAGGGGAAATTATTTTAATTGGTGCAACAACGGAGAATCCTTTTTTTGAAGTAAACTCTGCATTATTATCACGAAGCCTTCTCTTTCGCTTAGAACCTCTAACTTACGAAGAAATGAAAACGGCTTTACGAACAGCTTTAGAAGATAAAGAAAGAGGACTAGGGGAATATCATGTTGTTATGGATGAAGATGCACTTGAACATTTAATCACAACCGCTAATGGAGATTTACGCAAAGCATTGAACGCTTTAGAGTTAGCAGTAACCACAACGGAGCCTGATCCATCGGGAATTATTCATGTTACGAAACAAGTAGCAGAAGAGTCGATTCAACAACCGGCCATGAGATATGATACTGCTGATCAACGGTACGATATGATGAGCGCGTTAATCAAATCGATCCGGGGAAGTGCCACTGATGCGGCTCTATATTGGTTAGCCCGGATGTTAGAAGCAGGAGAAGATCCGAAACTGATTGTTCGAAGATTAATTGTTCATGCATCTGAGGATATTGGTATGGCCAACCCTGCCGCTTTAGAACAAGCAATTGCTACTTTTCATGCTTTGGAAGCTGTTGGTCTTCCTGAAGCTCGCATTAATATCGCACAATGTGTTATTTTTTTAGCTGAAAGTCCGAAGTCAAATTCGGTGATTCGTGCCATTGATTCTGCTTTAAGTGATGTTCGCGCTGGAAAATTAGGCCAAGTTCCAAAACATTTGCGAGATACTCATTATAAAGGAGCCAAGCAGCTTGGTCATGGAATAGGATATAAATATCCCCACGATTATCCGAATCATTATGTTGAGCAACAGTATTTACCAGACGAATTAACGGGAAGAAGATATTATTACCCAAGTGATCAAGGAATGGAAATGAAATTACAGCAGCGAAAAAGGGATTAGCTTTTGTATGAGATGAATGGTTGAAAAGAGGAGAAAAGATGAAAAAAGAAGAAATCTTCTATCGCATCGTTTTCTTTTTTATTGGACTTATTGTGATGAGCTTAGGAATCGCTCTAACTATTGAGGCGAATCTAGGAGTATCTGCATGGGATGTCCTTCATATCGGTTTGTATAAAACGTTTGGGTTAACGATCGGAACATGGTCGCAAATAGCCGGACTTATTATTGTTTTGTTTACTTATCTTTTGGATAAAAAAGTTGTTTTCATTGGAACCCTATTAAATATGATCTTTGTCGGTTGGTTTATCGATTTATTTCTTTTTATCTTACCAACGATGCACAAAGGACAATGGTTTTATCAAAGTCTCTTTTTCATCCTTGGAATGATCATTATGGCAATCGGTACAGGTATGTATATTACTTCTAATTTAGGTGCTGGTCCAAGAGATGGTTTGATGTTGGTTTTATCGAACCGTTTAAATTGGAGTATTCGCAAAGTGAAAACATGGATGGAACTCATCGTTTTAGTCATTGGTTTTTTCTTAGGTGGCCCTGTTTTTATTGGCACACTGATTTTATCCGTCTTTATTGGACCGTTGATGCAGTTTTTTATTACATTCTGGGGTGTACGTTTTGAAAATATCCTTCGTTTACATCTTTCAAAAGAAAAGGAGAAATGGGTATGAATAGAATTTATCTTGATCATGCAGCAACTACCCCTATTCATCCACAAGTTTTTGAAAAGATGAAACCTTTTTTGCAGGAGAAATTCGGCAACCCTTCTAGTATTCATCGGTTTGGAAAATCGGTAAAACTTCCGTTAGAAGATGCACGAGTGTATATAGCTAGAACCCTAAATGTTCATCCGACAAGGATTGTTTTTACCAGTGGTGGAACGGAGAGCGATATGCTGGCTATGATTGGAGTAGCTTTAGCGAATCAAGAAAAAGGGAAGCATATCATCATTTCCGAAATTGAACATTCGGCAGTGATGGAAGCAGCCAAATGGTTACAAGATTTTGGCTTTGAAATTGCAGCGATTCCCGTCAATCAAGAGGGAATCATTAATATGGAACAATTACAGGCATCGATTCGTGAAGACACCATTTTAATCAGTGTGATGTATGTCAATAATGAGCTTGGAACGATTCAACCTATTGAGCAGATTGGACAAATAGCAAGGGAAAAGGGGATTATTTTTCACACGGACGCTGTGCAAGCGTATCCGATTATGGATATTGATATTGCAAGGCTTCCTATCGACTTACTAACTATTTCTTCACATAAAATTAATGGTCCTAAAGGTGTAGGAGCATTATATATTGGTGAACATGTACCATTTAAGCCCCTATTTGGCGGGACCCAAGAACGATCAAGAAGAGGAGGAACAGAAAACGTCCCTGGAATTATTGGTTTTGGTGAGGCAGCGAAAATATTAAAAGCCACGTTGAAAGAAAAACAGGATCATGCGAAACATTTTCGTGATAAAATGATTGGGATTTGGAAGGAAGAATTAGGGCAAGAAGGATTTGTGGTAAATGGACATCCCCATGATGTTGTACCTTCGATATTAAATGTGAGTTTCCCAGGAGTTGACAATCAAACGTTGATCATGAATCTAGACTTAAAGGGAATCGCCGTTTCTGGAGGAGCTGCTTGTGCATCTGGTGCATTAACAGTATCCAGAGTGATGAAGGCATTACATGTAGATGAAAAAATCTCCCGTTCTGCAATAAGGATCAGTTTTGGTTATGGAAATACCGAGAAAGAAATTACGCAAGCTGCTTTAATTATTGCCAATATTGTGAAAGAGAAACGCAAATGATTGGTTTTAAAAGATTTATCACATACTAAGCTTATCCCTACTCTTTGAGGAGGGATTTGATGTGAGAAAGGTTTTGGATGTCATTGGTTTGCCGGTTCTCGATACGAGTAGCGGTAAAATGATCGGTTCCGTAAAGGACGTCTATTTTAATGACAGAGGGGAATTAATGGGGATTGCCGTCGAAGCAAAAGGGCTTTTTTCTAAAACGGCTTTTCTTGCTTTTGAGCATATCGGAGCGATTGGTGATGATGCAGTAACGGTAGGAACAAAACGATTCCTCTCTACATTAGACCCGATTGATCAATACCACGGTTTTTACTCTGGCAAAAGTCTGTTTAAGGGACAACCGATTATCACGACGAATGGACACGAATTAGGTCATATAGAGGATGTTTATTTTATGGAAGAAATGGGGAAAATTATAGGGTACGAACTGTCGGACGGACTTTTATCTGATATAACCGAAGGAAGAAGGGTCATTCAATTCCCAAAAAAAGTGATTTTTGGGGAAGATGCAATGATTGTACCAAAAGAGGAAATTAGAGACATTCAGATTGAGTAGGATGAAAGAAAGGGGAACAAAAGGTGTTAACGTGTCCAAATTGTCAAAGTCGTGATATTGGCAAAATCGCAAACAATCAATTTTATTGCTGGAATTGTTTTATTGAGTTAACCGTGGAAGGAGATCGTTTAGCGCTTTATCAGGTTGAGGAAGACGGAAGTTTAAGTTCTATAGACGATCTTTTTACGGAAGATGAGTTGAGAATCCAAGGATCTTTCTAAAGGAGGTTTTCATTTGAATGGGACGTTTGGTTCGGGGGATTATTACTGGAGGAATAATTGCGGCTGTTGTAGGCATGGTATATAGACGACAACGCAATCAGAATTTGTATAATCGTTTGATAAATATGATGATCAACTTAATGGCCCAAATCGGGGTATTTCGTCTTATTGGAAATTCCCGTTTCTTCCGTAACTTGGTTAGAGCAAGATAGACCGTCAATGATGTTGGGTATCAAGTATTTCACTTGATACCCTTTTTATTTAGGCCCAATTTTACTCATAATAACGCAAAATCATGCTTAAAATTTTATCAAAAATCATATACTTTTTAAAAGAGACAAGTTCCAAGGGGAAGATAAAATGCGAAGTAAAATCGATGAAATCCCTTATGCCAAAGCCTTTATTTATTTACTCATTTCCATTTTGGTTTTAACCATTTTATTCTTATTCATGAAGTTAAGTCCGATTTTTGGACAAATTTTCTTTTTTATTAAAAACCTTTTTCTTCCGTTTTTTATCGCACTTATTATTTCCTATCTTCTTCATCCGATCGTAACGCTTCTTCACGATCGCGGAGTACCAAGATCGTTAGCTGTCTTATTAATTTATATCGTGTTTTTTGGCTCTGTTACTATTATTAGTTTAAAAGCATTTCCTCTTCTTGTTACTCAAATCAAAGAATTAGGTGAAAATTTGCCCCAAATTGTAAATCACTTAAAATCTTGGTTAGATGGCTTACGTAATGGTTATCCGATCCCAGATTCGATTCAAAAGGGAATCAATCATTCCATTCAAGGTTGGGAAACGAAACTAACCAATATTTTTTCTCATATGATGGACTTTTTGGGGAATACGATTAGTATCTTATTTACGATTTTTTTAGTTCCTTTTGTTTCCTTTTATATTTTGAAGGATTACAAATTAATTGAAAAAACGGTCATCACGTTTGTGCCAAGAAAAAAAAGAAAGGGAATGATTCGTTTATTAAAAGAAATTGATGAAGCATTGGGGAATTATATTCGGGGACAATTAATCGTTATTACCATCGTTGGCGTTTTCGCTTATATTGGTTATCTGATTATTGACCTTCCCTATCCTTTACTCCTGGCGTTTATCGTTTCAGTTACGGATATCATCCCTTATATTGGGCCATTTATTGGGATGGCTCCCGCTTTGATTGTGGCAATGAGTATTTCCTGGAAAATGGCTATTAGTGTATTGATTGTAAATACCACCATTCAAGCCTTAGAGGGGAATATCATCGCACCACAGGTCGTCGGTCGTAAATTAAATATCCACCCATTGCTGATTATTTTTGCTTTATTGATCGGCGGTGAAGTCGGTGGAATCTTTGGTATGATCTTAGCCGTTCCTATTTTTGCAATTATCAAAGTTATTCTTCAGCATATCTTTGTCTATTTGCGAAAAACAAGGGCATAGAAAATTTGACATTCACATATCCTGCCAAGTATAATGTTGTCAAAATGAATAATAGCGAAATTCGATGAAGGATCGAGTAGATCATAGTCCATCTAAAGAGAGGAAGTTCCTTGGCTGAAAGAACTTCTAGATGAAGGATGATCGAAGGCTAATCCAGAGAAGAATTTTCTCGGCAACAACCGTTATCCTTGATGAGTGACCTACTCTACTCTAAAACAGTAGGTAAACAGGGTGGTACCGCGTAAGTGGAGAAGTAACACTTTCGTCCCTGACTGGGATGAAAGTGTTTTTTCATTTTAACTAAATAGAAAAGGAGGATGATACGCAATGAGAAAAATGAGTTCAGCAGAAATTCGCAAAGCATTTTTAGACTTTTTCGTATCAAAAGGTCATCATGTTGAACCAAGCGCTTCTTTGATTCCTTATGATGATCCTTCTTTACTATGGATAAATAGCGGTGTAGCAACTTTAAAACCTTATTTTGATGGACGGAAGGTACCGGAGAATCCGCGCATTACGAATGCGCAAAAATCAATTCGAACCAACGATATTGAAAATGTTGGGAAAACAGCAAGACACCATACTTTCTTTGAAATGTTGGGCAACTTCTCAATTGGTGATTATTTTAAAAGAGAAGCGATTCATTGGGCATGGGAGTTTTTAACCGATGAGAAGTGGATTGGATTTGATCCTAATCGTTTATCCGTTACAATCCATCCAGATGATGATGAAGCCTATCGGATTTGGCATGATGAGATCGGACTTCCTGATGAAAGGATTATTCGCTTAGAAGATAATTTCTGGGATATAGGGGAGGGCCCAAGTGGACCCAATACAGAAATCTTTTATGACCGTGGGGAAAAATACTGCGATCCTAGCGACCCAGAATGCTATCCAGGTGGAGAAAATGAACGATATCTTGAGATCTGGAATCTGGTATTTTCTCAATATAATCATAATCCAGACGGAAGTTATACACCCTTACCCCAGAAAAATATTGATACAGGAATGGGCTTAGAGAGAATGGCTTCAATCCTTCAAGACGTAGAAACGAATTTTGATACTGATCTATTTCTCCCGATCATCGAGACCGTCGCAAAACAAGCAGGGGTAACATATCACGAAAAAAGAGAAGTGGATGTTGCATTAAAAGTGATTGCTGACCATATTCGTACTATTGTATTTGCAATCGGTGATGGAGCATTACCTTCCAACGAAGGCCGAGGTTACATCATTCGTCGTTTGCTTCGCCGGGCTGTTCGCTATGGCAAGTCGATCGGAATTGAAAAACCTTTCCTCTATTCGCTAACGGGTCTGGTTGGCGAAATAATGAAAGATTACTATCCAGAAATATTAGAGAAGAAAGATTTTATTGAAAAAGTGATTCGAAATGAAGAGGAACGTTTCCACGAGACTCTTTCAGACGGACTAGCTATTTTAGAGGAAATGGTACAAAAGGCAAAACGGGAAAATCGAAACGAATTAACAGGAGAAGAAGCGTTCAAATTATATGATACGTATGGTTTCCCATTGGATTTAACAGAGGATTATGCTGAGGAACAGGGTTTAAAGGTAGATAAAGATGGTTTTGAAGCGCAAATGGAAGTTCAAAGAGAGCGGGCAAGAGCTGCAAGAAATGAAGTCAATAGTATGAAGGTCCAAGGCGGAATTTTAAGAAATCTGAAAGATCCTAGCGAATTTGTAGGATATGATTTATTAACTGTAGAAGGGAAAATTACTCATATCATTGTCGATGATCAATTACGCGAGTATGCTTCTGAAAATGAAGAAGTTCATCTCTTCCTCGATAAAACCCCATTTTATGCTGAAAGTGGGGGACAAATTGCTGACCAAGGCGTAATTAGAGGTCAACATGGAGAATTAATGGAAGTATTGGATGTAACCAAAGCCCCAAATGGGCAGCATCTCCACCACGTGAAGATAGTAAAAGGAATCTTTAAAGTAGGAGATTCAGTCATTGCAGAAGTTGATCGAGAAAAACGTGCCGATATTATTAAGAACCATACTGCAACCCATCTTCTTCATCGGGCATTAAAAGATGTTTTAGGAGAACATGTGAATCAGGCCGGTTCTTTGGTAGCCAACGATCGTCTTCGTTTTGACTTCTCCCATTTTGGTGCCTTAACAGAAGAAGAATTGGTACAAGTTGAGGAAAGAGTGAATCAACAAATTTGGCTGAATCAACCCGTTACGACCATGATTAAACCCCTTGATGAAGCGAAAAAAATGGGAGCAATGGCATTATTTAATGAAAAATATGGTGATGAAGTTCGGGTTGTAAAAGTTGGGGATTATAGCTTAGAATTATGTGGTGGATGCCATGTGCGTAATTCTGCAGAAATTGGAATCTTTAAGATCGTATCCGAGAGCAGTATCGGTGCAGGAATACGCCGAATAGAGGCGGTCACAGGAAAATGGGCATATCAGTATTTGAACCAACAATTAGCACTATTAAAACAAGTGGCTCAGGAATTAAAAGGGAATATTCAAGATATTCCTGAGAAAATTGAGGGATTACAAAATACGATTAAAGGATTACAAAAAGAAAATGAATCCTTAAAAGCAAAATTGAGCAATTTTGAAGCGAAAAACCTCGTTGATCAAATCGAGCAAATCGAAAGCATTCCAGTATTACGCGCAAAGGTTAGTTCCATGGATATGAAAAGTCTGCGCCATGTATTAGATGATCTAAAAGTAAAGATTGGTTCAGGAATCATCGTACTTGCATCTGTTCAAGAAGGGAAAGTGAACTTAGTTGCATCTGTTTCAGATGATTTAGTCAAAAAAGGGTTCCACGCAGGCAACTTGATCAAAGAGTTAGCAAGCAAAGTGGGCGGCGGTGGCGGCGGTCGTCCTGATATGGCTCAAGCTGGTGGAAAAGAACCAGAAAAACTACAAGAGGCATTGAATTACGTGACGGATTATATAAAATCGGTTACAATAAAATTAGCATAATTTAACTGGAACGTTGTCTTGGCGTAAGAATCTGGAAAGAGGTGTTACAAATGAGCTCGATGGATCATACGATGAAGTTTAACGTTAAGTCAGAAGAGGTAGGTGTAGAACCAAGGGATATCTTAATCTTGGTCTACGAGGCTTTAAAAGAAAAAGGCTATAATCCCATTAATCAAATAGTCGGCTATTTATTATCTGGAGATCCGGCTTATATTCCCAGACACAAAAATGCAAGAAACCTCATTCGAAAGGTAGAACGGGATGAGATTATTGAGGAATTAGTCAAATTCTATCTAAAACAACATTATGAGTAAGGTATTACGATTCTTCATATGATAAGGGGAGAACTCCTCCCCTTTTCTTTTCAATTCAACAAATATAGAACATTTCAGTATGAGGGAATACATTGTTATGCGTATATTAGGATTAGATGTTGGTGAAAAGACGATTGGTGTAGCAATTAGTGATGAATTGGGTTTAACCGCTCAAGGAATTGAAGTCATTCAAAGAAAGACATTGGATCAGGATTTGAAACGTTTAAGGGAAATGATTACTGAATATGAGGTCGAAGCCATTGTCGTCGGTTTACCGAAAAATATGAATGGCACAATTGGCAAAAGAGCAGAAATGATTATGGAATTTGCTGAACAATTAAGAGATGAATTTGATCGACCGGTTCATTTTTGGGATGAACGATTAACTACTGTTTCAGCAGAAAAAACATTAATTGCTGCAGACATGAGTCGTAAAAAAAGGAAAAAGGTAATTGATAAAATGGCTGCCATGCTCATTTTACAAGGTTATTTAGATGCAAAGAGGTGACAAATATGAAAGAACAAGAACGGGAATTTATTTTTATTCCTGATGACGAAGGAAATGAGGAAAAATTTGAGATTCTCTATGAATTTGAAGTTGAGGATAAACGTTATATCCTGATTACTCCTGCTGATATGGATGAAGATCAGGAAGAAGCAGAGGTTTATGCTTTTCGTTATGAAGAAGACGGAAAAGATATGCGTCTTTATCCCATTGAAAATGAAAAAGAGTGGGAGCTTGTAGAAGAAGTATTTCATACCCTTGATTACGAGTTTCATCAATAACCTAACATTAGGAGAGTTAAATCATGCAAAAAAGAGAAATCGAAGAAGTTCATTTACTAAAAGAACAGTTAGGTTCAGAAATCACCCTTGTTGATGAAAATGCTCAAGAACAACTTTTTCATTTATTACTGGAGTTAGTTTTTAACGGGAAACATTATGCCTATTTTCAATCTCCTGAAGATGAAGAAGGAGAGATTGAAGTTCTGCGTGTTGTAAAATTAGACAATGGGGAATATGACCTGGAATACATAGAAGATGATGATGAATGGGAAGATGCTGTAGAGCTATTTGATGAGTGGACCATTCAATATGAAGAATGAGAGAAGGTGATCCCTTCTCTCATTGTTTTTTTGGTTGAATTATGCTAACTTAAGGAAGATATAGAGATAAAAGATAGTGAGGGGAGAATCATGGTTTTTGAGCAAAAAAGAAAATGGATTCTATCCATTTCTGGTATAGTGATTATTTTCCTTCTATTCTCCGCTGGTTTTGTTTATTCCCAATTTCAACCTGTTGATTCCACAGCAAAACAATTGGTGAAAGTTAACATACCACCAGGAAGTTCAACTGCAAAAATCGCATCCCTTCTAAAAAAACAGCAATTAATCAAAAGTGAATGGGCTTTTAAACTCTATTTAAAATATAAAGGTGATGCTTCTAAGTTGCAAGCAGGTGCTTATGAATTCTCGAAACAGATGCGTTTAAGTGAAATAGTAAAGAAAATGGTTTCGGGAAATGTCGTATATGATACGGTGCGCTTTACTATTCCAGAAGGGTATACGGTTGTACAAATTGCAGACAAACTTAGTAAAGAAGGGATTGTAAATAAAGAGAGATTTTTGCAGTTAGCAAAAGAGGGTAATTTTAATTATGATTTTATCAAAGCGATTCCAAAAGATCCCAATATTCAATATCGCTTAGAGGGGTATTTGTTCCCTGATACCTATGAGGTAAAAAAAGGGGCTACAGAGGAAGAGATTATTCATATGATGTTACGCCAGTTTCAAAAAGAATGGGATCCAAGGTGGAACAATATTTTAAAAGAGAAAAATATGACCATTCATCAGGTGGTTACGATCGCTTCGATCGTTGAAAGAGAAGTCGTTGTACCAAAAGAAAGACCCATTGTTGCAGGAGTGTTTTATAACCGGTTAAACCATCAATGGAAACTTCAATCTTGTGCAACAGTTCAATTTGTCTTAGGGAAGCAAAAAGAAAGGTTAACGTTTACTGATTTGGCAATTAAAAATCCTTACAATACTTATGTCAATGAGGGACTTCCTCCTGGAGCAATTGGCAATCCAGGAAGAGAAGCATTAAAAGCTGCCATTTACCCAGCAAAACATGATTATTTCTTTTTTGTCACCAAAAAAGATGGTTCAGGAGAGCATTATTTTTCCAAAACCTATGCTGAGCATCAAAAGTATGATTCTGATTCTCGCCTTAGTTTAAAAGGAAATTGGTAATCTTGTTAGATGCATTTACACTATGAATATGTTAAGATATCTTTTGGCACGAATGAGGTGAAACAGCACATGGGTTTTATTAACGAGAAAGTAGATCAATACTTAAACGATTTATTCCCTATTGCTGATCCCTTTCTTGAACAATTGCAACAGCAAGGACTGAAAGAAGAAATTCCTATTATCGAAGTTCCAAGTCTTCGGCTTATTCAAGTTTTATTAAATATCATTCGGCCTACAACGATCATTGAAGTAGGAAGTGCTATTGGCTTTTCGACAGTCTGGTTAGCAAAAGCTGCTCCTTATGCAACCCTTCATACGATCGAACGGGATCCAAGAATGATAAAGCGGGCAAAGGAAAATTTTCGGTCTCAAGGTTTAGATAAGCAAATCATTTTGCATGAAGGAGATGCAATCGATATTCTTCCGCGCTTACCCCAAGCCGAGTTTATTTTTATCGATGCGGCAAAAGGGAAGTATAGAGAGTTTCTCCAATTAGCCTTCCCATTGTTAACAGTGGGAGGAATTTTTGTTTTTGATAATATCCTTTTTCGAGGATATGTGGCAGAGGAAGAAGAAATTCAAACAAAACCCATGCTAAAAAAGCTCCATGCCTTTAATCAGGAGCTAGTGAATGAGCCGAAACTTTTCACATCGTTTGTCCCGATAGGAGACGGGCTTGCGATATCCTATAAATTGGAGGAATAACTATGTCAGCGAAGAAAAAACCTGAATTATTGGTTACTGCCAAAAATCTTGATGAAGCCAGGCAGTTAATCCATTCAGGTGCAGATGCCCTTCATATTGGGGGAAAAGAATATGGTTTGCGTCTTCCCGGACATTTTACCCTTGATCAAATTGGAGAAGCAACAGAGATCGCTCATCAAAACAATAAGAAAGTTTATGTAGTGATGAACGCCCTCTTTCATAATGAGATGTTAATTGGGCTTGATGAATATATTGAAAAATTAGCACAATTTCAGGTTGATGGAATTGTTTTTGGTGATCCTGCTGTTTTAATGATCGCTAAAAAAGTAGCTCCGCAAATTGCCTTACATTGGAATACAGAAACAACATCGACGAATTATCAAACGGTGAAATACTGGGCAAAAAAAGGAGTGACAAGAGCGATACTCGCGAGAGAATTGTCTCTTGAAGAAGTGATTGACATCAAAAAACATGTGGATATCGAAGTGCAAGTTCAAGTCCAAGGAATGACTTGTATCTTTCATTCGAAACGACAACTTGTTACCAGTTACCTCAATTATACGGGGCAAGAAATAAAAAATACATCGCAAGAGCGTGGATTATTTTTAAAAGAGCACAAGCGTCCTGATGAACGCTATCCTGTTTTTGAAGATCCTCATGGTACCCACATTATGAGTGCAGAAGATATTTGTATGATTGATCATCTTGGAAGATTGATTGATGCGGGGATCGATAGTTTCAAAATCGATGGTATATTAAAGTCAACAGACTATTTGATAAAAGTGGTTCAATATTATCGAATAGCGATCGATCAATATGTAAATGGAAATGAGATTACTGTAACGACAAAAGATATTCAAAAGATTCAGCCCAAAAATCGTCCTCTTGGTACTGGTTTTTATTTTAAAGAACAATATTATTAAAGACAAGGTGGTGAACAACATGAAAAAACCCGAATTATTAGCACCTGCTGGTAATTTAGAAAAACTGGAGTTTGCGGTTCGCTATGGTGCTGATGCCGTTTATATTGGCGGTCAGCAATTTGGATTGCGGGCAAAAGCAGGGAATTTTACCTTTGAGGATATGGAGAAAGGTGTCGATTTTGCCCATTCTCGTGGAGCAAAAGTCTTTGTTGCCACCAATATTATTGCTCATAATGATGACTTAAAAGGTTTAGAAGATTATCTGAAAACACTCTATAAAATCGGAGTTGATGCGATTATTGTCGCCGATCCAGCGATCATTACAACAGCAAAAGAATTGGTTCCTGAATTAGAAATCCACTTAAGTACCCAAATGTCAACCACCAACTGGCAATCGATTCAATTCTGGAAAGAAGAAGGAATAAAAAGAGTAGTTCTTGCACGTGAGGTTTCTCTACAAGAAATTCGCGAAATTAAAAAACACGTGGATATTGAGATTGAAGCCTTTATTCACGGTGCCATGTGTATCTCTTATTCTGGTCGTTGCGTTCTTTCTAACCACATGACCAGTCGTGACGCGAACCGTGGCGGTTGTGCTCAGTCCTGCCGTTGGAAATATGATTTGTTTGAAGATGGAATAAACGAGGAAGATAAGGTTCAAGCTAATCAAGAAATTCCGTTATTTCAAGAGACAGATGATCCATATACTATGAGTTCCAAGGATCTATGTATGATCGATTCCATTCCTGATATGATTGAAACCGGGGTTGACTCGTTAAAAATAGAAGGTAGAATGAAGAGTGTTCATTATGTGGCAACAGTGGTAAATGCTTATCGCCAAGCCATTGATGCCTATGTGGCTGACCCAGAAAATTATCAATTTAACCCAGCATGGTTGGATGAAATTGAGAAAGCAAGCCATCGCCCATTGACAAAAGCCTTTTATTATCAAATGCCAAATAAAGATGATCAAATCTATGGGCGAGGGCCAAAAATAAGAAAATATGATTTTGCCGGTCTTGTCCTTGATTATGATAAGGAGACAGGGATTGCGACGATCCAACAAAGAAATAATTTCCAAGTTGGACAAGAAGTAGAGTTCTTCGGCCCGAATACGAAATTTACTCAGCGGATTGAACGAATTGTAAACGAGGAAGGGCAGGAACTTGACGCAGCAAGACATCCACTACAAATTGTAAAAGTGAAAGTAAACCAACCTGTTTATCCTTATGATATGATGCGGAAGGAGAATTAATCGATGAAAAGACCCGTAGTTATCGGAGTGGCGGGTGGATCGGGATCAGGGAAAACCACTGTCGCAAGGAGGATTATTAAAAGTTTTCCTAATCAACAGGTTCTGATGATCGAACAAGATTCTTATTATAAAGATCAATCTCATCTGCCTTTTGAACAAAGGGTAAAAACCAATTATGATCATCCCTTAGCTTTTGATAATGATTTATTTATTGAACATCTTCATCGTTTATTAGCGTATAAACCGATTCAAAAACCAATTTATGATTTTACAATTCATACTCGTAAAAAAGAAACGGTAAAAGTCTTACCAAAAGAAGTGATTATCGTTGAGGGAATTCTTGTTCTTGAAGATAAACGATTACGCGATTTAATGGATATAAAGCTCTTTGTGGATACGGATGCAGACGAACGTTTTATTCGCCGACTGGTAAGGGATATCCGTGAAAGGGGAAGAACCATGGAATCGGTAGTTGAGCAATATCTCTCTGTGGTCCGTCCAATGCACCTTCAATTTGTCGAACCGACCAAACGTTATGCAGATATCATTATCCCTGAAGGTGGAAAAAATAAAGTTGCCATTGACCTGCTCGTGACAAAAATTAAAACGATCCTTGCAGAGCGTGAAGCTAGCCCCGTCGTCTAGGCTTCACGTTTTTTCTTTGACGTATGCTAATGTTTATCTCCCCGAGAAACTGTCGATGATAGTAGTACTTCAAGTGTTAGGGGAGAAGAACATGTTAACGATCCAAAACCGCAAAAAACGTATGTTTCAGGTAATGATGTTGATTATGGTGTTATGGGTATTGATAATCGGACGATTAGCATGGATTCAACTCATCGCTACCCGAGATTTTTCCAAACACCATGTCGATTTACTTACCAATTCTGTGAAGCAAAGACAACAGTCTTTCGTTCTATCAAGCGGCCGCGGGAATATCTATGACCGCAATGGCAATTCGTTACTTGGCATAAAAGAGCTTCTAACAGTGGTTGTTTTTCCTTTTAGTCAAGAATGGATGAATCAAAAGAAGCTCGAAGCATTGGCAAAGATCCTAAACATCGATGATCAATCCTTACAAAGTCAGATTGAAAAGGCAAAAAAACCAACTTATTTACAAAAAAACAGAGAACCCATCACCCTTACCCCTTATCAGCAAAAACAGATCGAAGCCTTACAAATCCCTGGAATTGTTGCAGGTATATACGAGTACCAAGATAAGAATCAAATGATCGCAAAACACCTAGTGGGTTTTTTGGGAAAGGATCCTCAGGAAATTGAAGAAAAATACCAAGAATATGTGAAAGAAGGCTTATTAAACAAAAACAGTTTGATCGGCCGTTCAGGATTACAAAAGACGTTTCAAGAGATTCTTCAAGGAACAAAAGAAGCAAAAATTGCTTATTTTGTCGATAGTCAAGGAAAACCTTTAAATGGTCTTGCTACAAAATTTCAGATGCAAGAAGATCGCTTCTATCCTTTATCTTTAGTAACGACGATCGATCAAGGGATTCAAATCGATGCTGAACGAATATTGCAAAAGGAATTAAAAGAAAATGGAATAAAAGAAGGAAGTGTCGTTGTTCTTGATGTAAAAAACGCAGATATTCTAGCAATGGCTAGTGCTCCAGATTTTGATCCTAACCAAGTCAACCCCGAATCAGCAGATTGGAATAATAAAGGGGTACAGGTCATTGAACCAGGTTCTATCTTTAAGATATTAATTTCTATTGCTGCAATTGAAGAAGGAGTAGTGAAGCCAGGAGAAAAATTTTATTGTTCTGGTGGTTATGAACGTGAAAAGTTTTTCTGTTCAGAGGAGCATGGTATCCTTACATTTGAAGAAGGATTTGCTCAGTCTTGCAATATCGTATTTGGAGAATTGGCGAAACGATTGGGACCTAAAAAAATCGAAGAATATGCGGAAAAGCTAGGATTGATTGGCATTGTTGGTTGGACAGGTGAATTTTTTAAACAAGAAAATTTTCAACAAATCGATAACGAACAACCAAATCGTGTGTTTTATGAAACTACGACAAAAAAAGATCTAGGTACCATTTTGCGAACGGGAATTGGCCAACAGGATGTAAGAATTTCGCCACTAGCTGCTGCTAATTTGATTGTAACGATTCTTCACCATGGCGAGGCATTTCAACCTCGTTTGGTGGAAAAAGTCATCTATAAAAATGGAACCGAATATTTTACATTTCCGATCAAAAAAAGGGAAAGTCTTGTCGGTGACTTTTGGACTTATGAGCAAGTGAAAAAGATGATGGAAAAAGTGGTCGATGAAGGAACAGGAAGGTATTTGAAGCAAGCAAAATGGGATTTAGCAGGAAAGTCGGGAACCGCAGAAACATCGACAAAAGGTATATATAATAGTTGGTTTATTGGTTATGGACCTGTAGAACATCCTCAATACGCGGTTGCTGTTGCCATCAAAAATGTGGATACGCGAGGGTTATCTGAGATGAAAAAACAAGAAAAAGAACGAATTGCCAAAAAAGTATTCTTGGAGCTTATGGATGAATTAGCAAAGAAGGAAAAATAATATGGGCTTAGAGATAACTCCTTATAACTTTATGAGATAAAAGTTTTAGATTTTAAGAAAATTTTTGCCCCCATCAAAAATGTACAGGCACAATTTAGTTCTTTAAGTACATAGAATATAATAGTTTTTTCTTTAAACGCCTAGGGGGGTGACAAAGTGCCAGGAATCTTTACTGCTCTTGCTTTACTGTTTAAAGAACTTTCATTATTTGTATCGTATGTCAAAAATAATGCCTTTCCTCAACCATTAGATGAAAAGGAAGAGGAAAAACAGATTGAGTTATTGTTAAAAGGCAATAAAAATGCAAGAAATAAATTGATTGAACATAACTTACGACTCGTAGCCCATATTGTGAAGAAATTCGAAAATACTGGAGAAGATGCTGAAGATTTAATTTCAATTGGAACAATTGGTCTAATTAAAGGAATTGAAACCTATCAATCCAATAAAGGAACAAAATTGGCAACTTATGCGGCACGCTGTATTGAGAATGAAATATTAATGCATCTACGCTCACTTAAAAAATCTAGAAAAGATGTTTCATTGCACGATCCAATTGGTACGGATAAAGAAGGAAATGAAATCACTTTAATAGATGTTCTTGGAACCGATTTAGACGTGGTACTAGATGAAGTTCAACTACAGATCGAAAAAAGCAAGATTTATAATCATTTGCATATTTTAGATGAACGGGAAAAAGAAGTGATTATTGGACGGTTTGGGTTAGCAGATGGTAATGAGCGAACGCAAAGAGAGATTGCGAAAGAATTAGGAATTTCACGTTCCTATGTATCGAGAATTGAAAAACGAGCACTGATGAAGTTGTTTAATGAATTTTACCGCTCAGGTCGGAAAAAAGTACAGAACGATTCACAATAAAGGTGGATATGGTTGTACGTCTTATTTGTTACGTTTCTTTGCTTATATATGAGGTAAAAAAAGCCCATATTAATGGGCTTTTTTTGACTTTGGTGGATCAGGTTGATAGATAAATAACGCACTAGCAGTTGATGTTTCTCTTGACGTGATTAATGCAAATAAAGAAGCAATTAAATTATAAAATTTTTTCATTCTTACATCCCTCCTTTCCTTTTAAGATCAAAAAACTTGTCTATCATCTTAAAGGTGTTAAAACCTAGAGGTGTTAAAGTGAATGATTGTATTAAAATACCGATAGAAGAATAGATAGAAAAAGCTTGAATTTTTAGATATTTGATAAAAAACAAACTTAGAACCAACCAAAAAGATAAAAACAAAAAACTTTTCCACTTAAAACTTGATTTCCTTTCAATAGGAATTGGACGGTTTGTAGCACTTATTGGAACATAAATTATAGTAACTAAAATGCCGATTATAAAAGTGGCCACTGTAAGAGTAAGTGGAGAAAATGCCAAACTTTTCGTTATTAAGATGGAGGGAATTAAGAATAAGATCGTAGAGGAAATTAAGCAACGAAGAAATGTCGAAAGATGAATTCCCCCGGAAAAAATTCGAAAAGACGCAAATGAAAAAGCAACAATTAACATTTTGGCCGTAACCCCAAAAAGAGACGATAACCACACAAAGAAAACAAGCTTTAAAAGAACACTTAGCGTAATCTCGATACCGTACCGAATATAATCTACATCGTCTCGTTCGGCCGCTTTAGCTAATTTAGTGGCCAATTTGTAGGAAATAGTTGTTAACATTATTTATTCCCCTTATAATGGAATTTTCATAATAAACTCCGTTTTATGATCATCTGAAAAAACTTCAATCGTACCACGGTATTTATCGATTATCTTTTTGACAATTGATAAACCGTAACCATGCCGACCATTTGCTTTTTTTGTTGAAAAACCTTCTTGGAAAATCTTCGAAAGTAGCTCTTTTTCGATTTTTGGTCCGTTATTTGCTATTGAGATGATTGCTTCATTCCCATGTTTATCCCAAATAAATTCAATTTTGGGATTTTTAACCGGAGATTCAGTTACGGCTCGCAATGCGTTATCTAAAATATTGCTAATGATTTTTACGAGATCATAACCTTTTATTGATGGGAAGATATCACTTGTTTTAGTAATAATCTCAAATGAAACTCCTTTTGATTCAATTTCACTCCATTTTGAATGCAATAGTGCGCTAACAGGAATATTTTTAATTTGTATCACACGGTTTAACAATTGGATATTATGTACAAGTTGCTGAATATATTGTTTCAGTTCATCAAAACTTTCAGTTTTCGCAAGTATGTATAAAGTTTGAATTTCATTGATATAATCATGTCTTTCACTTTTTAAAGTACTGATTAAATTTTGAAGATTTTCGTGAAAACTATCTTCATACTGACTAATTTCTTTTTCTAAATGGTAGTTTTTAAGTTTGATAGTAAAATAAATGAGTGAGATGTTGGCGATGATGAGTATTAGACTGACTAGTGGGAACCCAGAAATTTTAAAAATGATTTCATTATGTAAAAATTGGTATTCTTCGATGTAAAAAGCGTAATTCAAATAAATAATAAGAAAACCTTGCAAAAAGGCAAAAACCAAAATCATTGTCCAATATAAAGCTTTCTTTCTATCATAATCATTTTTATTTAAAAATGACTGGATTGACCAATTTTTCTTATGAAAGAACCAAGTACCTAATAATAAAGGAAATAAATATGCAATAGTAATTAGAAATTTTAAATAGAATGAATCCAAGATTGAATTGATATTTACAAATTTTCCGACAATCATTACAATGAGTGATTCAGAAAGGATAAGACAAAAGTATGTAGCTATAAATATGAAAAAAGTAAAAACCCAACTATTCTTTAGGATAAATTTATAAAGTAGAAAACTAATGATAAAGGTTAAAATGACTCGTAAATCAGGAACTACATGCAATTTCCACAAAAGATCAGAGAACAATCCCGTGATAACAGCCATTATTATGATTTGTTTTTTTATTTCAGAGAATCGATAACCAAAGAGCGTAGTTCCCCATAAGAAGATCGTAATAAATTCTGGTAAGGTGATAAACAAATAGTTTAGGACAAAGCTCATTCAAAGCTGCCTCCAAAATTCACCAATTTTCTATAAGGTTTACTTCTCCATTTCTTTCTAAAATCCTCTTATTTAAAAGAAAAAATTTTAAAAATAAAAAGAGATTGAACTTATTTATAACAGAAGTGATGGTAATAAGTTGAAAGCTCATCTTCGTGAGAAAACCCTAGAACTTGAAAATTATGAAGAGTATCGAGAGAGTTAGCCAAAACAGTCAGAAATGTATTTGGATGGCAAAATAGAAGAAAGAAAAACGTTTTTTTCGTGGCTGAATAGTTTTAGTACACAATGTCTATATGTCTCATCCATGCAAAAACCATTGACAAATCCGATAAAATCATGAATTCTTCTAGATATAAGGGTTGCTTCGTTTGATCAACAGGCAAAGTACTAACCGCGCAAGCATCCAATACGGAAGGCAGGGGTTTATGTGAAAATCGCTAAAGTCATCAACAATAATGTCATCAGCGTCATCGAAGGCAATCAAGAGCTCGTCATTATGGGAAGAGGCATTGCCTTTCAAAAACGGCCCGGCGATGACGTCGACGAAGGGAAAATTGAGAAAGTGTTCAAATTAGAAAACAAAGACATGACTAGCAAGTTTAAAGAGTTGCTGGATGAAGTCCCACCAGAATACGTCAACGTCACTGAAGAAATCATCCAATACGCCAAACAGCAACTTGGTAAAAAGTTGAGTGACATTATTTATATCTCGCTCATCGATCATATCCATTTTGCCATTGAGCGCCAGCGGCAAGGGATGCAAATTGTTAATCCTCTGCTTTGGGAAATCAAACGAATTTATAAAGAGGAGTATCAAATCGGGCAAAAAGCGCGTCAGATGATTCGGGACCGATTAGGCATTGAACTGCCGGAAGATGAAGCCGGGTTTATTGCCATGCATATCGTCAACGCCGAACTGAATGAAGAAATGGGCGATATCGTCACGATGACAAAAATCATTCAAGACATTTTAACGATTGTCAAGTATCATTTTAAAATCCAGCTCGATGAAGAATCATTAAACTATTTTCGCTTTCTCACCCATTTAAAATTTTTCGCCCAACGGCTGATGAACAAAACGTTACTTAACAATGAAGACCGTGATTTATATGAGCTCGTTAAACAGAAATACCGTCAAGCGTACGCGTGCACCGAAAAAATTAAAGAATATATTCAAAAAACCCATCATTATACGTTGACAGCGGAAGAAGAGCTTTATTTGGCAATTCATATCGATCGGGTCCTGCGCCGCCACTAACCTCCGTCAACTTTGTATTGACAAAAATGAAAGCGCATGCTAGATTGGAGGTAGAAAATGAATATGGATCAGACAATTGGGATTGTTACTGGTCATGCAGGCAAAACCTAAATTGTCTCGCCATTTAGGATATTGGCGGGCAATTTAGGTTTTTATTTTTCATCTAACGAAAATAGGAGGGAACAAGAATGGAACACGCTCAGCTTAAACCGTTTCCAACTGGGTTTTTATGGGGCGGTTCGACTTCTGCTTACCAAGTCGAAGGTGCATGGAATGAAGACGGAAAAGGGCCATCCGTCATCGATATGGCGAAACATCCTGAAGGAACGGCCGATTTTAAAGTCGCTAGCGACCACTATCATCACTATAAAGAAGATATTGCGCTACTAGCTGAAATGGGCTTTAAAGCGTACCGTTTTTCTATCGCTTGGACGCGCATTTATCCGCACGGCGATGGTGAACTGAATGCCAAAGGACTGCAATTTTATGACAACTTAATTAATGAGATCATTCAACACGGCATTGAACCGATTGTCACCATCTATCATTTTGATTTGCCTTACGCCTTGCAGGTTAAAGGCGGCTGGTCAAATCGCGCGACGATCGACGCTTATGTCAACTATTGCCGAACGTTATTCGAGCATTTTGGCGATCGGGTGAAATATTGGCTAACCATTAACGAGCAAAACATGATGATCCTCCATGGGGAAGCCATTGGCGTTGTTGACCGCAACGCCGAAAATCCGAAAAAAGAGCTGTACCAGCAAAACCACCATATGTTCGTCGCCCAAGCGAAAGCCATGGCGCTTTGCCATCAACTGCTTCCTGACGCCAAAATCGGACCCGCGCCGAATATTGTGACCATTTATCCCGCCAGCTCGAAACCGGAAGACGTACTAGCAGCGAATACGTACGCCGCCATCCGCAACTGGCTCTATTTAGACATGGCCGTCTATGGACGCTATAACCCGATTGCATGGGCGTATTTGGAACAAAAAGGGTATGCGCCAACGATTGTTGACGGCGATATGGACATCTTGCAAAATGCCAAGCCCGACTTTATTGCCTTTAACTACTACACCTCGCAAACGGTGGCCGCCAGCGAAGGAAATGAAAATGATATCGGCCATACCGGCGACCAGCATATTACAATTGGCGAACCGGGCGTGTACAAAGGCGTATCGAACCCGAGCTTAAAGAAAAACGAATTCGGCTGGGAAATTGACCCTGTTGGCTTCCGAACGACGCTGCGGGAAATTTACGAACGCTACCATTTGCCACTTATCGTTACTGAAAATGGGTTAGGAGCTTACGACCGGTTAGAAGAAGGCGATATCGTCAACGACACGTACCGAATCGAATTTTTACGCAACCATATTGAGCAAATGCGCTTAGTCATTAACGACGGTGTTAACGTGTTCGGCTATTGCCCATGGTCGGCGATCGATTTAGTCAGCACACATCAAGGAATAAGTAAACGATACGGTTTTATTTACGTCAACCGCGACGAATTTGATTTAAAGGATTTGCGCCGCATCCGCAAACAAAGTTTTTACTGGTATCAACGAGTCATCGCCTCAAACGGCGAGCAATTGGACTAACCGACAACTGAATCATTCCTTGCCAAGCGGTGAAAATCAGGAAAGGAATGTTACCATTCGGGCATAACCTGAACTGATTTGAACCGCACAGCCGATGTTTGTTGTGCGCGTTCAAATTCGTTCAGGTTTTCTTTTTGAACATATGACCAATCTATAAGAGGGGGAAAGAACATGAAATACGAACAACTAGCGAGAAACATTCTCCGCCTCGTCGGCGGCAAAGAAAATGTCATTAGCGTCGTTCATTGCATCACCCGTTTGCGCTTTCAATTAAAAGACGAAACGAAAGCGGATACAGAGGCGTTAAAAAACTTGGATGGCGTCGTCACCGTCATAAAAAGTGGCGGGCAGTACCAAGTTGTCATCGGCAACCATGTCCCTGACGTTTATAAAGCCGTCATTTCAATTGGCGGATTTCAATCATCGCAATCCGTACAAGACGAAAAGAAACAAAATATGTTTAATCGCTTTATCGATGTCGTTTCGGGGATTTTCACGCCCACTCTCGGCGTGTTAGCCGCTACCGGGATGATCAAAGGGTTTGTCGCTTTATTCGTCTCGCTCGGCTGGCTCAATTCGTCATCGGGAACGTATCATATTTTATACGCCATCGGCGATTCGCTGTTTTATTTCTTCCCGATTTTTCTCGGCTATACCGCCAGCCAAAAATTCGGCGGCACCCCGTTTATCGGTATGGCCGTTGGGGCAGCATTAGTATACCCGGCGCTGGCCAATTTGACGAGCGGCAAGGCGCTGTATACCTTATTTTCCGGCACAGTGTTTGAATCGCCCGTTTATATTACGTTCCTTGGCATCCCAGTCATTTTAATGACGTATTCTTCTTCCGTTATCCCAATCATTCTGGCAGCGTATTTTGGCGCTAAAGTGGAGAATGGGTTGAAGAAAATCATCCCGGATGTCGTCAAAACGTTTTTAGTGCCATTTTCCACTCTGCTAGTTGTCGTCCCGCTAACGTTTTTAGTCATTGGGCCGATTGCGACATGGGCCGGAAAATTGCTTGGCCAAGGAACGGTCGCCATCTATCATCTATCACCGCTGGTCGCTGGTTTACTCTTAGCCGGCTTTTGGCAAGTGTTTGTCATATTCGGCCTTCATTGGGGCCTTGTTTCGATTGCCATTAACAACTTGAGTGTGCTTGGCGAGGATTCGATTTTAGCGTTAGCTTTCGCTCCTTCCTTCGCTCAAATCGGTGCGGTTCTCGCCGTCATGGTCACAACGAAACAGCAAAAATTGAAAACGCTTAGCATTCCAGCTTTTATTTCCGGCGTATTCGGTGTGACAGAGCCAGCGATTTACGGCGTCACCCTACCGCTCAAAAAGCCGTTCATCATCAGCTGCATCGCCGCAGCGGTCGGTGGAGCACTCATCGGAATCTTTGGGGCGAAAATATATATGATTGGCGGACTCGGCATTTTCGGCATTCCGTCTTTTATCGACCCGAAACACGGCATTACGTTTAGCTTATGGGGAACGATCATTGCCATCACCGTCGCTTTCCTTCTTGGGTTCATCTTGACGTTGCTATTTGGGCGAAACAAAGCAACCGACCACGCACCGTCCCGTCAAGCAACTGATCAAGCAACAGATCATAACACGCCAAGCGGGGAAATGATTGCCAGCCCATTGACAGGGGAAATTAAGGCATTATCCACCATCGAAGACGCCGCCTTTTCATCCGGTGCTATCGGCCAAGGAGTGGCCATTGAACCAACGGAAGGCCGATTAGTGTCGCCTGTATCCGGCACGGTCACTGCCCTTTTCCCGACGAAACACGCCATTGGCATTACCTCGGACGAAGGGACGGAAATTTTGATCCATATTGGCATGAATACCGTCCAACTGGAAGGGAAATGGTTCACCGCCCACGTCACGGAAGGCACGCGCGTCGAAAAGGGAGATCTGCTCATCGAATTCAACATCAAAGAAATTCAAGCGGCCGGTTTTGAAACGGTCACCCCTGTTGTCATCACAAATTCAGCCGAGTATACGGATTGGCGCATCACGGATAAGAAACACATCCAAGCGGGGGAACCGATCCTCGCTCTCCATAAAACGAATCAGCAACATATCCAAATTGGGGAGCCGAGCCGATAACCGCCACCGATAAACATTAATCCATTCTACCGCAACCGAAACGAAGCCGCGGAACAATCGATTCCGCGGTTTTATTATTGATACAACGATTCTATGCGGTCCTTGCGTGTAAACGGAGTAAACCGAATGATTCTTAAAGCAGCTGGCTTCCCACAAATGGTTCGCCCGATATTGCGCAGAAGGAAAAATTGATGGGTATTAACGCCTTGAAGGTAGCGGAAAGTAGATCATCCCAATGGCAAAGTTTCTTCCCCCGAACTTGCCAATATTCTTATGAAAGAGAGAATAGATAAAAAGACAGTCCATCCCACATAGTTGAAAAGATGGTGCAGTCTTTAGGGAAAGAGGAGTGGGAAAATATGGGTTGACAAATGTATTGCCAAATCCGTTTGAAATGCAGATGATTTAGGGAATATTGTTCATTTTTTCATTTTATTGGAAAAAGCTAAAACAGGATAGATTCCAGCAAAGGAAAATAAATCCGAATCAACACTTGAATCAGGCGTAGAACCTGATAGATAGGTATGTTTTCATAAAAAAAAATATTAGGAAAAGGAAAGGATTGAGCCGATTGGATAGAGAAATAAAATGATGTCTGTCAATATTCATTGTTGGAATGATTCTTATGGGGCTTTTAGGGAACTAGGCAGAACATCGGCGAGTCGATTTCGCGCACGACGAAAGGCGCATATCAGACGGCCATGTATACATACCAAATACGTCAAAAAGCCAGTTCGCACCGTAAAATACAAATACGACGAAGTCGTCAACCGGATTGAACAAATGGAAGACGGAAAGGTGACAAAATATCGCTATAATGCACTGAATGAGCTTGTTCAAGCGGGAGATCAATTCTATTATTACGATGCAAATGGCAACCTAGTTCAAAAAGAAACAAAAGAAACGCTTGTCAAATATAAGGGAGTTTACTATCTAAACGGTTCCCAAGTGGAATACGAGTATGATGCCTTACGAAGAAAAGCCGTAAGGGATCAAGAAGGAATACAACTAGGATATAAATTTGCCAAGACTGCGAGCATCATAAAGACGAGCAAAAACTTTTTAAGAGGTTATGCATCAAGACTGGACTCTCCAAAACTAGGGATTAGTATTAATGGTAAACAATTAAGATTGAATTTGCAGTTTTTTGCTAAGGGTATTAGTAAAAAATCATTAAAAGAAGCTCAATTAGGAACGAGGCGATCGATCAGCTGGGGAAGATGAAGTTGTTTCATGATTTCGCTTAGCATATTGAGATAGGTAGATGGATAAATAGCGCGAATTTGAATGTTCATTTTGTGCGACTCCTTTATTTTGCTCGTTCCTTACCCATTCGACACGGTTCGAAAAAATACTTTTTCGGATTCAAAGGTTGCGAAATGTGAGATATTATAATCATTTTTAAGAAAAGTTGGGAAAAAATTAGAATGATTCTTGTCTATATAGTAAGAAAAAAAGTAAAATGGAAGATGGAAATAGGAATTATTCCTAAAAACTTTTTTGGAGGGGTATAGAATGGAAAATTTTGAATACGTTGTTGCATCAAATAAAGAATTTGAATCAACGATCGAAGCCATTGATGCAGAACTAAAAAAAATCAATTTTAAAATTGTATCTCGCATCAATATTCATGAAAACATTTTAAATAAAGGATATGACTTCAAAAAGAAGGTTAGTGTATTAGAAATTTGCAATGCTAGTGAAGCTTACGAAATCCTTTCTTTAGGTACTGAAGTATCAATCTTCCTACCTTGTAAAATCACTGTTACTGAAGATGAAAATGGTGTAAATGTTCGTCTACCAAGACCTACTTTCCTATTAAATCAATATGGAAAAGAAGAATGGAATAAAATCGCTGACAAAGTAGAAGGTTTAATGATCAGTGTGATGGACGCAGCAGCAAAATAAGTTTTAAATACGATACTTTTCCCATTGTGTGATATACACAGTGGGATTTTTTTATTTAAATTTTTTTGATAAACTAATCCAAGAAAAAGGGATTTATCTTCATACTTTCTTTATAGTTTCATTCTATAATCTTATAGAGGTTGATAAATAATGACAAGAATTCTAATCGTTGATGATGAATTTCATATGAGACAACTTTTACGGATTTATTTACAACAACATGATTTTCACGTAGATGAAGCAGAAAACGGAAAAGAAGCATATGATAAAATCTTAAAAGAAAATTATGATCTAATGATTCTTGATGTGATGATGCCTGTGATGGATGGATGGGAAACATTAGAGAAAATAAGGAAAATATCTGATATCCCTGTTTTGATGCTGACAGCAAAAGGTACGACAGAGGATAAAGTAACTGGGCTTACATCTGGAGCTGATGATTACCTGGTAAAGCCGTTTGAAGAGGCAGAGTTGGTTGCTCGTATTCAGGCTTTATTA
This sequence comes from Tepidibacillus sp. LV47, assembly GCF_048381575.1. Taxonomy (NCBI): domain Bacteria; kingdom Bacillati; phylum Bacillota; class Bacilli; order Caryophanales; family Bacillaceae; genus Tepidibacillus; species Tepidibacillus sp. LV47. The sequence goes on from NZ_JBLWIF010000004.1 coordinate 94,739, forward strand.
CGAAGAATACAAAAAAGTACAGAAGAAGATGAGTTATTGAAATATAAAGGGATTGTTTTAAATCTTTCAGCAAGGATTGCTTTTTACCTAGAAGAAACGATAAACCTTACCCCAACCGAATTCGATTTATTGGAGGTCTTAATGAAACATAAAGGAAAAGTTTTGTCGCGAGAGCAATTGATTGAAATGGTTTGGGGGATTGACTTTGTGGGAGAGGACCGTACTGTTGATTCTCATATTAAAAATTTGAGAGAAAAACTTCGGAAAGCTGGAGTGAAAGAACAAATCATAAAAACGGTATGGGGAATAGGATATAAAGTAGAATAAGAATGAGATATTTAAATCTATTCTGAGGGAATGAAGTGGGAATTATGAGAATTTTTTTATGGGTTATTTTTTCTATATTTTTAATTTTTTTCGGTGGTTCCTTCCTCTTGTTTGCTGTTCGGATGATTTGGTTTTCTCCAAATACGATGGGGATGATGATGGGCAGAAAAATGATGTTTCACCATATGTATTTTTGGATGAGAGGAACGTTTTGGATTTTTATCGTTCTTATCGGCCTTCTTATTATAATTTGGCTGATTTATGATTGGCAAAAAAGAAGAAAGTAAAGAATAAAGAACTATGAATTGTTAAGCCAACAGATGAGTTTAGACCCGCCTTTTTTTAAGGTGGGAATTTTTAGCACAAAAAAAAAGAGGCAGAGTTATTGCAAAAGCAGTTTGAACTCAACAGATGTGAAAAAGGAACTCTAAAAGCGCTTTAATGTACAAACTTATTTTTGATTATAAAACTCTGAACAAAGATAAGATAGTGCTTGTTAAATTGTTTTTATACGTTATAATGAACTCAGAAAATAAAATAACGTGTGGCAAATAGGTTCTTTCTGATTCGTCAGAAAGATGAAAAGGGAAGTTCGGTGAGAATCCGACGCGGTCCCGCCACTGTGATTGGTGTAAGCCTCCACATGAATCCACTGTCGTAAGACGGGAAGGAGTGGAAGGTATGCCATCAGCCAGGAGACCTGCCTATTTGTTAAGGAAGCTTAACCTTCGAGGAAAAGGGAAGGCATCTATCTCATTGACAAATTGGATCATGATGTCCTTATGTCCCTTTTTATCTTCGGGTAAAAAGGGACTTTTACTTTTCCTTGACATGCCCTATTTATCCAAATCTTTAAAATAGGTGTTGCTATGAAACAAAAAAAGAATCTTGCTCTTATCATAGGATCTTTGTTCCTTCTTCTCTTTTTTTCTATATTTGCAAGCCTGTTTGTTGGATCTGTTCATTTAGACTTCGTTTCAACAGTGAAAATTTTGGTGAATCAACTTCCTGGAATTGAACTCGCTCCAGATTGGGAAATTAGTGATGAGATGATCATTATCAATTTACGTTTGCCCAGAATTATTTTGGCATCTTTAGTAGGTGCGATGTTGTCCATTTCCGGTGTGGCATTTCAAGGTGTCTTACGAAATCCTTTGGCGGATCCGTATATTTTGGGTGTATCTTCTGGAGCAGCTTTAGGCGCAGCATCCACTTTAATCTTTGTTCCTGATCTTTCATTATTCGGTCATTTTACCCTTCCCATCTTTGCTTTTCTTGGGGCAATGATGGCATTGGGATTTGTGGTACTTTTGGCGAAAAGGCAATATTACCGAGGAAGTGAAACATTGATTCTTGCTGGGGTGATCGTTCAATCCCTTATGGGGGCCGTTCTTTCCTTTTTAATTACCATATCTGATAACAAACTTCAATCGATCATCTTTTGGCTTATGGGCAGTTTAGCCAACCATGATTGGACCGATATTCTCGTTCTCATCCCTTATTTTTTATTTGGTACAATCTTTTTACTTTTTCAATATAAAGACCTGAATGTTCTTGCCTTAGGAGAGAATGCGGCAACCTACCTAGGAATGGAAGTAGGGAAACAAAAAGTAAGGATTTTGACCATTGCTTCCTTACTAGCTGCTTCTGCGATCTCGATTGTAGGTATAATTGGGTTTGTAGGTTTAATTATTCCTCATATACTCAGAGTCTTATTTGGTGCAAATCATCGAATATTACTCCCTGTGTCTGTTTTAGCTGGTTCAGTTTTTTTAATCCTTACAGATACTTTAGCGCGAACGATGATTCCTTCAAGCGAAATTCCCATCGGTGTTCTGACTGCATTTTTAGGTGCGCCTTTTTTCGCATATCTCTTTTATAAAAATCGAAATGGGAGGGGTTAAAAATTGAGTCTCTTCCAAGTTAAGCGTGTGTCTCATTTTTTTGGACAAAAACAAGTGTTGCGTAACATTCATTTTGAAGTAGAAAAGGGACGTGTTCTTGGCATCATTGGGCCAAATGGAAGCGGGAAAACCACTTTAATACAAGCCATGAGCGGTTTGTTTGACGTTGATGAAGGTGAGATTCTATTTCAAGGTAAAAACATAACGAGCTATCGTAAGAAAGAGTTAGCTCGAAAATTAGCGGTAATGTCTCAAGAGGGAACTCCGCCTCTCCCTTTTACCGTTAATGAAGTGGTATCGATGGGAAGGTATCCGTGGTTAGACTTTTTCACAGATTTATCGGTAAGGGATAAAGACCTAGTAAAAAAAACCCTGGTGCAATTGGATTTATGGGAGAAACGTTTTCAGCAAGTGGCTACATTAAGCGGCGGTGAGCGCCAATTAGTTTCTTTGGCAAGGGCGATGGTTCAAGATCCGGTAGTTTTATTTCTAGATGAACCAACCACTTATTTAGATATTGGTCACCAAATCTTAGTATTAGAACATATTCGCAAATGGCATCAAGAAAAAGAGATTACGATTGTAATGGTACTCCATGACTTAAATTTGGCAGCTCAATACTGTGATGAATTGATCTTAATTCAAGATGGAAAGATTGAATCTATCGGTAAGGTAGAGGAAGTGCTTAATGTTAAGGAAATTGAACGAGTTTACCATACAAAGCCAATTTTAGTACAGCATCCAATACGAAAGGTTCCACAAATTTTGTTACAAGGGCAATAAACTAATGATACGTATCCTTTATGAGTGAAATGAAATGTCCAGTTGTTTTCTATGGAAAATCTTTGTTAAAATTAAGATAGTGGAAATGGAACCTCATTTTTTTAGGAAAAGGAGTGATGATGATGGCAATTGTAGAAGTAACGATAACTCCTCTAGGAACAGGCAGTCCAAGTATAAGTCAATATGTGGCTAATGTACATAAAGTATTAGAAGAAGCACCCGAACCAGTGAAATTTCAACTTACGGCAATGAGTACGATTATTGAAGGTGATTTAAAAGATATTATGGCTGTGATCATGAGAATGCACGAAGTCCCTTTTGAAAATGGTGCTTTACGTGTATCCACTTTAATTCGTATCGATGACAGGAGAGATAAACAAGCATCAATCGAACAAAAACTTCGCTCAGTAAATGAGAAATTGGGGCATGAGGCCTAAACACTACTTGATGAAAGAAGACTACACCTTGTTGTAGTCTTTTTTAATGTTTTGCAGAAGGAAGGATAAATATGGTATAGTTATTGCCGATAACCATTTTTGTAGAGTATCGTCGTATTTATTTTTATACATAAGGAGTTTTTGCACGTGTTATTAAAAAACTTTGTACCAGATCTATATGTTCAGTCTATCTATCATATTGATCTTGATGCCCTGAAAAAAAGAGGGATCACTTCCATTATTACCGATTTGGACAATACTCTTGTGGAAGCTGATTCTCCTTATTACACTCCTAAATTGGTAAAATGGTTAGATGATTTACAAGAAATGGGTTTTAAAGTCATAATTGTATCCAACAATAATTTAACAAGAGTAGCTGAATTTGCTGATCCACTAACCGTTCCATACATACATCGGGCAAGAAAACCCCTAAAACGAGCATTTAAACAAGCATTGGAACGATTGCAATCGACAGTTAAAGAAACAGTTGTCATTGGTGATCAATTATTAACGGATATTTTTGGTGGAAAGCGAATGGGGTTTTATACGATTCTTGTTATTCCCATTTCAAAAAAAGAAAAATTAGGAACGAAGATCATTCGAGTGATTGAACGAATAATCATGAAATGGTTAAAACGTAGAGGATTGATTGCTTGGGAGGATGAATAAATGTCAGAAATGCTATATTGTGAAGGTTGTGGCGCAATACTACAAACAACCGATCAAACCAAAGCAGGCTTTATCCCATCATCAGCATTAGAAACAGGAAATCGCATCTGTCAGCGCTGTTTTCGGATTAAGCACTACAATGAAGTTATACCTATTCAAATGGACGAGGATGAATTTTTAGAGATCCTTCATTCGATCGGACAAACGGATAATTTTGTTGTTCAAATTGTCGATCTTTTTGATATCGATGGCACTTTAATCTCTGGTTTGCCACGATTTATTGGCCATAATCCTTTTATTCTTGTTGCAAACAAAATTGATTTATTTCCAAAATCTGTTAAGTATGAAAAAATCAAACATTGGCTAAGAAAATATGTTAATGAGCATGGACTTTTTCCTGAAGAAATTTTTCTCATCAGTGCGGAAAAGAATATTGGTTTAAAGGAAGTGATTCACTATCTGGAAAAAGAAAAAGGGAATCGTGATGTATTTGTTGTTGGCGCAACCAATGTGGGCAAATCCTCTTTTATTAATCAAGTCATTCAAATCCTTAAAGGAAAGCAAAGTCATATCGAATTAACCACTTCAAGGTATCCAGGGACCACCTTGAACGTAGTGCGAATTCCATTTATCGACGGAAAAGATATCATTGATACTCCAGGTATTGTCAATCATAAACGATTTAGTGAATGGGTTGGGCCAAAAACATTAAAAGCCATTTTACCGAATAAAACGGTAAAACCAAAGGTGTACCAATTAGCTGGAGAACAAACGTTATTCTGGGGCGGTTTAGCTCGAATTGACCAAGTAGGGAAAACAAGGAATAATTTTGTCTGCTATTTAGCGAATGGAATTTCTATTCATCGAACAAAACGAGAAAATGCGGATGAAATTTATCAAAAACATCTAGGTGAATTGCTAAAACCCCCAACCATTGAAGAAGCCAAACAATTGCCTCCATTTGCAAAGCATGATTTTCGTTTTACAGGAAGAAATAAAGTGGATATCGTCATCTCAGGTTTAGGATGGGTAGCAGTAGATGGCGAACCCACAAATATTGAGGTTTACGTACCAAAAGGAATTAGCGTACATCTTCGTGATGCATTGATTTAAAGTATTATTTGGGAGAGAATGATGATGAATAGCCAAACTCAATTGATCGGATTGATCGGCCATCCTGTTTCCCATTCCAAGTCACCAGAAATGCATAATGGGATGTTTGCAAAATTGGATTTGAATTATGTCTATCTCGCTTTTGATGTTCCCCCTTCGCATTTAAAAGAAGCGATTGAAGGGATGAAAGCCTTAAAGATCAAAGGTTTCAATGTTACGATTCCTCATAAAGTAGAAGTGATGAAGTATTTAGATCAAGTCTCAGAAGAAGCAAAACAGATTGGTGCAGTGAATACCATCGTAAACGATGAGGGCCGATTAATTGGATATAATACTGATGGTATAGGATATCTCCGCTCTTTAATAGAAGAAACAGGGGTACAATTAAAAGGAAAAAGAGTTTTAATCCTTGGGGCTGGCGGTGCAGCAAGGGCAATTGGTTATACGATCGCCAATTCTCCAATCGGACAATTAACCATTATCAATCGAGATCAGAATAAAGCTCACATTTTGAGAAAAAGTTTAGAACAATATACAAAAACAGATGTATTATCAATCGAACAAATGGAAAAAGGGGTTAAAGAAGCAGATATTATTGTAAATACGACATCCATTGGTATGGCTCCTAATATTGATCAATCACTGATCAAAAAAGAATGGATTCAACCGAATCATCTCGTAAGTGATATCATCTATAATCCTTTAGAAACCAAGCTGATTCAAGAGGCGAGATCACAAGGAGCACAAGTTCATTCAGGATTAGGAATGTTTATCTACCAAGGGGTCATTGCTTTTGAAAAATGGACAGGAATTACCCCTGATCCTTCTTACATGAGATTAAAGGTGATTGAATCGATAAAAGAGAAAGGAAGAAATACATGTTAACAGGAAAACAAAAACGATATTTGCGTTCATTAGCACATCATCTTGATCCCATTTTCCAAGTGGGAAAAGGCGGAGTGAACGAGAATATGATTAACCAAATTAATGATGCCCTTGAAGCTCGTGAATTGATCAAAGTTTCAGTTTTAAAAAATAGTTTACAAGATCCCGATGAAGCGGCAGAGGCGATACTAAAAGGAACGAAAGCTGAACTTGTTCAAATTATTGGCCATACCATCGTCCTTTATAAAGAATCGAAGGAAAATAAAACGATCGAATTACCAAGATCATGATGAAAAAAGTAGGGATACTTGGTGGAACCTTTGATCCGCTTCATATCGGTCATTTCATTATGGCTGATCAATCCCTTTTCTATGGGGGATTAGATGAAATTTGGTTTATGCCGGCACATATCCCCCCCCATAAATTAGGCCGAAAAATTACGCCAGTTCATCATCGGATCGAAATGGTGAAACGAGCAATTGAAAATGAACCCCAGTTTCGCCTATGTACGATCGAATTGGAACGTGATGGGCCTTCATATACTTTGGATACGGTTAAGGAATTAAATTCAAGATATCCTAATATTTCCTTTTCTTTTATTATTGGTGGCGATATGATTGAATATTTACCTAATTGGTATCGTATTGAAGAATTATTGTCACTCATACAATTTATCGGTTTAGTCCGACCCGGTTATTCACTAGATAACCTTACATCAAAAGAAAAACAAATCATTAAGCATGTAAAAATGATCCCAATGCCCCAATTAGAGATTTCCTCTACATTAATCCGTCAATGGGTTAAGGAAGGGAGACCACTCCGACATGTCGTTCCTAACCCTGTGGAACAATATATAAAGGAGAACCATTTATATGAAGATTGATTTAGAGTATCTAAAAGCAGAGTTAAACAAAGAAGTGACTGAACATCGCTATATTCATTCTTTAGGAGTTGCGGATACGGCTAAACAATTAGCTGCAAGATATGGAGCTGATCCATTGAAAGCGGAAATAGCTGGTATTCTCCATGATTTTACAAAATTTTGGCCAAAAGAAAAGTTAGCTCAATATATTCGCCAATATCAAGAATTAGCTCAAGATTTATTAGATTATAATGCAGAACTCTGGCATGGACCGGTTGCTTCGATCGTTATTCAAGAACGATTTGCGATTCATGATGAAGAAGTGATTATGGCCATTCGTTATCATACATCTGGACGAGAGCAAATGTCCCTTTTAGAAAAAGTTGTTTGTCTCGCTGATTATATTGAACCCTCGCGTCAATTTCCTGGTGTAGAAGAGATTCGGGAAATGGCAAAATCGAATCTAGATGAAGCACTAAGAATGGCATTTGATGGAACGATTCAACTTTTAATCAAAAAGAAGATGAAAATCTATCCTTTAACAGTTAAAGCCCGAAATGATTTAGTAGGGGGGAATGATTGAGTTAGAATGGAGGAAAGAGAATTGGAATATTCGATACTGGATATTGCGAAGTTGGCCGCAAAAACAGCTTTGGACAAAAAAGCAAAAGATGTAATGATTCTTGAAATAAAAGGCTTATCTCTGATTGCTGACTATTTTGTCATTTGTAGCGGGAATTCGGAAACTCAAGTTCAAGCGATTGCAAATGAAATCAAAGATAAAATGGAAGAAAATCAGATTGAGGTTAAAGGTTGGGAAGGGATCGAGCAATCAAGATGGGTCTTGATCGATCTTGGGGATGTCGTGGTTCATGTATTCCATAAAGATGAACGGGAATTTTATAATTTGGAACGGCTTTGGCGAGACGCTCCAGTGATTGAAGTAGATGAGTTATAGAATGATGATCGACTATTGACAATCCAAAGTAAAATTTCATATAATCATAATTAAAATTGAAATTGAAGTATAACAGTAATGCGAAGGAATAGTAACAAGATGATTGATTTTTCAGAGAGTCGGTGGTTGGTGGAAACCGATAAATCAACTCTTGTGAACTCCCCTTCAAACTGTAGAGGGGAAAAATGAGTACTTTCTACCGTATTATCTGCGTTAAAGATCTAAAGTGGTATTTTCATTGTTATGGTGAAAATATCATTAGGGTGGTACCACGGGATTGTTTACTAACCTCTCGTCCCTAGCAATTGAGCTTTGGGGTGGGGGGTTTTATTACTTTTTGAGGAGGTTTCAGCATGAGAGAGCAAGTTTATCAACCCGAGAAAATTGAGAAGAAGTGGCAACAAATATGGGAAGAACAGGAGACCTATAAAACCATCGAAGACGTTTCCAAACCGAAATATTATACTTTAGAACAATTTCCTTACCCCTCCGGAGAAGGGTTACATATGGGGCATGTTCGCGTTTATACGATTGGCGATGTGATTGCCCGTTTTAAACGCATGAAAGGATACCAAGTCCTTCATCCAATGGGAGCAGATGCCTTTGGTTTACCCGCTGAGAATGCAGCGATTCAAAGAGGAGTTAATCCAAAAGAGTGGACATTAAAAAACATGGAACGGATTCGTACGGAACAAAAACGGTTAGGCGTATCGTACGATTGGGATCGCTATGTTGCCACTTGTCTGCCTGACTATTATAAGTGGACCCAATGGCTCTTTTTGTTATTTTACGAGCGGGGGCTTGCTTATAAAAAGAAAGCGGCTGTTAATTGGTGTCCGACCTGTAATACAGTTTTAGCGAATGAACAGGTAGAAGATGGAAGGTGTTGGCGTTGCGATAGCGAAGTAACGAAAAAAGAATTGAATCAATGGTTCTTAAGAATTACTGATTATGCGGAACGATTACTGCAAGATTTAGATCAATTAGAGGGTTGGCCAGAAAAGGTTAAAATGATGCAAAGAAACTGGATTGGAAAAAGTAAAGGAGCAGAAGTGGTCTTTACAGTTCCAACTTTAGATGATGCGAAGATCCCTGTATTTACTACACGCCCAGACACCTTATATGGAGTCACTTACTTGGTATTAGCACCAGAACATCCTCTTGTTCCTCAATTGATTAAAGGAAAAGAAAACGAACAAAAGATTTTACAATTTATCGAAGACTTAAAGAAAGTAAATGAGATCACCCGTACCTCAACAGAAGAGGAAAAAGTGGGTTATTTCACAGGTTCTTATGCCAAACATCCATTAACAGAAGAAGATGTACCGATTTGGGTAGCAAATTATGTGTTAATGGATTATGGAACGGGTGCAGTAATGGGTGTTCCAGCCCATGATGAGCGGGACTTCCATTTTGCGAAGAAATATCATCTACCGATTAAGATTGTGGTACAAAATCAAGACGGATATCCCCAAACTGTGGAAGAGATGGATCAAGCATTTACAGAAGATGGAATATTGGTTCATTCTGATCGCTTTAATGGATTGCAAAAGCAAGAAGCGATTCAAACGATCGGTAAGTATCTTGAAGAAATTGGCAAAGGAAAACGGACTACAACCTATCGATTAAGAGATTGGCTTATCTCGCGCCAACGTTATTGGGGTACACCGATACCTATCGTCTATTGCGATACATGCGGTGAAGTACCCGTTCCATTAGATCAATTACCTGTTATGTTACCTGAAGATGTTACCTTTAATGGAAAAGATAATCCATTAACCACTTCAGAGTCGTTTGTTCATACCACTTGCCCAAAATGTGGGGGGCATGCTTATCGGGAAACCGATACAATGGATACTTTTATTGATTCATCGTGGTATTATTTCCGATATGTCAGCCCCCACGAAGAGACAAAACCTTTTGATTCTAAACTTGTCAATAAATGGCTGCCTGTTGATGAATATATTGGTGGGATTGAACATGCAGTCCTTCATTTACTCTACTCACGATTCTTTACAAAAGTATTGTATGATGCAGGATTAATTTCATTCCAAGAACCTTTTAAATCTTTACTGACACAGGGTATGGTCATTAAAGATGGAGCAAAGATGTCAAAATCAAAAGGAAATGTGGTAAGCCCCAATGAAATCATCGAGAAATACGGTGCAGACACAGGACGTCTCTTTATTCTATTTGCGGCTCCTCCTGATCGTGATCTTGATTGGAGTGATTCTGGGGTAGAAGGAAGCCATCGTTTCTTAAATCGGGTATGGAGGCTTGTTCAACAAAACCTTGAAACCTTAAGATCGCATCCGGAAATCAAGGTTGAAACCGATGAAGAAAAAGAACTTCGTCGTATGATTCATTTAACCATTAAACGGGTAACAGAGGACATTGAATTAAGAAATAATTTTAATACTGCGATTTCTGCTGTGATGGAGTTAGTCAACAAGATTCATAGTTATCCCGAAAAAGGGAACAAAGGTCTTCTCAAACAAGCGATCGAAACGGTTGTGGTATTGCTCGCACCAATGACGCCGCATATTACTGAAGAATTATGGCAAATGATGGGGCATGACTCTAGTATTCATCTACAAGAGTGGCCAACATTCAATGAAGAATATTTGGTATTAGATGAAGTAGAAATCGCCATTCAAATCAATGGCAAGATTCGCGGGAAAAAGATGATTCCAACATCTTACGGAAAAGAAGAAATCGAAAAAGCTGTCCTTGATGATGAAAGAATCAATGAATGGATAAATGGAAAACAGATCAGAAAAGTGATCGTTGTTCCTGGCAAACTTGTTAATATTGTTATAGGGTAATAAACGAGTAAAGGCTGTATGTTCAAAGCTAATGTTACCTTTAGCTTGCCAACATTCTTTGATAGTGTTGGCAAGCTTTTTTTATACGCAGGAAGCTGGAGGCAAACGCTCGAGCTGAGGTACACGAACCCATCCTTAGGGGAGATTCGGGTGAAGCTTGAAGGGATTCTATGACATTAAATTTTAAAAAATGAATCGGTTTTGAAGGAATTTTTCCTAAATTGCCGAAATAATGAATAGATTCTAAATTTTAGTGTAACGTTTGAACATAAGACTTAAACATTTCTTTTGTCACGATTTTTCTTGTTGGTAACTGATGTTTGATTGCAAACTGGTTCATTTGTTTTGTCCATTGATTAAGTTTCGTTAAGTCGATTGGTTTCCCTGCTTTATAATCATCAATCAGTTGGTCGATGATCAACTCTCGTTGTTGATCCATTTTCTTATAAGTTTCGATTGCTTTTACTTTTTCATTGACTTTTTTCGTAATTTCCAAATGAACACTACTCACTGCTAACACCTCGATTATAAAAACATGTATTTCAAATTTAGAAAGGATGGTAATGGTGGATCTGATTTCAAAGTTTTACTTAACGAAAAGAGAGAAAATCTTTATTATTCTTCTTATTATGGCTCTCTTATTCGCAATAAGTCAATATATCTCTTCCAAACAAGACGATCCGCCGCCATTTAGAGACCAAGTAAAGGAATCGTCAAATGTCGTTTCGAATAAAACAAAAACAGAGAAAACGAATGCTGAAGAGATTGTTGTCGATGTCAAAGGTGCAGTCACGAAACCAGGAATCTATCATTTAAAAAATAATGCAAGGGTAAAAGATGTTCTTGATCTTGCTGGCGGAGCTCTACCTAATGCGAATTTGAATCAAGTGAATCTGGCAATGAAGTTAAAAGATGAGATGGTGATCTATGTTCCTTTTCAAGGAGAAAAACTGGAAAACCAAGGAACCAATCAAATTTGGGGAAGTTATTCAATATCAAGTGGTCCAAGTTCCACAAATGGCAAGATTAATATCAATACAGCTGATGAATCACAATTAATGGAATTAGATGGAATTGGAGCAACGAGGGCCAAGGCGATCATTGAATACCGTCAACAAAACGGTCCCTTTCATAAAATTGAAGATCTGATGAATGTATCTGGAATCGGTGAAAAAACATTTGATAAAATTAAAGAAAAAATTTCAGTACATTAATTCAAAAGTGTAATATTAATGTTAAAATTAAGATTGGTATAAAACTTTGCTAAGTTCGTTAAAAATATTGACGTAGTTAAAGATATTCACTAATGTTGTCTTAGATGGAAAGGAGGAAAATCATGAGTCGCTTAACTACAGATGAACAATTAAAAAATCTATTAGAAACATCTAAGCGAATTGCCATTGTTGGACTGTCGAACAAGCCTGAACGGGACAGTTATAAGGTAGCAGAATATTTGCTTAATCAAGGATACGAGGTTATTCCTGTCAATCCAACCATTAATGAGGTTCTAGGGAAAAAAGCAGTAGGTTCCTTAAAGGAAATTGAAGGTCAAGTAGACATTGTCGATGTCTTTCGCCGACCCGATCAAGTAATGCCTATTGTAGAAGAAGCAGTCGAGATCGGAGCGAAGGCCATTTGGCTCCAATTAGGGGTCGTAAATGAAGAGGCTGCTAACTTCGCTTCCGAAAAAGGTTTGAATGTAGTTATGGACAAATGTATCAAGATTGAACATAAACGATTGTTTAAATCAGAATAGTTTTATAAAATAAGGAGTCCCTAGATTAAAAAAACAATAGTGTTGGAATATAATTGAGAGAAAAAGAGAAAAGGTCTAAAAAAGGTGAGGGAAGAGAAGTGAGTTCATATTACCGTAAAAGTTGGGACGAGTATTTCATGGACCTTGCTTTTACCGTGGCTGAAAGGGCAACTTGCCCGAGAAGACATGTGGGCGCGATTTTAGTAAAAGATAAAAAATTAATGGGTACAGGCTATAATGGTAGCCCTTCAGGAGTGCTAGATTGTTATGAACAAGGTTGTCTTATCGAGCATTACCATGAAAATGGTGAAGAAAAAGAAAGATGTATTCGAACCATCCATGCAGAAGTGAATTTGATGCTGTTTACCGATCGAGCAGATCGTGAAGGAGCGACTGTGTTTGTTACGGATTCCCCTTGTTATAATTGTGCCAAGATGCTTGCCAACAGCGGAATTAAAGAAGTTGTTTATGAACGTAAATATGAAAAAGATCTACCGAAAGTAACAGAACTATTTAAAGAAGCCAATATTCTCTTTCGCCAATATGAAAGAGAGAAGAAATGATGGATTTAGCACGCCATTTTTATAAACCAAAAGCTCCGCTCATTCTATTATCTTTGGCATGGGCTATTGGCTTGTTATTTGGTAGGGATATAGAGATTTCATGGACCAAACTGGTGATCGCACTTTCAAGCAGTTTGGTCTTTTTCCTATTTTCACTTTATTTGTATTATCGAAGAAACAATCTTTGGTTTGTTTTCCTTTTCTTTTTCTTTCTCATTTCTGGGTTTCTTTATATGCTTGTTTATCAGGATCAACATCAAAGCCAATTACCTAAAGAATTGACAGGACAAAGAATAGGAATCCGTGGTTATCTCATTTCAGAACCGATCATCGATGGCAATTTGGTCAAATTTCAGATTGAACCTTTTTCTTATCAATGGCAGCAACAGGAACGAAAGCTGCAAACAAAAGAAAAGTTGATCGTTTACCTATACTTGAACAAAGAGCAAGAGCTAGAAAAAGTGCGGAGTTTTACAAAAGGAATGGGGATTACCTTCTATGGGATTTTGGACAAGCCTCCAAAAGCGAGAAACCCAGGACAATTTGATTATTCCCGTTATTTGGCTAATCAGAATATTTATTGGCAGATAACAGTTTCTGATTTAACAAATATTCAAATATCAAAGCGTTTTTCCCTATCCCATTTCTTTTATGTTTTGCAAAATCAGTTAGCAAAACCTTTTGATCAGTATCTTTCTCATCCCCAATCTGGTTTTATGAAAAGCTTAATCCTAGGGAATCGCCAAGATCTATCTCCAGAAATCAGAGATGATTTTTCTAACTTAGGGCTCAGCCATATTATTGCCATTTCTGGACTTCATTTAACGATATTGACTTTGATCATCTCCTTTTTGTTATCGAAATTAGGGTTAACGAGAGAAAAAAGGGGGATAATTACAGGGATATTCTTGATTTTTTATCTGTTTTTAGTCGGTGCAAGTGCTTCTGTTGTTCGGGCAACTCTCATGTCTTTAATTACCTTGTATGGATTGATGTTTCGCAGGCCATTTCTTTCCCTTCAATCGATGGGTTTAACGTTTCTTTTTATGACCTTCTATAATCCAAAATGGATGGATGATATTGGCTTTCAGTTATCATTTGTCGTTACCTTTTTTCTTGTTTGGGGATATCCGAGAGTTGAAACTTGGTTACGAGATAAAGTTCCTTCTTGGTTACGGGGAGCATTTACCGTTTTAATCGTCACCCAACTTGCATCTTTTTCCCTTGTTTTCTATCATTTTCACCAATACTCTTTCTTTTCATGGCTGGCAAATCTGTTATTTGTACCCATTTTTAGTTTTGCTGTCTTGCCAATGGGATTCCTTCTCTTATTGCTTAGTTTGTTCCATCTTCCTTTTGCTGTTTGGGTTGGACATTTATTAGATGTTTTGTTGTACCTTCTTTTTAATGTGATTGCTATTTTCAGTCAATTAAGGGTATTGCAATTCTTTGGTCATTTTTCTTGGTGGATTGTTATTCTTTTTTACTTCTTTTTAGTTTGGAGTTTGACAAGAAAAGAAATTAAGGAATCTTTTCTTTCCTATCAAACAAAAAAGTATTTATTTGCTTTGGAAAAAGGTGTATTGATCATTAGTATGATTTTGTGGTTGGCTTCTTTCCTTTTCTCTCCTGATAACGCACAGGTAACCATGCTCGACGTTGGCCAGGGGGATAGTCTTTTGATTGAATCTCCAGATGGAGAAACGATATTAATCGACAGTGGCGGAACATTATCTTTTATAAAGGAGCCAGCATGGAAACAAAGAAAAGACCCTTTCCAAGTGGGAGAAGATATTGTGCTGCCATATCTGCACTATCAAGGAATCAACGAATTAGATTACGCTGTTTTAACCCATGAAGATGCCGATCATATCGAAGGTTACCTTACCCTTGTGGAGCAAATCCCTATCCATTGGTTTATTGTAGGGGAAGGATTTCCAAGAACAGAATTAGGGGAAAAACTATATACGAAGTTAAAGCAAAAGCAAATTCCTATCAAAGTAATAAAAGAAGGGGAATCACATCTTTCCCTTGATCCCAATACCGTGATTACTTTTATCTCCCTTGGTTCAAAACCAAAAGAAAAAGAAAATAACCAATCGTTGATTACCTATGCCAAACTTTATCAAACTCAATTTCTATTTATGGGTGATCTTGAGGTAGAAGGAGAAAAACAACTCATTCAAAACTACTCTTTGCCTCACATTGATTTTTTGAAAGTGGGTCATCATGGTAGTCAAACTTCCACCAGTCAATCATTATTAGATCATTTGCAACCAAAAGAAGCACTTATCTCTGTAGGAGTACATAATCGTTATCATCATCCTTCATTGGAAGTCATTCAACGTTTAAAGGAAAGGGGAATTCATATTTGGCAAACGGATCAAGATGGAGCAATTCTAATCAAGGTGAATCCTAAAGGATACGAAATTAAAAAAACTTTAGATGAAAAAAATCTTTAAATTTGTCACACTAATTAGGCGTTTTGCGTATAGTGTAATACAACAACTGCTTCCCGCCCAATTGGGAAGTTCCTAGGCCTTTCCATTGGGCGTTTACATATTTGAGAAGAGACTTTTAAGGCCCCCTTATAACAGGGGGTTTTATTTAGTATCATGTATAAGATTTTGGTATTAGGTTTGTATATTCAGCGACTTTTGGGAGTGTAATATATACGGATAACGGAGCGTATTGGAATATACAAACTTATTTTGATTGATTTTGTCTAGAACGATGGAAGTTTTACCGATATAATGGACGTGGGATTGAAATTGAAGGAGGAGCTTATGCCAAAATCATCGATTTACCTTTTTTATGGATTAGAATCCTATTTAATCGAACAGAAAATTGAGCAAATCATTCATCAACGGCTTCCTTTTGAGGAGAGAGAGATGAATTTGATCACCTATGATTTACAAGTAACGCCGATCGAAGAAGTGATTCAAGAAGCGGAAACATTGCCTTTTCTTTCGGAACATAAAGTTGTGATTGCAAAAAATGCCTATTTCCTTACGGGGCAAAAAGCAAATACAAAGGTGGAACATGAGATCGAGAGTTTGGAACGGTTTTTAGAAAACCCTGTTGATTACAGTACTCTAATTTTGACTGTGTTTTCTGAAAAATTAGATGAAAGGAAAAAAATCACAAAAATATTGAAACAAACTGCCACGGTAGAATCCTTTGCAATATTAAAAGGGAAGGAATTAGTTGATTTCGTTTTTAAGTTGGCACGCAAAGAAGGGGTAGGAATTACTCTTGATGCAGCACAATTCTTGGTATATACCATTGGTAAAGAACTTCAAATTCTTGAGCAAGAGATCAAAAAAATGGCTCTCTACGTTGGAAAAGAAGGCCAAATTGATCTGCAGGTTGTAAAGGAATTAACAGCTCGCACATTAGAAAAAAATATTTTCTCTTTGATTGAGAAAGTGGCTAATTTACAAATCGATCAAGCCATTCGAATGCTTTATGATCTTTTAAAGAATAAAGAAGAGCCAATCAAGATTGTGGCCTTATTAGCAAGACAGTTTCGAATTATGTTGTATACAAAAGAATTAGCGCAAAAAGGTTATTCAAACCAGCAGATTGCAAGTCAAATAGGAGTTCATTCCTATGTAGTTCAACTGGCATTACAACAAGGGAAAAGTTTTGAACGACAACAATTAAGAGAGATCTTAAGTCAATTAGCCACGATCGATTTTGAAATCAAAACGGGTAAAAAAGATAAAGTTTTGGCTTTGGAGTTATTTTTGCTTTCATTAACAGGAATGAAACAAAAGTGAATAAGATAAAGGTTCGAATAATTATGTAAGGTTTGTGATTTGCAATCACGGACCTTTTTATTTTCAAAAATTTAAAAAGAAAAAATAAAAATATTCAAAATATTCATAAAATTATATACAATAGAAATATAACCAAGAAAAAATGAGGAGGGGAAAAAATGAATAAGGAGGTAATCAATAAAATTTGGCTTTCTTCCTATCCCAAAGAAGTTCCTCACACGATTTCCTATCCAGAGATTCCAATTACAGAACTTCTAGTTAATGCGGCAAGAGAATATCCTAATCATGATGCGGTATCTTTCATGGGCAAAACCATCAAATATAAAGAATTATTGAATAATGTGTACAAATTTGCTCATGGTTTAAAACAGTTGGGTGTGAAGAAAGGTGACCGAGTTGCACTTCTGCTCCCGAATACCCCACAATCGGTAATTGCCTATTATGGATCATTAATGTTAGGTGCAATTGTTGTTCAAAACAATCCCATGTATACCGAACGAGAATTAGAACACCAACTGGTTGATTCAGGATCGGAAATTATCATCACTTTAGACTTATTTTATTCAAAAGTAGAAAATATTCGTTCGAAAACATTTTTAAAACATATTATTGTGACTAGTTTGAAAGATTTTCTCCCTTTCCCTAAAAATCTGCTTTATAACTTGAAATTAAGAAAAGATGGGCAGTATGTATCTGTCTCCAAAAAAGAGGGAGTTTGCTTTTTTTCAAAATTAATGAAAAGTCAACCTGTATTTCCGATTCGAGTTCAGTTGGATCCAAAAGAAGATATTGCTCTTTTACAATATACAGGTGGAACAACAGGTGTTCCTAAAGGTGTGATGCTGACTCATTATAATCTTGTCGTCAATGTCATTCAAGAAGCACACTGGTTATATCGTGTCAAAAGAGGACAGGAAAGAATTCTTGGCGTTTTACCATTTTTTCATGTATTTGGAATGACCTCTGTAATGAATTTAAGCATTCATCTTGCCTCAACTATGATTTTAATTCCTAGATTTAAAGCCGAGGAAATTTTACAAACCATCGAAAAAGAAAAGCCAACCTTTTTCCCAGGCTCTCCTACCATGTATATCGCACTTCTCAACCATCCCAATGTGAAACAGTATGATCTATCGTCAATTGAAGCATGTATCAGCGGTTCTGCTCCATTACCATCAGAAGTTCAAGAAAAATTCGAGAAATTAACAGGTGCAAGAATTATTGAGGGGTATGGTTTAACAGAGACATCTCCAGTTACACATGCTAACCCGATCTGGGAGAAACGAAAAATAGGAAGCATCGGAATTCCATGGCCAGATACGGAAGCAAAAATTGTCGATCCTGTTACTGGTGAAGATGTAGAAATTGGTGGAATTGGCGAATTAGCCATTAAAAGTCCTGTCGTGATGAAAGGCTATTGGAATCGTCCAGAAGAAACAAGAAAGGTATTCATAAACGGTTGGTTATTGACAGGAGATTTGGCAACGATGGATGATGAAGGATACTTTTATATTGTTGATCGGAAGAAGGATATGATTATCGCGGGGGGATATAACATCTATCCACGAGAGGTAGAAGAGGTTCTATTTGAACATGAAGCCGTTCAGGAGGCAGTCGTTGTCGGCATTCCTGATCCATATCGGGGAGAAACAGTAAAGGCATTCGTCGTTTTAAAAGAGGGAATAAAAGTCAGCGAAAAAGAGTTAGATGCGTTTTGCAGAGAACGTTTGGCGGCATATAAGGTTCCAAGAGTTTATGAGTTTCGATCTGAACTTCCAAAAACAATGGTCGGCAAAATCTTACGTCGCGCCTTAATTGAGGAAGAAAAGAACAAAATAAACAAAGACAAAGTAAGTTAAATAAAAACAAGCGAACTTGTACTTATTATTTTCAGAATATTACAAAAATATTGATTTTTCTTTCTCTTTTCGATATGCTTTAACTATACATGAATGAATAATCATTCAGTATAAAAGGAGTCTAAAAATGGCAAAAAAATTTGGGGAGAAGTATCATGCAATTATTGATGCAGCAGTCAAAGTGATTGCAGAAAATGGTTATCATCATGCACAAGTAACCAAGATTGCTCGTGAAGCCCAGGTGGCAGACGGGACAATCTACCTCTATTTTAAAAACAAGGAAGACTTATTCATCTCATTATTTCGTTTAAAAATGACTAGCTTTGTTGAAAAGGTTAAACAGCAAGTAGATTTGGTTCATTCTGTCGAAGAAAAGCTTCATCAACTCATTTATATGCATTTTAAACAATTGGCGATGGATCCCCATCTTGCAATTGTGACACAAATTGAATTGCGGCAATCTAATCGTAACTTTCGTAAGGAAATTGGAAGTATCTTAAAGCTCTATCATCTACTCATTGAAGACCTGATCCGGTCTGGAATTGAGGAAGGAAAGTTTCATGATGATGTAGATATACGACTCATGCGGCAGATGATTTTTGGAACATTAGATGAAACGGCGACATCCTGGGTGATGAAAGATATGAAATATGATTTGCTTGCTTTAGTAGAACCAGTATTTTCTTTATTAATGAATGGTCTTAAACGAAAATAAAGGAGTGAGGAAAAATGGAATTTGAACATTTGAATTATGAATTAGATAATCGTGTAGCAATTATTACGATTAACCATCCACCAGTGAATACGCTTGGAGTAAAAACATTACAAGAATTAGAAACAGCGATTGAAGCAGCTTGTGTCGATCGGCGGATAAAAGCAGTGGTGCTAACAGGTTATGGTAAAGCATTTGTCGCTGGGGCCGATATCAAAGAGATTGCCAACATTTCTTCCAAAGAAGAAGGAGAACGATTATCACGCCTAGGCCAGCAACTATTTGATCGAATTGAACAAATGAAAAAACCAGTAATTGCAGCGATTAATGGAGTATGCCTTGGTGGCGGGATGGAATTAGCGATGGCTTGTCACATTCGGATTGCTGGTAATTCAGCAAAGTTCGGTCAACCGGAAATTAATCTTGGTATTATTCCAGGGTTTGGCGGGACACAACGACTCGCAAGACTGACCAATCGTTCAATTGCAATGGAATGGGTGTTAACAGGTAATCTTTATTCAGCAGATGAAGCGTATCATGTAGGTGTTGTGAATCGCATCGTTTTAGATGAAGACGTTTTATTGGAAGCGAAGAAGTTGGCTCATCAGATTGCAACAAAAGGTGGAGTAGCAATCGCCAAATCGATCGAAGCGATTAACCAAGGGTTAAGCGGATCATTTAGAGAGGGGTTGTTACTAGAAGCTAAGTTGTTTGGGGAAGTTTGTATTACGGCAGATAAACAGGAAGGGACGCAAGCATTCTTAGAAAAACGTTCCCCTGTATTTGAGGATAGATAGATGAGGAGGAGATATGGAATGAACATTTTGGTCTTATTAAAACAAACCTTTGATATGGAAGAAAAAATCGTCTTAAAAGATGGTCAAATTAGTGAAGAGGGTGTTGAGTTTATTATCAATCCCTATGATGAGTATGCGGTAGAGGAAGCGCTGAAAATCAAAGAAGAGTTAGGCGGAACAGTTACAACCTTGTCACTAGGATCTGATCGATTTGAAAGTTCTATTCGCACAGCGCTAGCAATGGGAGCTGATCAAGCGATTTTAATCGATGATGAGAGATTATTTGGTGATGAATATGTCGTTTCTAATGTGTTGGCAAGGGTAATTCAGGAACAATCCTATGATCTTATTCTTGCAGGTCATATTGCGATTGATGATGGTTCAGGGCAAGTTCCCCAACGAATAGCCGAGATTCTTGGCATTCCCTTTATTGGTACAGCAGTAAAAATTGAAATAAACGATTCTGTTGTCATTGTTCATCGTGATGTTGAGGGAGACATAGAGATTGTAGAAACTAACCTACCTGTTTTAATTACAACCCAACAAGGTTTAAATGAGCCAAGATATCCGTCTTTACCAGGGATTATGAAGGCAAAGAAAAAACCACTTGATCGTCCAGATGTGGATATTACAGCAGAAGCAATTCGAGCCAAAACGGAAGTATTGGAAACTTATTTACCACCAAAGAAAAGTGGTGGAAAAATCTTAAAAGGTGAGATAAAGGATCAAACCAAAGAATTGGTTCAATTATTACGGAACGAAGCGAAAGTGATTTAAAGAAAGGGGTATAAGCGATGAGTCGAAAGGTATTGGTTTTCGCAGAAGAGAAGAACGGAAAACTGCGCAATGTTTCTTTTGAAGTATTAGCAGCAGCGAAAAAAGTAGCGGATGGTGGGGAAATTGCGAGTGTATTGTTAGGTTTAGATTCTAACGAATATGTTCAAGCATTAGCTGAACATGGTGCGGATAAAGTCTTTGTAGTTCAAGATCCTTCATTAACACAATATGTTACAGATGTATATAAAGAGGCATTTATTGAGGTGATAAAGCAGTTTACACCGGATGTGATCTTGATTGGCCATACTCCAATTGGTCGAGATATGGCTCCGAAAATCGCAGCCGCATTAAAGGTTGGTTTGATTACTGATAATATTGACTTAGAAGTCATAGATGACAAAATTGTATTTACACGACCCATCTATGCTGGAAAGGCATTCGTGAAAAAAATAACCCATGATCCCCTTGTCTTTGCGACGATCCGTCCAAATAATATTCCGATGGAAGAACCTGATTCATCGAAAACAGCAGAAAAAATCGTCCTCTCTTATACTCCTAGTCAAGATGCTTTACGGGTGAAAGTCCGAGATGTCATCCGTAAAGCGAGTAAAGGTGTGGATTTAAGTGAAGCGAAAATCGTCATCTCTGGTGGAAGAGGGGTTAAAAGTAAAGAAGGCTTTGAAAAACTGTATGAGGTGGCTGAACTCCTGGGAGCCGCAGTTGGTGCTTCTCGTGGTGCGTGTGATGCAGGGTATGCCGATTATTCATTACAGATTGGCCAAACAGGAAAAGTGGTAACCCCTGACTTGTATATTGCCTTAGGAATTTCTGGTGCAATCCAACATGTGGCTGGGATGTCCAATTCAAAGGTGATTGTTGCCGTGAATAAAGATCCAGAAGCGCCTATTTTTCAAATTGCAGATTATGGAATTGTCGGTGACCTGTTTGACGTGTTGCCATTCTTGGTAGATGAGCTCAAAGCACTTGTAAATTAATTTACTTAGAGTGTCATAATTTATCTCAGACTATACCATTAATTATCTGAATATACTGAAAATATAACGTAGACATTCGTATCAAAACAAAGAAAAGAGGAGGGTGAGAATGTGGCAACTAATTAATCTATTTGCTTTTATAGTTGTAACCATTTATGGGTTCTGGCTATTTTATCGAGTGCTGCATGCTCGTTATACCTATATTAAATTGGGAAAAGATCCTAGGTTGGAGAAGAATACCAAGGAGAGATGGAAATCAATTGTCACGTTTGTATTGGGCCAAAAGAAGTTGCTGAAGGATAAAAAGAGTGGAATCACGCACGTCTTTCTATTCTATGGTGCGATTTTCGTTCAGCTTGGAGCAATTGATTTAATCGGGAAAGGCTTTGCAAATGTTAACGGTTGGCATCTTCCAGTTCCTTTCTATCATTTCTTCACATTATCTCAAGAGTTATTAGTAGGATCTGTTTTCTTTGCCGTTCTTTTTATGGCTTATCGAAGATATGTGGAAAAATTACCGCGATTACAGCGTAGTTTTCGTGCAGGACTCGTTTATTGGTTCCTTGCTCCGTTAATGACATCCGTAATCGTTGCTGGTGGAGCGGAGATGGTGATACTGCATGAGGAACCAACCATTTACAAACCATTCTCATCTCTTATCTATTTCCTCATTCACAACATTTCAACTGATGCAGCATATGTTCTCTTTTATATTGCTTGGTGGGCACATCTGTTGCTTCTATTATCCTATCTTGTCTATCTTCCTCAATCAAAGCAAGCACATGAAATTTTTGCGATCGTAAATGTCTACTTTAAGAGATTACATTCTCCTGGAAAACTATCAACGATATCATTTGAAAATGAAGAACAAGAAGAATTTGGCGTAGGGAAAATTGAGGATTTTACACAAAAACAATTATTGGACCTTTACTCTTGTGTGGAGTGTGGACGCTGTACCAATATGTGTCCAGCATCAGCTTCAGGTAAAACCCTTTCTCCGATGCGATTGATCACGAAGCTCAGAGATCATTTAACGGAAAAAGGAGAGGTTATTGCTCCACATACGACACCTTGGGCACCAGGGAGAATTTTTAAAGATCCAGCATCGGTAGGACTTCCCGCTGTTCTTGTAAGGCGGGAGGCAGCGGCAACAACAGATGGGGCAACAGCACTAAAACTGCTTCATGAATTGCAATTGATCGGGGATGTTATCACAGAAGAAGAAATTTGGGCTTGTACCACCTGTCGGAACTGTGAGGACCAATGTCCTGTCACAAATGAACATGTAGATAAAATTGTAGACATGCGCCGTTATCTTGTTCTAACAAAAGGTAAGATGAGTCCAGAAGCAACACGTACTCTTAGTAATATCGAACGTCAGGGAAACCCATGGGGGATTAATCGCAAGGAACGTGCCAATTGGCGGCACGAACGGGAGGATATTACGGTTCCAACTGTAAAAGAGACGGAGGAATTCGAATATCTCTTCTTTGTCGGTTCAATGGGTTCGTTTGATAATCGCAGTAAAAAAATTGCCCAATCGTTGGCGAAAATCTTTCAAAAAGCAGGAATTACCTTTGCCATCCTAGGGAATGAGGAGAAAAGTTCGGGAGATTCTGCTAGAAGGTTAGGAAACGAGTTTCTCTTTCAACAACTTGCCACCGAAAATATCGCAAACTTCCAGAAATATAACGTCAAAAAGATTGTAACCATTGATCCTCACGCATATAACACCTTTAAAAATGAGTATCCTGAATTTGGATTAGAGGCAGAGGTGTATCATCATACAGAAATTCTCGCGAAATTGATACAGGAGGGAAGAATTAAACCGCAAAAAGAAGTGAAAGAGCGGATTACTTACCATGATTCTTGTTATCTTGGTCGTTATAACGAAATTTATGATGCACCACGTTTCATCTTAAAATCAATTCCTGGTGTGGAATTGGTAGAGATGGAACGCAGTAGGCAAGATGCCATGTGTTGTGGTGCAGGTGGAGGATTGATGTGGTTAGAGGAAAAAGAGGGATTAAGGATCAACGTACTTCGAACTGAACAGGCATTACAGTTGAAACCAACAACGATTGCAACAGCATGTCCCTACTGCTTAACGATGTTATCTGATGGCACCAAAGCCAAAAGTGTTGAAGAAGAGATAAAGACATTCGATGTGGTGGAGTTGTTAGAAAAGTCTTTAGTTTAAAGATTTGTACTTTGTAACGAGCTCCGTTCTTATACAAAGTACAAATCTGTAATCAATAAATAGAAGGTGAGGGGATTTTGTGAGGAAAACAGTGATTGTGAGTGCTGCACGGACACCATTTGGCAAGTTAGGTGGGGCATTAAAATCAATGTCAGCAACGGATCTAGGTGGAATCGCAATACGTGCAGCTTTAGATCGGGGAAAGATTCAAGAGAAGTGGGTGGATGAAGTGATTATGGGGATGGTTCTGCAAGGCGGGGCAGGGCAAATCCCCTCACGTCAAGCTGCTAGAAAAGCAGGGTTGGATTGGGATGTGCCTACAGAAACGATTAATAAGGTGTGTGCCTCAGGCTTAAGAAGTGTGACATTAGCCGATCAACTCATTCGCAGTGGGGATGTGGATACGGTCGTCGCTGGTGGAATGGAGAGCATGAGCCAAGCTCCATATGCGCTGAAAAATGCACGATTCGGAATGCGAATGGGTAACGACGAACTGATTGATCTCATGGTACATGATGGATTAACTTGCGCCTTTCATCAAGTACACATGGCGGTTCATGGAAGTAACGTGGCCAAGGAATATGGTATTTCCCGTGAAGCACAAGACGAATGGGCATACCGTAGCCATCAACGAGCAATTACAGCGATCGACAATGGTAAGTTAGCTGAAGAGATTGTTCCTGTCACGATCCAGGAAAAAAAGAGTTTGCTGATCATTGATGTGGATGAATCGCCAAGAAGAGATACTAGTTTAGAAAAACTAGCAAAATTACCTCCTGTATTCATCCAAGATGGGAGTGTCACAGCAGGAAATGCACCTGGGATTAATGACGGAGCAGCAGCTATGGTGCTTATATCAGAAGAAAAGGCGAAACAATATGGTTTGCAACCTCTCGCGACGATTCTCGGTCATGCGGAGGTAGCCGTCGATGCTCCTTATTTAGCGATCGCTCCTGGTCTTGCGATCAATAAATTGTTAAAAAAGACGGGATATACCATTGATCAAATCGATCTGATTGAGGTTAATGAAGCTTTTGCCTCTGTGGTTTTAACCAGTGCCAAAATTGCAAAATGGGACCCAGAAAAGGTAAACGTCAATGGGGGGGCCATAGCCCTTGGTCATCCAATTGGTGCGAGTGGCACGAGGATCATAATCACCCTGATCTATGAATTAAAACGACGAGGTGGCGGATTAGGAATTGCAGCCATCTGTAGTGGTGGTGGCCAAGGCGATGCGATTTTAGTTCGAGTATAGTTTAAAAAGGGGGAAAAGAAATGTCGATCCAAAAGATCATGGTCATTGGAGCAGGACAGATGGGAAGTGGGATTGCCCAAGTAGCTGCTCAAGCGGGTTTTCAGGTTATCATGCAAGACATTAAAGACGAACATCTTTCAATAGGGTTTAAGGGAATTGAAAAAAATCTTGCTCGCTATGTGGAAAAGGGTAGAATTTCGGAAGAGGAAAAGGAGCAGATTCTAGCTCGTATTCAACTGACAACAGAATTAACCTTAGCGAATGAAGCCAACTTCATTATTGAGGCCGTAACCGAAAACATGGAGATCAAAACCAAAATCTTTCAAGAGATTGATCGGATCGCAAAACCAGAAGTGATTCTAGCAAGCAATACTTCCTCATTACCGATTACAGAAATTGCGGCGGTGACAAGTCGCCCTGGTCAGGTGATTGGAATGCACTTCATGAATCCCGTTCCTGTGATGCCTCTCGTGGAAGTGATCCGTGGATTAGCCACAACCGATGAGGTTTATCAATCGGTAGAAAATTTAGCCAAAACATTGAAGAAAACACCTGTAGAAGTGAATGATTTTCCAGGGTTTATCTCGAATCGTGTGTTGTTGCCGATGATTAATGAAGCGATCTATGCCGTCTATGAAGGGGTGGCTACACCAGAAGCCGTGGATAAAGTCATGAAGCTTGGGATGAATCATCCAATGGGACCATTAGAATTAGCGGATTTTATCGGGCTTGATACTTGTTTGTCGATCATGGAGATTCTTCATGATGGACTAGGAGATTCAAAATATCGCCCATGCCCACTTTTAAGAAAGTATGTAAAAGCTGGATGGTTAGGAAGAAAAACAGGTCGTGGCTTTTATGTCTACAAATAGCATGAATTTTCAATTTACAAAAGAGCAAGAATCCATTCGCAAGATGGTTCGGGATTTTGCAAGGAACGAGATCGCTCCAATCGCAGCGAAAATTGATGAAAGCGATCAATTTCCTTTAGAGTTAATCAAGGAAATAGGGAGACTCGGTCGTCTTGGCATTGATTACTCAAATTTATGAAGGGACGAATCAAATTCAGCGGATCGTGGTTGCGAACCAATTACTTAAATAAACGTTTTGGGGGAGTGAGTAATATGAATTTTCGTTTAACAGAGGAGCAGGAAATGTTTCGAAAGATGGTGCGGGACTTTGCTGAGAATGAGGTGGCACCAACTGCAGCATTTCGGGATGAACAAGAACTTTTTGATCGAGGGATTTTTGAGAAGATGGCGGAATTAGGACTTACGGGGATTCCTTGGCCTGAAAAGTATGGTGGTGCTGAAGCAGATTTTCTAAGTTATGTGATTGCAGTAGAAGAACTTTCTCGGGTTGATGCCTCAGTAGGAGTGACTTTATCTGTTCACATATCATTAGCGAGCTGGCCAATCTATAAGTTTGGGAATGAAGAGCAAAAAATAAAATACTTAAAGCCTTTAGCCACTGGAGAAAAACTTGGTGCTTTTGCGATTACAGAAAACGGAGCAGGATCAGATGCCGCCAATATCAAAACCACAGCCGTTAAAGATGGGGATGATTATATCATCAATGGCTCGAAGATTTTTACCACAAATGGAATGGAGGCAGATACGTATATCGTTTTTGCTGTCACAGATAAGGAGAAAAAGCATAAAGGGATCAGTGCATTTATCTTGGAAAAAGGGATGGAAGGCTTTAGCTTTGGTAAAAAGGAAAAAAAGATGGGAATTCGTGCCTCGACTACAGTAGAATTGCATTTTGACAATGTACGGGTGCCAAAAGAAAATCTCTTAGGTGAAGAAGGGCAAGGGTTCAAAATTGCGATGATGACCTTAGATGGTGGAAGAAATGGAATTGCAGCACAGGCACTTGGCATTGCCCAAGGAGCCTTAGATGAAGCGCTCAACTATGCCAAAGAGCGTGTTCAATTTGACAAACCAATTGCTGCCCAACAAGGGATTCAATTTAAACTTGCGGATATGGCAACAAAGATAGAAGCCTCACGATTATTAACCTATCAAGCAGCATGGCTTGAAGACAATGGTTTACCATATGGCAAACAATCGGCAATGGCGAAGTTAATGGCTAGTGATACAGCGATGGAGGTTACCACCGAGGCGGTTCAAATCTTTGGTGGCTATGGCTACACACGGGATTATCCAGTCGAACGAATGATGAGGGATGCAAAAATTACGCAAATTTATGAGGGAACGAATGAGATTCAACGACTGGTGATTGCGAACTACTTATTGAAAGAATAAGACGAAAATGGAAAAAGGGGGTGTGTTCATGGAAACCGAATTTTACCGACCGATCCATAAAATTCGTTTTGTTACAGCCTCTAGTCTCTTTGATGGGCATGATGCCTCGATTAACATTTTTCGCCGATTATTACAGGCAGCAGGTACAGAGGTCATTCATCTTGGCCATAATCGTTCGGCAGAAGAAGTAGTCACTGCGGCAATCGATGAAGATGTTCAAGGAATTGCGATTAGCTCCTACCAAGGGGGGCATATGGAGTATTTTAAATATGTGTTTGATTTGCTTCAAGAAAAAGGCGCTGGACATATTCGGATTTTCGGCGGTGGCGGTGGAGTCATAGTACAAGAGGAGATTCAAGAGTTAGAACGTTATGGGATCGCTAAAATTTTTTCACCAGAGGATGGAAGACGACTTGGGTTAATAGGTATGGTGAACCATATGCTTAAAGAAACCGACTTTTCGACTACCCAGATTTCAGCGATTCAACTTGAGGATTTTCAGCAACAACGGCATCTAGCGATTGCAAGACTGATCACCCTCACTGAAAACAGCTATAATCAGGAAAATCAAAAAACCTACGAGTTGCGATGGAAAAAAGAGATAAAGAAACTAGCAAATCGGAAGGTGCCTGTAATTGGGATCACTGGGACAGGTGGTGCGGGAAAAAGTTCACTAACGGATGAAATTGTCCGCCGTTTTCTTCAGGATTTCCCTGACAAAACGATTGCCATCTTAGCTGTCGATCCAACGAAAAAGAAAACAGGAGGAGCACTTTTAGGAGATCGGATTCGCATGAATTCAGTATACCATCCTCAAGTATTTGTACGAAGTTTAGCAACAAGGGATTCACGAACAGAAATTAGCCTCGCTTTAAAGGATGCAATTGAAATTTTGAAAGCGGCTAATTTTGATCTCATCTTCATTGAAACTAGTGGAATTGGCCAGGGAGATAAGGAAATTACAACATTATCGGATCTTTCGGTTTACGTGATGACCAGTGAATATGGCGCTCCCTCACAATTAGAAAAAATCGACATGCTAGATTTTGCAGATTTGGTTGTCATCAATAAATTTGACCGAAAAGGATCAGAGGATGCACTTCGAGATGTGCGAAAACAATATCAGCGCAACCACCAACTATTTGATCGAGCATTAGAGGATTTACCTGTCTATGGTACAATTGCCAATCGTTATAATGACACGGGGATGAATCGTTTTTATCAAGCCCTCATCGAAAAAGTGATACAAGTGAACCATCTAGATTGGAAATTAGAGCCAAAAGTACATTTGCATGAAAGTAAAAATCAACAAATCATACCACCAGAACGAGAATCCTACCTTTATGAGATTGTAAATACTGTTCGTCAATATCAGCAATTCACTAACCAACAGGTTGAATTGGCTAGGCAGCTCTATCAATTAAAAGGCACAAAATCATTGCTAGAGAAGGGGAAAGAACAGTATCATGCATTAATCGCTTGGATCGATGAGGAAATAGAACGAATCTCTGAACAACTACACCAAGAAACGAAAACGTGGCTCGATGAGTGGCCAAATATAAAAGCGACCTACCAACAAGATCCAATCTTTCATACGACTTTATCAGGAACTAAAATTCCCCGAATTGCTCTTCCACCTTATCAAGATTGGGGAGAACTTGTGAAATGGAAGATGAAAGAAAACTTACCAGGATTTTTCCCTTTTACCGCAGGCGTTTTCCCTTTTAAACGCACAGAAGAGGAGCCGAAGCGCCAGTTTGCAGGGGAGGGATCACCAGAAAGAACCAATCGTCGTTTTCATTATTTAACAAAAGATGATTCCGCAAAACGATTAAGTACGGCCTTTGATAGTGTTACTCTTTATGGGGAGGATCCAGATCAACGGCCAGATATCTATGGAAAAATTGGTGAAAGTGGAGTAAGTATCGCTACCATAGAAGATATGAAAATACTTTATGATGGATTTGACCTTTGTGCTCCGAATACGAGTGTATCCATGACCATTAATGGTCCAGCTCCCATGCTTCTTGCTATGTTTTTGAATACGGCAATCGACCAACAGATTGAAAAGTTTAAAGAAGAACATGGGCGGGAACCTGATTCAGTGGAAAAAGAAGAGATTAAAGCAAAAACTTTACAAACAGTACGGGGAACTGTTCAAGCAGATATTTTGAAAGAGGATCAAGGACAGAATACTTGCATCTTTTCAACTGAGTTTGCATTGAAAATGATGGGCGATATTCAAGAGTATTTTATTGAAAATAAAGTGCGCAATTATTATTCGGTCAGTATCAGTGGATATCATATTGCTGAGGCAGGTGCGAATCCGATTACGCAATTAGCCTTTACTCTCGCCAATGCGTTTACTTATGTCGAGTACTATTTAAGCAGAGGGATGAAAATTGATGATTTTGCTCCTAATCTCTCTTTTTTCTTTAGTAATGGAATGGATGCAGAGTATTCCGTATTAGGGCGTGTGGCTCGGAGAATTTGGTCGGTGGTAATGAAGTACAAATATGGTGCGAATGAACGTTCACAAAAATTAAAATACCATATCCAAACCTCAGGACGTTCTCTTCATGCGATGGAGATAAATTTTAACGATATTCGCACGACATTACAGGCACTCATGGCACTCTATGATCATTGTAATTCTTTACACACTAATGCCTATGATGAAGCAATTACGATTCCAACAGAGAATTCCGTTCGTCGAGCGATGGCGATTCAATTGATAATCACTCGGGAATTGGGATTAGCCAAAAATGAGAATCCGCTTCAAGGTTCCTTTATTATTGAAGAATTGACCGATTTGGTTGAGGAAGCCGTTCTTCAGGAATTTGAACGGTTAAATGCTCGAGGGGGTGTATTAGGAGCAATGGAAAAGGCTTATCAACGAAGTAAAATTCAAGAGGAATCCATGAACTACGAAATGAAAAAGCACTCTGGCGAGCTACCGATTATCGGAATTAATACTTTCTTAAATCCCAATGGAGGAGGGGAAGTAACAAAGATTGAATTGTCGCGAGGAACAATTGAGGAAAAAGACGAACAGATTGCACGCTTACGACAGTTTCATCAGCAGCACCGACATGAGGTAGACGAAGCATTAAGCAGGTTGAAAGAGGTTGCTTTGCGTGGGGAAAATATTTTTTCGGAATTGATGAATACAGTAAAAGTAGCCTCTCTTGGCCAAATCACAAGAGCATTGTATGAAGTGGGTGGCCAATATCGCCGTAATATGTAATTGATAATGGTTTAAAGGAAAAGAAAAGATAAAAGGAATAGAAGAAATAGATGAAATAATGTAGGGAACTGGGATGAGGATATTCCTTGTTGTGGAAGAGGAACTTTCTAGTTCGAATTAACTGAATATTTTTAATATTTTAAATAATATTGTTGGTGAATGAATCGTCATTCAGGTTGGTTTTTAGTAATCAAAAGCGGACTTGGTGGTACACAACATTGAAATAGGTTTGTGGTGACCAAAAGCGACGACTTCGCGGAGTGCCTTTTTCACTTTACGTTTTATTCAGTGAAACGAAGAGCGGAGACGCGTTGGACACCACCAACTAAAGAAGGTGCAGAGTACATTAAATTTGAAATGGAGGTATGTCCATGAAAAGGAAAATTAAAAAAGCTGCAGTAATAGGAGCAGGGATGATGGGTTCAGGAATTGCTGCCCATTTAGCCAATGTGGGAATAACAGTTTATCTTTTGGATATCGTTCCAACGCAACTACTACCCGATGAGGAGAAAAAGGGTCTTACGCTTGATCATTTATCTGTAAGAAATCGTTTGGCAGCCAATGCAAAGCAAGCTCTTCTAAAAACGAAGCCCTCGCCACTTTACTCAGTCGACGATGCGGATTTAATCCAAGTTGGAAATATGGAAGATGATTTAAATCGTCTATCAGAGGTGGATTGGATCATCGAGGTTGTTGTTGAAAATTTAGCCGTAAAAAAGAAAGTACTAGAAACGATTGAGACTTATCGTAAGCCAGGAACTATTGTCAGTTCTAATACATCTGGGATATCGATTAACGAGATGGTGGCTGATCGATCAGACGAATTCAAAAAGCACTTCTTAGGTACTCATTTCTTCAATCCACCACGTTATATGAAACTATTAGAAGTGATACCAGCAGAAACAACCGATCCAGAGATAGTGAATTTTATGGTGGATTTTGGCGAGAACGTCCTTGGCAAAGGAATTGTGTTGGCAAAGGATACGCCTAATTTCATTGCCAACCGAATCGGGACGTATGGATTAATGGTTACTATTCATGAAATGGAAAAAATGGGTTTACGTGCAGATGCGGTGGATGTGATAACAGGCCCGTTAATGGGTCGGCCAAAAAGTGCTTCATTCCGAACGTTAGATTTGGTTGGGATTGATACCTTTGTCCATGTTGTCAATAACGTAAGAGACCACTTAAAGGATGAAGAAGAAAGGCGATTCTTTACAATTCCAACGTATATCCATGAGATGGTTAATAAGGGATGGATTGGCGATAAGAACAAACAAGGATTTTACAAAAAAGTAGAAACGGAAAAAGGGAAAGAAATTTATGTACTGGATACGAAGACAATGGAATATGTGCCAAAAGTAAAATTCAAATCGGCTTTGGTAGAAATGGCAAAACAGGCCAAAACTTTAAAGGATAAATTAAGGATACTTCTTTATGGCAAAGATGAAGCTTCACAATTTGCCTGGAACACCTTAAAACGAGTTTTACTTTATTCTGCTAACAAACTTGGTGAAATTGCAGATGATATCGTCAATATTGATCAAGCAATGAAATGGGGATTTAATTGGGAATTGGGTCCTTTTGAGATTTGGGATGCCATTGGTATTGAAAAATCAGTGAAACGAATGAAAGAAGAAGGGGAAGTAATTCCTTCGTTTGTTACAAAACTCTTAGAAAGTGGCAAATCTCATTTTTATGAAGAGGTAGAAACCAAACGCCTTTATTTTTCTACCAATGGAACCTTTAAGAACATTTCAGAGAATCCGAAGAAGATTTCTCTTGCTGATTTAAAAGAACAGAAGAAAGTGATTAAAGCTAACGCTGGGGCAAGTCTCATTGATCTTGGCGATGATGTAGCACTATTAGAATTTCACTCACCCAATAATGCCATCGCTATCGATATTATTACCATGATCAATCAAAGCGTGGAGGAAGTTTCACGCAATTATCGCGGCTTAGTCATTGGCAATGAAGCAAGGAATTTTAGTGTCGGTGCCAATCTGATGATGATTCTAATGGAAGCACAGGATGAGAATTGGGAGGAGCTTGATATAATGGTACGAATGTTTCAAGAGGCAAATATGAAATTAAAATATTTAGATAAACCTGTTGTTGTTGCTCCATTTGGTATGACATTAGGTGGAGGTACAGAAGTCGTATTTGCAGCTGACTATGTGCAAGCAGCTGCAGAAACCTATATGGGTCTTGTTGAGGTAGGAGTTGGCGTAATTCCTGCTGGGGGTGGAACAAAAGAATTATTACTTCGCAATTTAGAAGGAATCCCAGATGGAGTAAGTATGGATGTCCAACCCCTTGTCAATCGGGCATTTGAAACGATTGCGATGGCAAAGGTTTCAACGAGTGCAAAAGATGCAAAGACACTAGGATACTTGCGAAAACAGGATGGAATTTCTGTGAATCGAGATACCCAAATCTATGATGCGAAACAAGCGGTTTTAGCCTTAGACCAGCTTGGTTATCAACCGCCCAAACCAAAAAAGATTCGAGTGGTAGGAGAAACGGGATTTAATACCTTAAGGCTAGGAATCTACTCCTACAAGGCAAGCGGAATGATTAGTGAACATGACCAGAAGATTGCTGAAAAACTAGCCTATATCTTAGCAGGTGGGAATATACCAGCCAATAGTTATGTGACGGAGCAGTATTTATTGGATTTAGAACGGGAAGCATTTTTAAGTTTGGTTGGTGAGCCAAAAACACAAGCAAGAATGCAACATATGTTAACAACTGGAAAACCACTTCGAAACTAAAGGAGAGGATTAAAAATGAGAGAGGCTGTCATTGTTGCAGGGGTAAGAACTGCGGTGGGTAAAGCGCCAAGAGGTACATTAAAGGACACCCGTCCCGATGACTTAGGTGCATTTGTCATTGATGAATTAATACGTCGTACACCAGGCTTAAAGCTTGAAGAAATTGATGACGTGATCATAGGATGTGCGTTTCCAGAGGCAGAACAGGGAATGAATATAGCAAGAAACATCGTCCTACGTGCAGGACTTCCAAACACAGTGCCAGGAATGACGGTGAATCGTTATTGTTCTTCAGGACTGCAAACCATTGCCATTGCGGCAGAAAAAATCATGGTTGGTTTTGCTGATGTGGTCATTGCTGGTGGGGTTGAAAGTATGAGTATGATTCCAATGGGTGGAAATAGACCAGCTCCAAACCCTTGGTTAATGGAGCATATGCCAGAAGCTTATATGTCGATGGGATTAACAGCAGAACAAGTTGCGAAACGTTTTGGAGTAACTAGGGAAGAACAAGATGCGTTTGCGCTTGAAAGTCATCAGCGAGCAGCAAAAGCGATTAAGGAAGGAAAATTCAAAGAGGAAATCGTACCGATCAAAGTGACCAAAACCACCATAGATGAAAAAGGGAAGGTACGTAAGGAAGAAGTTATTTTTGACACGGATGAAGGGGTCCGTACGGATACTTCATTAGATGTCTTAGCAAAGTTAAAACCTGTTTTTATGGCAAATGGCACGGTGACAGCGGGGAACTCCTCGCAAACCAGTGATGGAGCAGCAGCTGTGATGGTAATGTCGAGGGAAAAGGCTGAGGAATTAGGATTAAAACCAATCGCTCGTTTTGTCAGTTATGCGGTTGCTGGTGTTGCCCCAGAAATTATGGGGATTGGACCTGTTAAAGCGATCCCAAAAGCACTGAAAAAAGCAGGTTTAACGCTTGAAGATATCGACCTCTTTGAATTAAACGAAGCCTTTGCTTCACAAGCCGTGTATGTCATTCGCGAATTAGAACTTGATCCAGAAAAAGTAAATGTGAATGGTGGAGCAATTGCACTCGGCCATCCATTAGGATGTACAGGAGCAAAATTAACAGTAACACTTCTGCATGAGTTAAAACGGAGAAATGGAAGATATGGTGTCGTTTCCATGTGTATTGGCGGTGGTATGGGAGCCGCAGGAGTTTTTGAAATTTTATAAGATAAAAATTTGATGGAGGGGATTCAGAATGGGAGAGAAAAAGCAAATCAAAGGCGGTAGTTTTTTAATCGATGATCTTCAACCAGAGGATATTTTTACACCAGAGGATTTTAATGATGAGCATATCATGATTGCAAAGACCACATGGGATTTTGTTGAGGGAGAAATTCTTCCACATGCAGAAGAAATCGAACACAAAGATTTTGATTTGGTTGTGAAGTTATTAAAAGAAGCAGGGGAATTAGGGTTGCTTGGAGCAGATGTACCTGAAGAATATGGTGGGTTTGGTTTAGATAAGATCAGCTCCTCTTTAATCACTGAAAATATTGCAAAAGCTGGTTCATTTGCCTTAAGTCATGGTGCGCATGTTGGAATTGGGACATTACCCATTGTCTTTTTTGGAAATGAAGAACAACGGAAAAAATATCTTCCCGCATTAGCAACCGGGGAAAAAATCGCCGCCTATGCTTTAACAGAACCAACGTCTGGTTCGGATGCATTAGGGGCAAAAACGACTGCAGTATTAAGTGAAGATGGCAAATATTATATCTTAAATGGAACGAAGCAGTTTATCACTAACGCAGGATTTGCCGATGTCTTTATCGTCTATGCCAAAGTAAATGGGGATAAGTTTTCTGCTTTTATCGTGGAAAGAGAGTTTGAAGGTGTATCGGTTGGTCCAGAGGAAAAGAAAATGGGAATTCGCGGTTCTTCTACTCGTCCATTAATCTTAGAAGATGCAAAGGTTCCTGTTGAAAATCTCTTAGGTGAAGTGGGGAAAGGACATGTGATTGCGTTTAATATTTTGAATATTGGACGATATAAATTAGGAATTGGTACTGTAGGTTCGTCAAAACGCGTGATTGATCTTGCCGTGAAATATGCGAAAGAACGGAAACAGTTCAAAATGCCGATCAGTTCCTTCCCGTTAATTCAAGAGAAGTTGGCAGATATGGCGATTCGTACGTATGTCAATGAGACCACCGTTTATCGGACTGGTGGATTGATTGAAGAGATGTTAACCTCCTTAAAAGGAGTAAAAGAGGACGAGGGTCGAAAAGTGGCCAATGGGATTGCTGAATATGCCATCGAATGTTCGATTAATAAGGTGTATGGTTCAGAAGCGCTTGATTTTGTTGTCGATGAAGGGGTTCAAATCCATGGTGGATATGGCTTTATTGAGGAATATGAGATTGAGCGATTATACCGCGATTCCAGAATCAATCGAATTTTTGAGGGAACGAATGAAATTAATCGTCTATTGATCCCCGGAACATTACTGAAAAAGGCACTAAAAGGGGAACTCCCACTTCTAGCAAAAGCACAAGGATTACAACAAGAACTGATGGGATTAATGCCTTCCATGCCTGATGACACCCCATTAAGTCAAGAGAAGGATCTGTTAGAGAAGACAAAGAAAATGGCATTAATGCTCGTAGGAATCGCTGTCCAAAAATACCAACAGAAGATTGAACAGGAACAAGAGATCCTGCGCAATGTGTCAGATATGATCATTGAAATCTATGGGTTAGAAAGTATCCTTTTACGCACATTAAAATCCATAAATAAGGTAGGTTTAGAGAAGTCAATACAAAAGATTGAAATAACTCAAGTCTACTTTCAAGAAACCTTTGAACGTCTAGCTCGAATAGCAAAAACTACGTTAGCTTCAATGGATGAAGGGGATGTGTTAAGGACACAATTGTCTATCTTAAAGAAACTCACTCGTTACACTCCGATCAATATCGTTCAATTAAAGCGCAATATTGCTGCACGAATTTTAGAAGCTGAGAAGTACGTAGTGTAGGAAAATATAAAAATAATTAAAAACAGAAAAAAAGCGACCCAGATAGTGGGTCGTTCTTTGTGTCTGATTAAGCTGTTACGCTTGTAGTCAAAGCGTTTAATTTTTTTGCTAAACGAGATTTTTTACGAGCAGCTTTGTTTTTATGAATTAAACCTTTTGTTACCGCTTTGTCTAATTTTTTGGTTGCATTCAAGAAAGCGGTTTTAGCGGCTTCAACATCATTATTTTGAATAGCGATTTCAAAATGTTTAATCGCAGTTTTCAAAGCTGATTTTTGAGCAGTATTTCTTTCATTGCGTTTGCGGGAAGTTTTTACACGTTTAATCGCGGATTTAATATTTGCCATACGATTCACCTCCTTAATGCAACCCGTAACTGCACATTCCAAATAGAACATCACATATTCTAACATGTGAAGTTTTAAAAAGCAAGGATTCTTGTGAAAACAAAGAATAAACTTTCCTTTTAGTAGAAAAATAGTATTAGCAATTTTTGGGGGGTATTTAGATGAAAAAAGAACATGAAGTGGATTTGAGTCGATATCAGGTACGGACAGATTTAGCTTTAGAAAGTCATCAGATGGCAGTAGAGCAATATGGCGGAGAAATTTCAGGGGTTTATATAGATGAAGAGGATATTGAGGGAATCCATATTTCAAGACTTTCTATTGAAAGTGAGGAAGGAGCAAAACTCTTGAACAAACCTCTTGGACATTATATCACATTTGAAGCAGATGCTCTAAAAAGACATGATTCATCTTTTCAGGAGAAAATGACACGGATTTTTGCCAAGGATTTCAAACATTATTTAGAAGAGATCAAAATTACAAAAGATGCGAAAGTTTTGGTGATTGGATTAGGGAATTGGAACGTCACTCCTGATGCATTAGGGCCAATGGTTGTAGAGAAAATCTTAGTGACTCGGCATCTTTTTGAACTGATGCCAAACGAAGTAAATGAAGGATTCCGTCCTGTAAGTGCATTAGCCCCTGGTGTTCTAGGGATTACTGGAATTGAAACGAGTGATATCGTAAAAGGGATTGTTGAACAGAGTAAACCTGATTTAGTCATTGCAATTGACGCTTTAGCCGCTCGTTCTTTAAATCGAGTCAATTCAACCATTCAAATCGCAGATACAGGAATTCAACCCGGTTCTGGAATTGGGAATAAACGAAAAGCGCTGGATCAAAAAACATTAGGAGTTCCTGTGATTGCGATTGGCATTCCAACGGTAGTAGACGCTGTATCCATTGTAAGTGACACCATGGATTATTTATTACAACATTTAGGAAAACAAATGGATATACGCAATCCATTTGGGAAAAAGCCTTCTGAAAACCCGAAAGTTCATCAACAGTTCTTAGGGATGGTAGGAACTTTAAATGAACAAGAAAAACGACAATTGATTTACGAAGTCCTTGCACCCCTAGGATATAATCTGATCGTAACTCCTAAGGAGGTGGATATCTTTATTGAAGATATGGCAGGAATTCTTGCAAATGGTTTAAATATGGCTTTGCATTCAGCTGTTAATGAAGGAAACGTAGCATCCTATACAAATTAAATATTATAAATTAAAAAAAGTTCTAAACCCTTTCTTCCTGTCATAAACATGTACAAAAAGTATGATGGAGAAAAGGGTGAAAATATGAGACAACCTTTCCTGCAAAAGTTCTTTCTATCCCTTTCTTTTGGTACGGCAGTTTTTTTTCTAATCGTGAGTGGATTTTTTTGGCATATCCCAAAACAAACTGATAAAACGAATGGGCTTTTTTCGGACAAGTTAAAAATACAGTTATCCACAAGCCAACTTTTACATTTATTTTCCATGGAGATTCCAATTTTCCAAATGGATGTACAAGCATTAGATAGAAGCAAGCAACGAGAAACAGAAAATCCTTTTTTTCATTTATTTTTTCTAACCTATACACCGAAGCATCCAAATGATTGGATCAAAGAAGAAATTCCAGCTTATTCTTTAATGGATTTTAATCAGTTAGTTGCAGCAAATATGACCGATGTTTTTGATCATCCGATTGAGTCAAAACCTCCAAAAGAATTCATTCAAGATGATAAGAAAACGGAAGCAATAGATATGTCGAAGAATAAAAACGTGGTTTTTATTTACCATACTCATAATCGAGAATCTTTTCTTCCAGAAACCAAAACCAATACTCATGCGGAAATCAATATTACTAAGGTAGGAATAAAATTAGGTGAAGAATTAAAAAAATTAGGGATTAATGCAGAAGTGTCAACAAACGATTATTATCCTGATTTAACAAAATATGCATTATCATACACGGAATCATTTAAAACAGTCAAAGAAGCCTTAAAACGAAATGGGGATTACCAATTTATTTTTGATATTCACCGTGATGGTTTCCCAACAGGTAAATCCTATGATGAAAAAGAGATGAAAAAATTATCTACGATTAGGATTAAAGGCGTCGATTATGCCACGATTACCTTTGTTATCGGAAAAGGCAATCAAAACTATCAGAAAAATAAAGAATTTGCAAAAAGGCTGCATGATACCATCAATGAGCTTTATCCAGGGTTGTCAAAAGGAATTACGGAAAAAACAAAAACTTCTGGTACTAATGGAGAATATAATCAATCCGTTTCACCTAATAGCGTCTTGATCGAGGTTGGGAGCAACTATAATACCCTTGAAGAAGAATATCGAACAGCAAGAGCGTTGGCAGAAGCAGTGGCAGAAATTTACTTCGAGGCCAAAAAGGTGAATGCAACAGCAGAATTAAAGGGAAATTAAAAGGGGTGAGACCATGGCACGATTTACTTTACGTTTTATCTTTGTCGTTCTTATTTTTCTTATTGGCACTTTTATCGGAATTATTGTCGCGGAAAAAGGAATCTATAAGATAATTGGCATACCGAAGCAAGGAATCCAAAGCTTTCAGGTTTCAAAAAGTGATAGCCAAGTAGAAGTTACCGTGCTGGGAAAAACCTATAAAAAGCCAATTCCAGGTAAGGATAAGGAAATTGTCAGTACAAAAGAGCAGAGTTTCAAATCAATACCACAAAAGAAGCTTGTTCAAAAAACAAATGAACAGGGTTCTAGTTATATCAGCGAAATTGGAAATGCCATTGGGTCCACTCTTCAGATCGGTGCAGAAAAAGGATTTCAAATCATTGCTAACCTCATAAAATAAACCAGAGCCTATCACAGGCTCTTTTTCTGTTCTAATCACAACCATGACTTTCCCATATTGCAACGAAACTTTATAATCTATATAATAAATAGAAGTGTATTTATGTATCTTTTTGGAAGGGTTTAAGAAGGGAATGGGATTTGGCATGAACGAACAAGAACGACAAAAAAGAATTCGTAATTTCTCTATCATCGCTCATATTGACCATGGAAAGTCAACCTTAGCCGACAGGATTCTCGAATATACAGGTGCATTAACTAAGCGAGAAATGGAAGATCAAGTATTAGACCAAATGGAATTGGAGCGGGAAAGAGGAATTACCATCAAACTACAAGCAGTACGGCTTAATTATAAAGCAAAAGATGGACAAGAATATATTCTGAATTTAATTGATACTCCTGGACATGTGGACTTTACTTATGAAGTTTCTCGTTCTTTGGCTGCTTGTGAAGGGGCGATTCTTGTTGTTGATGCAGCACAAGGGATTGAAGCCCAAACATTGGCCAATGTTTATCTTGCCCTTGAAAATGATCTTGAGCTTATCCCTGTGATTAACAAAATCGACTTACCTAGTGCAGAACCCGAGCGAGTGAAACAAGAAATTGAGGATATAATTGGACTTGATGCTTCAGAAGCTGTTTTAGCATCGGCAAAAGTAGGAATAGGGATTGAGGAAATCCTCGAACAAATTGTTAAGAAGGTCCCTTCACCTTCAGGGGATAGTAACGCCCCTTTACAAGCGTTAATATTTGATTCTCATTATGACCCGTATAAAGGGGTTATCACTTATATTCGTGTGGTTAATGGTACAATTAAGCCAGGAATGAAGATTAAAATGATG
Source organism: Tepidibacillus sp. LV47 (assembly GCF_048381575.1). NCBI lineage: Bacteria > Bacillati > Bacillota > Bacilli > Caryophanales > Bacillaceae > Tepidibacillus > Tepidibacillus sp. LV47. The sequence goes on from NZ_JBLWIF010000004.1 coordinate 135,503, forward strand.
TCAACTGGTAGAATTTTTGAAGTAACAGAAGTAGGGGTTTTTAAGCCCAAAATGACCCCTGTTGATCAGTTGTCTGTAGGGGATGTTGGTTTTGTCGCAGCTTCGATAAAGAATGTGAAAGATACTCGGGTAGGGGATACCATAACTGATGCAAATCGTCCGGCAAAAGAACCTTTGCCAGGTTACCGAAAAGTGAATCCGATGGTGTTTTGTGGAATGTATCCAGTGGATAGTCAAGATTATGATGACTTAAGAGAAGCGTTAGAAAAATTGGAGCTAAACGATGCAGCGCTAAAATACGAACCTGAAACTTCGACAGCATTAGGTTTTGGTTTTCGTTGCGGGTTTTTAGGGCTTCTTCATATGGAGATCATTCAAGAACGAATCGAGCGAGAATTTGGGATTCATATTATAACGACTGCACCTAGTGTGGTTTATCATGTGACGAAAACAAATGGGGAAAAGTTGGTCATTGACAATCCATCGAATATGCCCGAACCAGGAAATATCGATTTCATCGAGGAACCCTATGTAAAAGCTTCAATCATGGTACCCAATGATTATGTTGGACCTGTGATGGAACTTTGTCAGTCAAAACGCGGTGAATTTGTCGATATGCAGTATCTTGATACGAATCGGGTTACCTTAACTTATAACATGCCGTTATCGGAAATTGTCTATGACTTTTTTGATCAATTAAAATCAAATACCAAAGGATATGCTTCCTTCGATTATGAGTTGATAGGATACAAACCTTCTCATTTGGTACGTGTTGATATCTTATTAAATGGTGAAAAAGTAGATGCATTATCCTTTATCGTTCATAAAGATAAAGCTTATCATAAAGGAAGACAAATCGTTGAAAAACTAAAAGAATTGATTCCAAGACAAATGTTCGAAGTCCCCATTCAAGCAGCAATAGGCAATAAAGTGATTGCAAGAGAAACGATTCGGGCATTAAGAAAAAATGTTCTGGCAAAATGTTACGGTGGCGATATTACCAGAAAGAGAAAACTTCTCGAGAAACAAAAAGAAGGGAAGAAACGGATGAAAGCCTTGGGAACGGTTGAAGTTCCCCAAGAAGCTTTTATGGCTGTATTAAAGATGGACCAATAACAATGAAACAGTCAAAACCTGCACCTAGGTGTAGGTTTTTTACCGCATAGGAGTGTTTAACTTCATACAAGTTAAACTTGAACTAACGGCATAAAAAACTTCCGCTAAAGAGGACTCGACTACTTCTTCGAAAGACTTCGATGGAAGTTTTTTTTATTCTACAGGTGGTGAAAATAAATGGCACATGCAGTATATATCCATATTCCTTTTTGTACCAACAAATGTCACTATTGTGACTTTAATTCTTATGTTGTAAAAGGGCAACCCATAATGGATTATTTAAAGGCTCTGGATCTAGAAATGAAGAAAACGTTAGAAATCGATCCACCAGAGAAGATTCAAACCATTTTTGTTGGTGGAGGAACGCCAACCGTCCTTTCTTCAAAAGAAATGGAGTATTTTCTAAAAACGATAAGAAATCATTTTGAGGATTGGGATCAAAATATCGAGTTTACGATGGAAGCGAATCCAGGAACAGTCGAGATTGAAAAACTTCAGATCATGAAGGAGTATGGAGTAAATCGATTAAGCATAGGGGTCCAAGCATTTCAAGATGATCTACTATCCTATATCGGCCGAATTCATAATGTTAGAGATGTATATCAAAGTATCGATAACGCACATAAAGTTGGTTTGACGAATATGAATATCGATCTAATGATTGGCCTCCCTCATCAAACTATTGAGATGGTAAAAGAGAGTTTAGACAAAGCGTTTGCATTAGACTTGCCCCATTTTTCCGTTTATAGTTTAAAAGTAGAAGAGAACACCTTATTCCATACATTATTTCAAAGAAATCAACTACCTTTACCAACTGAAGATGAAGAACTAAACATGTACTTAACAACGATTGAAAAAATGCAAAAACATGGATACCGACATTACGAGATTAGTAATTTTGCAAAAAAGGGGGTTGAAAGTAAGCATAATATTACCTATTGGAAAAATGAAGATTATTATGGGTTTGGTGCAGGTGCACATGGATATTTGGAAGGAAAAAGATATATGAATCTGAAAGGAATCATACCTTATATTGAAAAATTACAAAAAGAAAATCAGCTCCCTCGTTTAGAAGAATTTGAAGTTTCACTAGAAGAGAAAAAGGAAGATATGCTTATGCTTGGATTAAGGATGTTAGAGGGGGTGAAATTTGCTGATTATGAGCGAATCTTTGGGGAAACAATGGAATCAAAGTTTGGTCCCGTGATCACAAAACTCATATCTAAAGGATTATTAATAAAAGATGAAAAGAGAATACGTTTAACCAAAAAAGGTCTTATTTATGGCAATGAGGTATTTGCTGAATTTCTCTCCTGAACCATTGACAAGACAAGCTTAATTTTGGTATTTTAGTAATTAGATTTTTAGCACTCGTTAGTTTTGAGTGCTAATAATATTGACGGAGGTGGATGGTGTGCTAACGGATAGACAGAAACTGATATTATGCGCGGTAGTGGACAGCTATATTGCATCTGCAGAACCCGTTGGATCGAGAGCAATTTCAAAACGGCATGATATTGGCTATTCTCCGGCCACCATCCGTAATGAAATGGCTGACCTCGAAGAAATGGGTTATTTGGAACAACCTCATGCTTCTGCAGGTCGAATTCCTTCGAATAAGGGTTATCGTTATTATGTGGATCATTTAATCAATCCAAAAGATATCGAACTTTCAAAAGAGATTTTAAATAATATTAGCCATATTTTTACAAAACAATTTAACGAATTTGAGCAGGTTCTCGAGCAAACCGCGATTATTCTATCGCAAATTACCAATTACACGAGTATTATCCTTGGTCCAGAAATTTATCATACTAAGTTAAAACATATACAGGTTGTTCCTTTATCTGATCAAAGATTGGTCGTCATTTTGGTTACAAATACAGGTAAGCTCCAAAGTAAAACAATAACCATTCCCGATGAAGTTTCAATCCACTCCATTGAGAGAATGGTGAATTTCTTGAACCATAAATTAAATGGTGTATTGTTATATCAGTTAAAATCGAAGATCTTTAGCGAACTAGAGAAGGAGTTCCAGAAAAACATTCAAGAATACGAACAAATGATGAATTTAATTGATCAGTTAATACTGAAAAATCTCGAAAATGGATCCGACCACAAAATCTATGTCAGCGGAATGACAAATATATTAAATCAACCTGAATTTAGCGATATTAACACAATTAAAGATCTATTAAATATGTTTGAAAAAACAGAAGAAGTCCGCGAATTGATGCGATCGGATCATAAAGGAATTGAAGTGAAAATTGGCACAGAAAACACGGTAGAAGCAGCAGCAAATAGCAGTATTATCACTGCAACGTATGAAGTTGATGGAGTGATCGTAGGAAAAATCGGGATTTTTGGGCCGACGAGAATGGATTATAGCCGAGTGATTCGTATTCTTGAATTTTTAGCGCAAGATTTTTCGAAATTCATTTCAAAGTTGTATAAATAAAAAGGAAATACCTCAAAATGAATAAAGATGAAAGAAGATGGGGAAACTTTCCCCATTTTCAATTGAAAGGATGTTTATGTTTATAATGCACAATCAAAATCAAACCGGCCATGACTATAATGACCATTTCACTGCATTACATTCCAATATGAACGCAATCAGAGCTGTAGCGTCTGCAGTTGAAGGGACATTAGGGTCAAAGGGTTTGGATACGATGCTTGTTGATGAAAATGGTCAAGTGATCGTTACCAATGATGGGGTAACGATTTTAGAAAAGATGGAAGCAAACCATCCTGCTGCCAAGATGCTGATAAAAGTGGCAAAATCCCAACAAAATGAAATCGGTGATGGGACAACAACGGCTACGATTCTAGCAAGTGAATTATTAACCGATGCTGTTAACCAAGTGAATCGTGGAGTTCCAATTCCAAAATTAATTGCAGGGATTAAACAAGGGATCAACATAGCGATTCAAAAACTTCGTTCAAATGTAAGAATGATTGAAGATCTAAAAGCTCCTTCCCTTTTTCAAATCGCTTATATCGCTGGGAGAGAACATGAAGACATTGCGAAGTTGATCGTAGATGCTGCTTTGTTAATTAAAAAGGAAAAACTAAGTGATCCAGAATACAAATTTGCCGATTCAATAGTCGCTTATGAAGGGAAACAAAATCAGTTGATTTCTGGCTTAATTCTTAATAAAAAAAGAATGAATAGCCAAATGCCAAAAAAAATATCGAAGGCGAACATTCTCGTGATTGAAGATGCTTTTGAACCTGAGAATGTCGAAGAAGAAGCATTAGGTACAGAAATTGGTTTTCAAAAATATTTAGAATATAAAGCTGAATTTCAAAAAAATTTATTAAAAATCACGTCCTTAGGAGTCAATGTGATTGCTGTCGATCGAGGTGTTGATCCAATTGCCGAAGAATTCTGCATCGATCATGGAATTATGGTTTTACAGAGATTGTCACGGCAAGATTTGAAACGCCTCGTTGAACATACAGGTGCAAAAACGATTAAACGCACAGGTCTAAATAAGGATACGGAGGAACTGAAAGCATATCTAGGCTATGCTGATGAAGTGATTGAAGATCAAATGTTAGAAAAAATAAGAATCATCGGTGGCAAAGGGAAACCAATGGCTACGATTCTTGTTGGTGCATCTACAGATGAAATTGTCGAAGAAAGAGAGCGAATTGCAAAAGATGCAGCCTCATCTGTACAAGCAGCTATCCGAGGTGGGTATGTTCCAGGCGGAGGCGCCATTGAATTTTTTATTGCAAAAGAAATTGAAAAGTTAAAGGATCAAGTCCATGGTATGGAGGGATTTGGCTTACAAGTTGTTGCGAGTGCCTTACGAAAACCAATGTCTCAGATTATTTTAAACGCAGGGTTTAATCCACTTGAAAAGCTAGAAGAAGTAAAGGTTGCTCAAAATACACAACAAAAAGACTCCCTTGGAATCGATGCAGATACTGGTGAAGTGATCGATATGGAACAAAGAGGAGTACTTGATCCTGCCCTAGTCAAAATTCATGCACTGCAGGCTGCTTTTGAAATCACTGAGGCAATTCTTCGTATTAAAACGATCATAAAGATGAAGTCTGATGACCAAGATTAGGAGGTGACCTAATGACAGAACAAATGAAGGGTAAGTCCACTATTACATCAGAAGAAATGGAAAAAGAAGAAACGATGAATCAAACATCAGCAGATTCTAAAGAAGAAGAAGAAGAAAACCAAGAAGAAAAAATGCAAGAAGATCAAGTACAAGAAGAAAAAAACGAACAAACGAAGGATGAAATATCTGTATTAAAGCAAACGATTGAAGAATTGCAAAATAAACTTTTACGTGTACATGCTGATTTTGATAATTTTCGTAAAAGAATGAGACTTGAAAAAGAAGAAACGGCAAAATATGCTTCTGCCCGTTTAGTCGAGGCATTATTGCCTGCCTATGATAACCTTCAAAGGGCGATCAATTCAAGTAAAGAAACCAAAAACTTTGATTCTCTCGTTCAAGGTGTAGAAATGGTTTATCGTCAGATGGAACAGATCCTTAATCAAGAAGGGCTTCAACCAATTGAATCTGTTGGTCAACCATTCAATCCAGAACTTCATCAAGCGGTAATGCAAGTTCAAACCGATGAATATGAATCGGGAATTGTGGTTGAAGAACTACAAAAAGGTTATAAATTTAAGGATAAAGTTCTTCGTCCTTCAATGGTTAAAGTAAATGCTTAATAAGGTTATTTTAAAGATAAAACAAAAGATGGAGGTAATCGATCATGGGTAAAGTAATAGGAATTGACTTAGGAACAACAAACTCTTGTGTCGCTGTATTAGAAGGTGGAGAACCAGTTGTCATACCAAACGCAGAAGGTAGTCGTACCACTCCATCCGTTGTTGCTTTTACCAAGGATGGACAACGTTTAGTTGGTGAAGTGGCAAAACGTCAAGCAATTACGAATCCAAATACAGTCATCTCGATTAAACGCCATATGGGTACAAATTATAAAGTGAATATCGATGGAAAAGAGTATACTCCACAAGAAATTTCTGCAATGATTCTGCAAAAATTAAAAGCAGATGCTGAGGCTTATCTGGGTGAAAAAGTGACTCAGGCTGTTATTACGGTACCCGCTTATTTCAATGACAGCCAACGTCAAGCAACAAAAGACGCAGGACGAATTGCAGGACTTGAAGTATTAAGAATTATCAACGAACCAACTGCTGCTTCTTTAGCTTATGGTTTAGATAAAGAAGAGGATCAAATCATCCTTGTTTATGACCTTGGTGGTGGAACCTTTGACGTTTCTATCCTCGAGTTAGGAGATGGAATCTTCGAAGTAAAAGCTACTAGCGGGGATAACCGACTTGGTGGAGATGATTTTGACCAAGCCATTATTGATTACTTAGTTGATATTTTTAAGAAAGAAAACGGAATTGACTTAAGCCAAGATAAAATGGCTTTACAGCGTTTGAAAGATGCTGCCGAAAAAGCGAAAAAAGAACTTTCCAGTGTTTTAACAACCACAATCTCCTTACCATTTATCACTGCGGATGCAACAGGTCCAAAACACTTAGAAGTCAACTTAACCCGTGCCAAATTTGAAGAGTTAACTGCCCATTTAGTAGAAAGAACAATGGGACCAACTCGCCAAGCATTACAAGATGCTGGACTGACACCAAATGATATTGATAAAGTCATTCTCGTCGGGGGATCTACACGGATTCCTGCTGTTCAAGAAGCGATTAAGAAGTTCATTGGAAAAGAACCATATAAAGGGGTAAACCCCGACGAGGTCGTTGCAATCGGTGCTGCAATTCAAGCGGGAGTTCTTACTGGTGATGTTAAGGATGTCGTTTTGCTTGACGTTACACCATTATCTTTAGGTATAGAAACTCTTGGTGGAGTATTTACCAAATTAATCCCAAGAAATACAACGATTCCTACAAGTAAATCACAAATTTTCTCTACTGCTGCTGATAACCAGACATCTGTAGAAATTCATGTTCTTCAAGGAGAACGGGAATTGGCCGCTTATAATAAAACATTAGGCCGTTTCCAATTGCACGATATTCCACCAGCACCACGTGGAGTTCCGCAAATTGAAGTCACATTCGATATCGATGCCAACGGTATCGTCAATGTATCGGCAAAAGATCTAGGTACAGGTAAGAGCCAAAAAATTACGATTACTTCTTCTAGTGGCTTAAGCGAAGAAGAGATCCAAAGAATGGTTAAAGAGGCTGAAGCTCATGCCGAAGAAGACCGTAAGCGCAAAGAAGAAGTAGAACTACGTAATCAAGCCGATTCTATGATTTATCAAACGGAGAAAACTTTAAAAGATTTAGAGGGAAAAGTAGATCAAGCTGAAATCGACAAGGCAAAAGAAGCGAAAGAAGCGTTGAAAAAAGCCCTAGAAGGAAATAACATCGAAGAAATTAAGGAAAAAAATGCAAAACTTGCAGAGATTGTACAACAACTGTCGGTAAAACTCTATCAACAAGCTCAAGAGGCACAAAACGCTCAGGGAACAACCGATAATACAACCAAAAACAAAGAAAATGTTGTCGATGTTGATTACGAAGAAGTAAAAGATGACAAGAAAGAATAATCAAGCATATTGTATATAAAAAGGAAAAAGTCAAAGTCGTATTCTTGACTTTGACTTTTCGCTTGTTTACCTTCATATTAAAAAGAACGGTGGTGATTCAATGAGTAAACGGGACTATTACGAAGTCTTAGGAGTCAGTAGAAATGCCACTGAAGAGGAGATAAAAAAGGCTTACCGTAAATTGGCTCGCAAATATCATCCTGATGTCAATAAAGAACCTGATGCTGAAGAAAAATTTAAAGAAGTAAAAGAAGCTTATGAAGTTTTAAGCGATCCAACCAAAAGGGCTCGCTATGATCAATTTGGCCATGAAGATCCTTCCGCAGGTTTTGGTGGCGGTGGAGGATTTGGCGGCGGTGGTTTTGGTGCCGATTTTGGCGATTTTAGCGATATTTTTGATATGTTTTTTGGTGGTGGAAGAAGAAATCGTAACCCTAATGCACCAAGAAAAGGTGCAGATCTTCAATATACAATGACATTGGAGTTTAAAGAAGCTGTTTTTGGGAAAGAAACGGATATCACCATTCCAAGAGAGGAAGAATGTGATACTTGCCATGGAACAGGAGCAAAACCAGGAACTAAGGTGGAAACCTGTTCTGTATGTAAAGGGACAGGTCAACAAGAAGTGGTTCAGAATACCCCATTTGGTCGCATTGTGAATCGACGAATTTGTACTGCATGTCAAGGAAAAGGAAAAATTATTCCACATAAATGTACCGATTGTCGCGGAACGGGTCGAGTGAAAAAGAACAAAAAGATTCACATCAAAATTCCTGCGGGTGTGGATGATGGTTCCCAATTAAGAGTAAGTGGAGAAGGCGAACCTGGAATTAATGGAGGACCTCCTGGCGATTTGTTCATTGTTTTACATGTGAAACCTCATGATTTTTTTGAGAGAGATGGAGATAATATCTACTGTGAGGTTCCATTAACATTTACTCAGGCTGCATTAGGGGATGAGATTGAGGTTCCTACCCTTGATGGTCGAGTAAAATTAAAAATTCCGCCAGGGACACAAACAGGAACCAGTTTTCGTTTAAAAGGTAAGGGAGTACCCCATTTACGTTTTGGGGGAAGAGGAGATCAACATGTAAAAGTCGTTGTTGTAACACCAACGAAATTAACAGAACGACAAAAAGAGCTGCTTAGAGAATTAGGGAAATTAAGCGGTGAGGAGACCCACCAGCAAACGAGGTCGTTTTTTGATCGTATGAAAAAAGCCTTTATGGGGGAATAAAACCCCCTTTCTTCTTTTTATTTAAAGGAATCTTTAGGAGGAATGAATGGTTTATGAGATGGTCTGAGGTCACAATCCATACAACCCAAGAGGCAATTGAAGCCGTTGCAAATATTCTTCATGAAGCAGGTGCTGGTGGAGTTATCATTGAAGACCAAGAAGTACTTCATCGAGATTGGGAGTCGCCATATGGAGAGGTGTATGAACTTTCTCCCGAAGATTTCCCAGAGGAAGGGGTCTATGTCAAAGCTTATTTTCCAATGAATAGTTATCTCATGGAAACGGTAGAACAAATTAAATCAGCCATCAAAAATTTATCCATGTATGATATTGATATAGGAAAAGGAGAAGTCTCGATCACGGAAGTAGAAGAAGAAGATTGGGCTTCTGGATGGAAAAAGTACTATAAACCGATACAGGTTACAGAAAAAATCATCATTACGCCAACATGGGAAGAAATAGAAACAAAATCCGATCAACTTTTAATAGAATTAGACCCTGGAATGGCTTTTGGAACAGGAACCCATCCTACAACCATAATGTGTATTCAAGCATTAGAAAAAGTAATCAAAGGAGAAGAAAAAGTAATTGATGTTGGTTGTGGATCAGGGGTTTTGAGTATTGTAGCTGCGAAATTAGGGGCGAAACAAGTATTAGCTCTTGATTTAGATGAGATTGCCGTAACAAGCACACAAATAAACACAAAGCTAAATCACGTCGATCAAATTGTTGTGGTAAAACAAAATGACTTACTGGATGGTATTGATGAGCAAGTCGATATTGTTGTCGCCAATATTTTAGCAGAAGTAATCGTGCGTTTCGTCAATGATGTAGCAAGGGTACTCAAACCAAATGGAATATTTATTTCCTCGGGTATTATCCAATCCAAAAGTGATATGGTAAAAGAAGCGATTGAACAGGAAGGTTTAGTTATTGAGGAAAAACTTAATATAGAAGAATGGGTAGCTTTTATTGCAAAAAAAGTATAAGATAGTAGGGATAAAAATGCAAAGATATTTTGTTCCTAAAGATCAATTTTCAGAAAAACAAGTATGGATTACTGGGGATGATGTGAAACATATTACAAAGGTTTTGCGATTACAATTAGGGGATACCATCATTTGTTCTAACGGTGAAGGCTTGGATGTACTCGCAAAAATCGTTGAAATTATGCGAAATCAGGTGGTTTGTGATATCATAGAAGTCATTCAAGATAACCGTGAATCCCCTTTTCATATTATTTTGGCACAAGGTTTGCCAAAGTCTGATAAGATGGATTTCATTATCCAAAAGGGAACAGAGATTGGTGTCACATCATTTCTTCCATTTACATCCGAAAGAACCATTGTTCATTTGGATGCAAATAAAGAACAAAAGCGCCTAGAACGCTGGCGTAAAATTGCGAAGGAAGCAGCTGAACAAGCCCATCGAAGTATCATTCCTCAAATCCACCGGGTCTTATCTTGGCATGAGTTACTCAAGCAAATGGAACATGAATTTACCTTTATTGCCTATGAAAAAGAAAATACGATGACATTGTATCAAGCTTTAGCAAAGAATTTAGAACAAAAGAGAATTATGTTGGTAATCGGCCCTGAAGGAGGGTTTTCTGAAAAAGAAATTGAAGAAGCAAAAAAAAGGGGAGCGACTTCGATTTCATTAGGAAAACGAATTTTGCGTGCGGAAACAGCTGGACTAGTGGGGGTTGCAAATCTACTCTATCATCTAGAAGGAAAGCGAGGATAAGCATTGCCTACCATTGCATTTCATACCCTAGGATGTAAAGTGAATCAATATGAAACCGAAGCAATCTACCAGTTGTTCAAAAAACATGGCTATGAACGAGTCGATTTTGAGGATAAAGCAGATGTATATGTGATTAATACTTGTACGGTAACGAATACAGGAGATAAAAAAAGTAGACAGGTGATCCGAAGGGCAATTCGAAAAAACCCAGATGCAGTTGTTGTTGTAACGGGTTGTTATGCCCAGATTGCCCCTGGTGAAGTTCTCGATATTCCTGGCGTCGATATTGTTGTTGGTAACCAAGGACGGGACAAGATTGTTGAATATGTTGAAGAATATCGACGCAAAAGAGAGCCGATCAATGCTGTTTTTAATATCATGAAGGCAAAAGAATTTGAGGAATTAGACGTTCCTTCATTCTCTGATCGGACAAGAGCTTCATTGAAAATTCAAGAAGGTTGTAATAACTTCTGTACATTTTGTATTATTCCTTGGGCAAGAGGACTTTTGCGCAGTCGTAAACCTGAAAATGTTTTAAAACAAGCAAGACAATTGGTCGCTGCTGGTTATAAGGAGATTGTACTAACGGGAATTCATACAGGAGGATATGGTGAGGATTTAGAAAATTACAGTTTGGCCAAATTACTTTCCGAACTCGATCAAGTGGAAGGTTTAAAACGAATCCGAATCAGTTCCATCGAAGCAAGCCAAATTACAAATGAAGTCTTAGAAGTTCTTAAAAATTCTAAAAATATTGTTCGTCATCTCCACATTCCTTTACAAGCAGGGGATGATGAGGTATTAAAACGAATGAAACGCAAATATACAACGGAAGAATATCGAAGTAAGATTATTGAGATTCGAAAGGTTCTACCAGATTTGGCGATCACAACAGATGTTATTGTAGGATTCCCTGGTGAAACAGAAGAACAATTCTTAAATGGTTATCGTTTTATGGAAGAGATAGAATTTGCGGAAATGCATGTCTTCCCTTATTCCAAACGCTCTGGAACCCCAGCAGCCAAAATGCCAAATCAAGTTCCGGAAGAGGTAAAGCATGAACGAGTCCAAAAACTCATTGAACTTTCCAACCGACTGAAAATGAAATACGCAAACAAATTCTTAGGTCAAATTTTGGAGGTTATCCCTGAAGTTCCATATAAAGAGGATCCAAATAGTGGCCTTTATACAGGGTATTCTGATAACTATCTACATGTTGCCTTTGAAGGAACTCAAGATATAATTGGAAAAGTATGTAAAGTGAAAATTGAGCGTGTTGGGTTAGAATACTGTCACGGTATACTCGTACAAGTTGAAGAAGAAGCAGCAGTGAGTTAGCATTAAAGGTGATCAGGGTGATCACCTTTTTTTACCCCTTTTGATTTTGAAATCCCTATGACTCAACCATCCTTTAGATATGAGAAGATCTATAACCATTTGATGAAAAGGAGGGAAAAGCTATGAAGGAAGTATCTGCCGGGGGAGTTGTTTTTTATCAAGGTGAAACAACCGAGTTTTTAATGATTCTAGACCATTGTCATAAATGGACATTTCCCAAAGGAAAGGTAGAAAAAGGAGAAACATACCAAGAAGCCGCAATTCGGGAAATACGTGAAGAAACAGGAATTGATGGGAATATTATTAAATCACTTGATAAAGTATATTATGAATATTATCATCCAATACATGGCAAAGTGGAAAAAGAGGTTTATTATTTTTTGGTAGAGGCTAAAAATTATCATTTAAAAGTTCAAGAAAGCGAGATTAATCGAGCAAAATGGGTAAGTTTACAAGAAGCATGGGAAACACAAAAAACTTCAGGATATGATAATAATCTTTCAATCATGAAACAAGCTTTAAAGGAACTTGGATACCAAAATTTTAAATAGGAGGAATTGAAGAATGAATGGAAAAGAACTAGCGAGAATGATTGATCACACGTTATTAAAACCAGATGCTACAGAAGAAATGATTGATAAGCTTTGTAACGAAGCAAAAGAATTTGAATTTGCTTCTGTCTGTATCAACCCATATTGGGTAACGCGAGCTTATCAACAATTAAAAGATACAAATGTGAAAGTTTGTACAGTAATTGGCTTTCCTTTAGGTGCAACCACGAAAGAAGTTAAGGCTTTTGAAACCAAAAAATGTATTGAAGATGGTGCTACAGAAGTAGATATGGTTTTAAATATTGGTGCCTTAAAATCAAAACAGTATGACGTAGTAGAAGAAGATATTCGTGCTGTTGTAGAAGCGGCAAAAGGAAAAGCACTAGTTAAGGTGATTATTGAAACGGGGATCTTAACTGATGAAGAAAAAGTAAAAGCTTGTGAAATTAGTAAAAAGGCTGGTGCTGATTTTGTCAAAACTTCGACTGGTTTTGGCTATGGAGGAGCTACATATGAGGATATTAAACTAATGAGAAAAACTGTTGGCCCTGATATGGGAGTCAAAGCTTCGGGTGGTGTTCGAGATATTGAAGGAGCATTAAAGATGATCGAAGCTGGAGCGAATCGAATTGGGACAAGCTCAGGTGTGGCTATAATTAATGGGTTAAAAGGTGAAAGTGATTATTAAACAATTACTCTATTTCGGTGCTAAAAAGAGTATGAGCCTAGCAAAAGGTTTTGCAAAAGGTAGAACTGCTAAAGAACTGATGAGATTGAAAATCAACTGAAAATGAGCAATTTGCGCTGGTGGATAGGTAGTTAAGTGAGCAACAACAAATACAAATTCTGGGAGAAGAGGATAAAAAATTGCAACACCAAGAACGTTAAGCAGTAAATGTGCAGTTGCTACTTGTTTTCCTTCTTTATTTCCACCTATACTTGCCAAAATTGCAGTAATACAGGTTCCAATATTAGCTCCTAATACGATGGCTAAGCCAAAACTTAAGGGAATCGCAGAACCATAAAACATTCCCATCGTCATTGCGATCGTTGCACTGCTCGATTGGACAATCGATGTTATCATGATTCCAATCAGCAATCCAATCAAATCCTGATGTTCCGGGTAAGAAAGAAGTGTTTGTAGCCAACCTGTATGCTTTATGGGTTCAGAAATCATTTGCAATGCATCCATTCCTAGGAAGATGATAGCAAATCCTCCAAGAAATAGACCAATCGCTCGAATTTTTGGATAAGGGAATAAAAAGAAGATTGCCCCAACTAATAGAAGGGGAACTGAAATTCGACTGATTTCCAATGCAAGTAACTCTACAGTTGCTACAGTGCCCAGATTCGTTCCTAAAATGATTCCAATCGTTTGGAAAAAGTCCATCATTCCCGCATTGATAAGGCCAATGGTAAGTACGGTAACAGCACTACTGCTTTGTAATAAGAGAGTAGCGATTGTACCAGTAAAAAAACCATGATAAGGTGTTTTGGTAAATTGATAGATAAACTGTTGTAAATGTTCCCCAGATAATTTATCCAAACCGATTCTCATGATCTTCATTCCGAACAAGAAAAATGCAAGACCGGTGGCCAAAGGAATAATGATTTCTCTCATCATCAGTATTTCGCCCCTATTCATTGTCCAATCATTCTATTTCTATGAATCATTTGGACAATTAGAACAGGGCGAGACGTTATTATTTAATCATACGAAGACGGCCAAACCAGGAATATAAAATATTGATAAAAATGATGAAAGCAGCAATATGAAAAACCCATTGTGCTGAATATGTGGTAGCGATCCAACCAGCGACTATCATTGCAACCGGAGAAAATAGATTCACCAAAACACGGCTTGATGTCATCACCCTTCCAAATAAATGGGGTGGAATAATTTCCTGACGATAAGCCATCATATTGACATTTACGATAATACCAATCATCAGTAACAAAGAATAGGAGAGCGTAAAGGTAACTAATGATTGATTCAACACTAAAAGCAAAATGGCAAGGAAAACCCCTATACTCCCCAATCGAATCATCTTTCCTTTCGTCAGGACGTTTTTTAAATGTTTAAGATTTAATGTCGTTAATGTTGCTACGATCCCACTTACCCAGAAAATCGTTGAGGTTTGTTCTGGACCATATCCCAATACTTCTTTACTCTGAAAAACAAACAGTGTCGAGACCATATAGATACCGATATTCATAAAGGTACTAAATAAAGCAATAGGGAACAGAATCTGATGGTGAAAAAGGTAACGAAATCCCTCTTTCATATCGTCTATAATCTTATCAACATTCATCTTTTCACTAGCATAGCCCGAATCATTCGGTAAGAAGCTAAGAATAATTCCAGATATGATAAAAGATAAACCATTTAAACCAATGGTTCCTTTTGCTCCGATCCAACCAATAAAGACTCCTGACAAAAAGGGACCTACTAATCTCATTAAGGTAGCAACAAATGTTAGATTTGCATTGGCTTCAACTAAAAGGTCTTTGGGAACGATCTGAGACAAATAACCTTGAGAAGAAGAGTCAAATAGTAGTGTCAAGCCTGAAAGTAAAAATGTGACCACATAGATATGAAAGATTTCAATTTTCTCATGATAAGCTAACACTGTAATGGCAAGGATCAGAATCCCCCTGATCCAATCCGCTAGAATCATCAGCTTCTTTCTCGATTTCTGGTCGACGTATACCCCGATGAAAGGGCCAAAGAGTATTTCTGGTAAAATTTCCAATGATAAAGTAATCGCCGTATAAAAGGCTGAATGACTGATTTCAAGTACGAGCCAAGGTAAAGCTAATAAATAAAGTTTATCCCCTAATTGGGAAATCAATCGTCCTATCCATAATAAACGAAAAGAAGGATTGATTAATTTTCTTTTAGATGAATATTCTAGTTTCATTTGTTGTTCGGTTTGCATACTTTCCCTCTCTTTGAAAATGATAAATACTTGATAAGTTTATATTCCATAATGAATTTCCTAATTCCTTTAATATTGAAAAAATCAGTTGACAATTTTAACTAAAATATGACAACTTATTAATAAAAGAATCTTTTTTTTTATTAGAGAGATAGGATAAGGGGATGGAGAAATGAGCAAAACCCTATCATTAGAATTAGAAAAACAATTTCGTTCATTAAAAAATGTACATAATGCTCATGTTGATTTCGACGAACAAGGAGAAGTTATTGCGATCGGGATTTTTAGCGACGGGAACCGACATCCAAAAGAAATTAAACGAGATGTGGAAGAAATATTTCGTAAAGTGGCAGGTTATCGTGTGAATCATAATAAGATCAGTATTGTGGAACAAAATCTTGAGGATAAATCAAATACAAAGGAACGTCGAATTCGTTTTATCACCGCCTACCAAGTGCAAAAAGCAAATGGTGTGACTGAGGGGTTTGTTCAATTAGAATACAATGGTGAATTGATTATAGAGAGTGTTGAAGCCCATCCATTCGAAATGGATTTAGAATACATGATCGCAAATGCTGCTGCTGCAGCTATCATGCGAATTTTGAACCGGTACAGTATTCGAATCGATCAGGTTAAAGAGGTTCAGATGGGACAAGTTGATGTCATTGTAGTAACGTTAACAGTGATTCATCGTCCCTCTGGAGCGGGGAGTATGTTTGTAGGTTCAGTGATTAAAACCAAAGATTTACTATCATCCGTTGCAAAAGCGACATTAGACGCATTAAACCGCAGGATAGATCAATTAATGTAAGGTTTCCAGTTTACATAGCATAACGAGAGCCGAGCAGAACAATGAGACGAGCCGAACTTAAAATGGAAAATCTATTTTAAGGGAGGTTATCGTCATGTTAAAAATGATCAAGAAGATCATGAAATCCTATAAGAACGCTAACGTTTCTTATGGTGATGTTATACATTGGGGTTAATTTAGAAAGTTACTCGTTATGCTATGTATTTAAAATAGAGGTGTTCTATGAGATACAGTCTAAAAATATACGTTGGAACTATCTACTTACTATTTTTTATTTCATTATATTATTTTTGGAATGGGTATGATTTTAAACAGGTAATTGAAACACTTGGTTTTATTATTTTAATGTTCTTAATTAATCTAGATATAATAAGAGATTTACAAAGTAATGCTATATATATAATTGCTTTACCTTTTATCGCACCCGCTTTAGTCTTTTTGGAACCATTTTATGCCATGGTATTTATCTCAATTTCAACTATGTTAATACATCGCAAACTCTTATGGTATAAAATGTTATTTAATTCATCAATGTATGGTCTAATAATCCTTATTTCATCATTATTATTTCATCATTTCTTCCCAATTATTGATAACAGTATATCTATCTTCTCAGCGTCTTTTTTTATACTTATTATTTTGAATAGCCTAATGACTACAATCATGACTAATATATTTGTGTTTATTGCTGTTGCATTAGAAAAAGGAAAGTTTGATATAAATGTTCTGATTGCTTTTATATCTTCAACGAAATCCGCTTTAATCACTGTTTTTCTAGGTTTAATCAATACCGTTTTATTTTACTATTTCAACATTGTAGGTGTGGCGATCTTTACCTTTTTAATCTATTTTATTAAACCAGCCTTACAGTATCGAGAAATATTCGACAATGAACTTTCAACGTATACCAATTTCGTTCTACATATTCTAAAGCAAATGGATCCGATCACTCATAGCCATTCAGAACGGGTAAAGTTTTGGACCGTATTATTGGCCAAAAAGATGAATCTCCCGCAATCGGAAATACGGCAACTATCTCAGGCTGCGTCGTGGCATGACATTGGTAAAATTGAAATTCCCTATGAAATACTGAATAAACCTGATAAATTGACCCAAATGGAATATGAGATTATCAAAAGTCATCCGGAAAAAGGGTATCAATTAGTGAAAGACATGCACTTTTTTAAGAAGTTCTTACCTGTGATTCGTCATCACCATGAAAAATACGATGGGACAGGCTATCCTTTAGGACTAAAAGGAGAACAAATACCCCTTCATGCCAGAATTATGGCAGTGACCGACGCTTTTGATGCAATGACGGCAGATCGTTCCTACCGTTCAGGGATGCCGATGAAACATGCCGTTGATGAATTGATTCGTTACTCGGGAACACAATTTGACCCAGCGATTGTTCAAGTGTTTGTTGAGGCACTAAAAGAAGAGTACGGATCGAATTATGAGAAATTTGATAAAACAATCATGATGAACGTCTCTTAATCGGCGTTCTTCTATTTTATGTTTTTTGTTTTGCAGTTGTTTTATGGTAAAATGTGAATTATTGTATATGACATGACGATCAAGGAGGAATCAAGATGAGCGATTGTATTTTTTGTAAGATTGTTAACGGTGAGATTCCAGCAAACAAAGTTTACGAAGATGAACAATTTCTTGCTTTTCATGATATTCGTCCAAAGGCCAAGATTCATGTGTTAGTCATTCCCAAAAAACATATCCCCACTTTTATGGATATTCAGAAAGAAGACCTGCCTCTTATCGGTGAGCTCCATCAAGTGATTCAAACCGTTGCTAAGAAACTACAAATCGATGAAAAAGGTTTTCGTGTAATCAATAATTGCAAGGAACACGGCGGACAAGAAGTCTTCCATTTACATTATCATGTATTAGGTGGAGAAAAATTACCGATTTAAGAAAGTTGACACTGCCAAAATTACTATAATATAATTAAGTTTGTTATACTTTGTTTTTGGAGACGATCGGACTGTGAAATGTCTTTGTTCCCCAAAGTGAAACAAGGTATTTGGAAGGTAATTGGAGGGAGGGAAAAAAATGTCAGAAATTCGCGTGAGAAAAAACGAATCAATCGATAGTGCTCTACGTCGTTTCAAGCGTACGATCTCAAGGGATGGCGTTCTTGCTGAACTAAAAAAGCGCAGACACTATGAAAAGCCAAGCGTAAGGCGGAAGAAGAAATCTGAAGCTGCACGTAAGCGGAAGCATTAAGGAGGGGAACTTACGATGTCGTTAATGGAACGTATTAACGAGGATCTGAAACAAGCGATGAAGAACAAAGACAAGTTAAGACTCTCTGTCATCCGGATGATTCGTTCTGCTATTAAGTATGCAGAAATTGAAAAGAAAACGACGGCACTATCTGACGAGCAAATCATTGATGTTCTTTCTCGCGAAATGAAACAAAGACGCGAATCCCTCCAAGAGTTTGAAAATGCAGGTCGTCAAGATCTTGTTGACAATGTAAAAGCAGAAATTGAAGTCATACAAGAATACCTTCCCAAACAGTTAACCGAAGAAGAATTGAAAGTGCTCATACAAGAAATCATCGATCAAGTTGGTGCAAAGACAAAGGCTGATATGGGAAAAGTTATGGGAGTTTTAATGCCAAAAGTTAAAGGGCGTGCAGATGGAAAGCTTGTAAATCAACTTGTACAACAACATTTATCTTAACGAAGATACGTCTAGGTTTTTGAACCTAGGCGTTTTTTAATGAAATACAAAACATGAAATCGCCTTTATATAAGTTGGCTTGTATGATTCTATAAGCTGCGACTTTCGCGAGCGAGTTTTTCTATTTACCGTTAAATCAGGGAAAACCGCGAGGGATCGGAGCAGCGTTAGAACGTACAAGCCACTTTTTTTAATCATAAATTCCTCATAAAACGCATATGGGTTTAAGAGAAAGAGGGGAGGGGGAGGCTTGGCACGTGAAAAAACTCCGTAAAAGATTGAAACAGCTGACAGTTAAACAACTTGAATTACCAAAGGATGTGATCTTTGATTTACCAAGGATTACGATGATTGCACCCTTTCAAATGTATATTGAGAATCATCGGGGTGTGATTCAATTTACAGATCAATATTTACATTTACGCTTAAGTAAGGGTGAGCTAAAAATATACGGAAGCCAATTAGTGATACGTGCCATCTTACCTGAAGAAGTATTTATTGAAGGAATCATCAAATCGATTGAATATATAGAGTAGGAGGAATTACTCTTGAATGTTAGGGGAATCAAATGGATAAAGGGGTATATCAGATGCACAATTCGCGGGAAATATATTGAATTATTTATCAATATGGCTGTAAAAGAAAAATTAGAGTTTTGGAATTTTCGCTTGCTTGAAAACGGTTTAGCCACCTTTTCCATCTCTTTAGCTGATTTTTTTAAGTTAAAACCTATTTTGAAAAAAACCTATACCAGAATCCATGTATACCAAAAAATTGGACTACCTTTCATTCTTGCGCGTTTAGGAAAAAGAAAAGGGATCATTACAGGACTTATTTTCTTTTTCATATTTTTATATTTACTTTCTTCGATGATCTGGTCGATTGATATTGAAGGAAACAAAATGATGAAAGAAGAAGAGGTATATCAAGCCCTTTACGAACTTGGAATCCATCGAGGGATGTTTAAATATCAATTACCAAAATATGAAGTTCTTCAAGAACAATTAGAAGCAAGATTGGAACAAGCCTCTTGGGTCGGAGTTAAATTAAAAGGAACACAGTTAACAATCACTATCGCTGAAAAGGTAAAACCACCAAAAACAACTTTGATTGGTCCAAGGCATGTTATTTCCAGTAAAAATGCAGTGATCGCAAAAATATTAGCGAAAAAAGGAGTTCCCTTGGTTGAGGTAAATGATCGAGTAAAAAAAGGTGACATATTGATCTCAGGAATATTGGGGAAAGAAGAGAATCAACAATTGGTTGCTGCCACAGGAGAAGTGAGAGGGATCGTCTGGTATCAATCAAACGTGATCATTCCTCTGAAACAGCAATGGAAAGAATATACAGGACAATACATGGAAAGAGAATATTTATCTTTTGGTAAACGGATGATAAGATTAAAAGGGAATAAAGAAATTCCCTACCAACATTATCAATCTATTTATAAACAGAAGGTACTTCAGTTTAAAAATTACAAGATTCCTATAACCTTGGTAAAGGAAAAGGTGTTAGAATACAATGAAAAGGAAAGGATCATTTCTGTAAATGAAGCCGTTCAATTAGGGATTGAACAAGCCAAAAAAGATTTATTGCGTAAAATTGCAACGGGTAGCATAATTAAGAGTGAAAAAGTTTTGCACCAAAATCAAGACCGTGGTAAAGTTAATTTACAAGTACTTTTTGAAGTAGACGAAGATATTACCACTACAATACCAATTGTTCAAGGAGAATGAGGTAACTTGCATGTCTATTCTAATGAAATAAAATTAGGAACGACTGAAGAACGTTTGCATCTATTTGGTCCTAATGATCGATTTTTAAATATCATCGAACAACAATCAAATGTGCAAATTTTTACGCGAAATGAGAATTTAATTCTCCAAGGTGAATCTAATGAAGTAAAAAGATTAACTGATCTTTTTCAGGTCTTGATTCAATTAGTAAGTAAAGGTTATCATCTATCCGAACAGGATATTTATTATGCATTAGATTTGGCAAAAGAAGGTTTGACACTCGAATTATTAGATCTTTATGACCAGAAAATCTTTACCACCTATAAAGGAAAAGAGATTCGTGTCAAATCCTTGGGACAACGGCATTACATCTCGAGCATACAGAAAAAAGACATTGTCTTTGGAATTGGTCCAGCTGGTACAGGTAAAACCTATCTAGCTGTAGTTATGGCCGTATCCGCATTAAAACAAGGAATGGTCAAACGAATTATTTTAACTCGTCCTGCGGTAGAAGCAGGAGAAAATCTTGGTTTTTTACCAGGAGATTTGCAAGAAAAAGTAGATCCTTATCTTCGACCCATTTATGACGCCCTTTATGATTTATTGGGTTTTGAACATGTTAACAAGCTTTTAGAACGGGGTATGATTGAAATTGCTCCCCTTGCTTATATGAGGGGAAGAACTTTAGAAGATTCATTTATTATTTTAGATGAAGCCCAAAATACAACGCCTGAACAGATTAAAATGTTTTTAACTCGTTTAGGTTTTGGGTCAAAAATGGTCATAACAGGAGATATTACGCAAATTGATTTACCCAATAAAAGTCAATCAGGTCTCATTGAAGCAGAAAAAATATTAAAAGAAATTGATGAAATTGGTTTTATCTATTTATCAGAACATGACGTAGTAAGACATCACTTAGTACAAAAGATTATACTCGCATATCAAAAATACGAATAGTCCTTTTAAAAGGGGCAATGAAAATGGGAAAGGAAACAAAAAAAACAAAGTTATTGAATAAAAACTGGCGAAAGCAAATGGAAGGTTGGGAAACTCATCCTTCCATTCGTTACATTATGTATGTATTTCTAGGTTTAATGATGTATCTTCTTTTAATGGGACAAGTTATTCCGAAAACGTATGAATTAAAAGAAGGACAAATCAGTCCTGTAACACTTACTTCACCCATTCGTGCACTTGATCAGTGGGCAACAGAATTAAAAAAGAAAGAAGCGGAAAAGTCTGTACCAGAAGTTTATTCCAAAGAAGATTCCATATTAAAAGATCAGATTAATCAAATGGAATCCATGTTTGACTCGATTTTATCCATTGTAAAAGATACAAATTTAACAAGTGAACAGAAGAAAGAACAACTAAAAAGGATTATGGTACCGATTAAAGAAGACTCAATCAAGATTGTTGCAAATTTATCTGAAACAAAAGTAAAAAACTTACGCAATTTAACCCGTTCTGCTTTAGAATTTGTGATGACAGATGGAGATGGAATCAATATCAAAGGTTTAAATGAAGCTTACGAGAAAGTGGATCGTTATGTACAATCTAATCCCTATGATAATGATGCCAAAATTAAAAATTTAGCAAAAGAAATAACCAAACAATTTGTTAAACCAAATCTTTTTTATAACCCTGATCAAACGGCATTATTAAGAGAAGAAGCAAGAAGTAAAGTTGAACCTGTTTATATAAAAAAAGATGAACTGATTGTAAAAAAAGGTCAATTTATTGATAAACCCACTTACGAACGATTAAAAGCGGTTGGTTTATTAAAAGATACATCGACGAAATGGCCCTATTTAGGTTTGTTTTTACTTGTTTCATTGATGATTTTGTTGCTTTATTTCAGTATTGAGCGAATGAAACCAATCTTACATCAAAATAATTCCTCTTTACTTATGTTAATCATTATCTTTTTACTCACCTTTACCAGTATCCGTTTTGTAGATTTAATCAGTGGGGAAAGTATGTCATCAACTAAAGGATATTTAGCCCCAGTCGCTTTTGGTGTGATGTTGATTACGCTATTAATCAATATGAAATTAGCCATTTTAAGTGGTGCGATTTTTAGCTTGTTTGTGGGATTGGTCTTTAATCAAGACCAAACGATGATTTTCGATTTTCGTTATGGATTTGTCGCTTTGATTGGAAGTACAGCAGGAGCCTTTGCTTTAGGAAGAATTCGTCAACGTTCGGGGATTTTAAAAGCAGGATTTATTGTTGCTCTGTTTAATTTTTTATCGATTGCTGTTGTTATTATGTTAACAAGCCAGAGCTATACATTACGTGAAGTCTTGTTTACGCTCTTATACGGGGTTTTAAGTGGCTTATTCTCGGCCGTTTTGACTATTGGTTTATTGCCGTTTTTCGAAACATTTTTTGGGATCCTTTCGCCGATAAAATTGATCGAGTTGTCAAATCCGAACCATCCTTTATTGCGAAAATTATTAATCAAGACTCCAGGAACTTATCATCATAGTATTATTGTAGGGAATCTCGCTGAAGCTGCTGCAGAGGCAATCGGAGCAGATGGATTATTAGCAAGGGTAGGGGCTTACTATCATGATGTGGGGAAAACCAAAAGGCCAACATTTTTTATTGAAAATCAGTTAAATATTGCAAACCCCCATGATCGAGTGGCTCCACACATAAGTAAAAACATTATCATTGCCCATACTAAAGATGGGATGGAGATGTTAAAAGAATACAAAATTCCTAAAGCGATTCAAGATATTGCGATGCAGCATCATGGTACATCATTACTGAAGTATTTCTATCATAAAGCACTACAAATTTCAGATAAACCTATACCTGAGAGTGAATATCGTTATTCTGGGCCAAAGCCTCAAACGAAGGAAGCAGCCATTGTGGGAATTGCGGATAGTGTGGAAGCAGCTGTAAGATCGATTCAAAATCCAACAAATGAAATAATTGAAGAAACAGTGCGAAAAATTATCAAATCTAAGTTGGATGATGGGCAATTGAATGAATGCGATTTGACATTAAAAGAACTTGAAATTGTCTCTATTACGATATTAGAAACCCTAAAAGGGATATTTCATTCGCGGATTGAGTATCCTGATGATAAAGATATTGAAGAAAATAAAAAAGGAGCGAAATTAGGGTAAATGATTGATGTTGAAATTTTAAACGAGCAAAATGTGATAGAACTATCTGATTCTCAACTTCATTTAATTGAAAAAGTGATACAAGAAGCTGCCGCTTTGGAAAACCTAGTGAATGGAGAAGTCGTGATCTCTTTAGTGGACGATCATAAGATTCATGAATTAAATAAAGCGTATCGAGGTATCGATCGTCCTACAGATGTGTTATCTTTTGCGATTAATGAGAAAGGTGAAGATGAGCCAGAAATCATCTTTGCTGAAAATCCTGATTTACCTAAAATGCTTGGAGATATTGTTATTTCTATTCCCCGGGTAATGGAACAGGCCAAAGAATATGGTCATTCTTTTGAAAGGGAATTAAGTTTTTTGACTGTTCATGGCTTCTTACATTTATTGGGATATGATCATCAAACTTCTGATGAAGAAAAAGTGATGTTTTCAAAGCAGGAAGAAGTTCTTTGTCGTCTAAATATTAAAAGGTGATGATCTTGTTGTTTTGGAAAAAATTGATCAATAGTTTTTATTTTGCTAGTGAAGGGATTACTTATGCGATTCTCACTCAACGAAATATGAAAATCCATGTTGCCATATCCATCATCGTGCTATTATTTGGGATGTGGCTTCATTTTTCTTTTTTCGATTCCCTTTTGATTTTAATTTCCATCGGGCTTGTTATTGGGATGGAATTAATGAATACGGCGGTAGAAACCGTTGTTGATTTGGTAATGCCAAAGTTCCATCCTTTAGCAAAATTGGCAAAAGATTTGGCTGCTGGTAGTGTCTTATTTTTAACATTTATTGTTAGCCTGATTGGCCTAATCATTATTATCCCGTACCTTTACTCTTTTTACTTGTATGGAGAAAAAGGGATTCAAGCTCCTAATTCTACTTTTTTTGCCCTTTTAGGTGCTTTTCTTTTAATCATTACTTATACGATGAAAGCATATTGGAAAAACAAAAGGGAACAATTTCAACCTGACGTATTAGTGGGAATTCTCTTTTTTACGTTTTCGTATCTCTTTCTTTTTTTTAGTCGATTACGCTTAATTTGGTTCCTATTCATTGTGATTTTTCTTTATTTTCGTTTTAAAAACCGTTATACTTTCTTTGCATTTTCACAAAATGTTTTTATTTCTGTTGCTGGATTTTATATTTTATATTATTTATTTTTCTAATCCTAAAAAGGGGGCGATTGAAATGGACGCGAAAGAATTGGTTCAGTTAGCTAAAGAAGCAAGGGAGTACGCTTATGCTCCTTATTCAAAGTTTAAAGTAGGAGCAGCTGTTCGTACAAAGAATAACAAAATTTATAAGGGAGCGAATATCGAAAACGCTTCATATGGATTAACCAATTGTGCGGAACGAACAGCCATATTTAAGGCGATATCAGAAGGGGACCTAGATTTAGAAGAGATTGCGGTGATTGCAGATACGGATAGGCCTGTTTCCCCTTGTGGTGCTTGCAGGCAGGTTATGGCTGAATTTTTTGCTCCAAATGCAAAGCTATATTTGGCGAATCTAAGAGGAGATATGATCATAACTACAGTAAAAGAATTACTACCAGGTGCGTTTACACAGGAGGATCTCAATGAATCAGAAAAAAACTAAGTCAGGTTTTGTAGTCATTATAGGTCGACCAAATGTTGGAAAATCCACTTTATTAAATCAAGTCATGGGGCAAAAGATTGCCATCATGTCAGATAAACCACAAACGACTCGAAATAAAATACGGGCAATATATACGAATAACCAAGGACAAATTATTTTTATTGACACGCCTGGTATACATAAACCTAAATCGAAATTAGGGAAATACATGATGAACATTGCTCTTACTACCCTACAAGAAGTTGATTTGATTTTATACTTAATGGATGTCACAGATAAATTTGGGCCGGGAGAACAATTTATTATTGAACAATTAAAATCGGTTACTAAAACTCCAGTATATCTTGTACTCAATAAAATCGATCTCATTACACCAGAAGAACTTTTGCCAATGATTGATCAATATCGCAAACTGTACAATTTTGCGGAAATTATTCCTATTTCTGCTTTAAATGGAAATAATGTTTCAACTTTATTAGATTTGATTTTTAAAGCATTACCTGAAGGCCCTATGTATTATCCTGCAGATCAGGTTACTGAATACCCAGAACAATTTATTGTTGCTGAATTAATACGAGAAAAGATTCTGAATCTAACACGAGAGGAAGTTCCCCATTCAATTGCCGTTGTAGTTGAATCGATGAAACCAGGCGAAGAAAATCCAAATACTGTCGTGATCCAAGCTGTCATCTATGTTGAGCGGACGTCGCAAAAAGGCATTATCATTGGCAAGAATGGACGAATGCTGAAAGAAATTGGCCGTCAAGCAAGATTAGATATTGAACGTTTACTTGGATCGAAAATATTTTTGGAATTATGGGTAAAAGTGAAAGAAGATTGGAGAAATAAAGAACATCTATTAAAGGACTTTGGGTTTTTTGAGGTTGACGAGGTTTAAGATTAGGGGATTGTAATCCCCTTTTTTAATATCTCCCTTACAAAACATGAAATGGCTTGTATGTTCTACGCTGCTCCTAACCTTATGGCTTATAGAACATACAAGCCTATTTTTCTACTTTATTTATAAGAAAATCGGTTCCCCTTTAGAACATTTTTCCTAGGATAGAAAAAACCGCACCCGTTTATCCTAATGAATAAACCGCGTTTCAATCTGTGATGAAGGAGTGAAAAGCCGTGAAAGATTTTTCATGGAATTATTTTTTAAAGACCGGACAGATTGATGCTTACCTTTTATACAAAGAATGTCAAATGAAACAAGATTTGCTTCAAAGTGAGGCGGAAGTACAAGAGTTACTTTCCTATACGAAAAAAAGCCTTCCTTTTAACGGCTGATAGGGTAAAATATATGAGTAAAACCCTATAGACGACGGAGTGGCAATCCATGTTAGCGAGAGCAGAAGGCATTGTGATTAAAACCGTAGATTACGGTGAAGGAAATAAAATTATTACACTTTTTACAGAAAAATATGGAAAAATAACGTTAATGGCAAGAGGAGCAAAAAAAACAAAAAGTCGTTTAAGTAGTGTGAGCCAATTATTTAGTTATAGTGATTATACCTTTTTTCTCACAAAAAGTATGGGAACACTTAAGTCTGGTGATATCATACAAAGTTTCACCAAAATTCAACAAGACATTATCAAAACTGCTTATGCAGCTTATTTAGTCGAATTAACAGATAAAATGATTGAAAAACATGAACCAATCCCATTTTTATATCAGCAATTATTATCTGCTTTAAAACAAATTGATGAAGGGAAAGATTCGGAAATTATCACCCGAATTTATGAGTTAAAAATTCTTGAAATCTCTGGATACCGTCCTGTATTAAATCATTGTGTATTATGTGATGCCCATGATCATTTAAAAAGGTTTAGCGTCATTCATGGAGGATTGATTTGTGATCATCATCCCAATGAATCATCAGTCGTATTACAAGAAGGAACGATCAAATTGCTTCGTTTATTTGAAGATATTGACATAAGAAGAATCGGGAATATTCATGTAAAAGAATCGACCAAATCACAAATGCAATTTTTGATGAGATCTTTTATTGAACATCATGCAGGAATTCAACTTAAATCACAACATTTTTTAGATCAAATCAAGCAATTTGAATAAATAGGAGGGGTAAAGGTAAAGAAGGTCATACCATCTTTTTCATCTTCAAAATCCAAAAAAACTGACCCCTGACGAAGAAAAAGTTGCAAATTAAATTTACATTTGGTATATTCTTATTCAAAAAAGAATATCAAAAAGCAATGAGAGAAAGGGTTCATTTTGCACCATTGCTTAGCGAGTTGGGGATGGTGAAAGCTCAACCAATGGACAAATGAATTGGCGTTCTCGAGCTGTGTTTTCATTTAAGAGGGCTAATAATAGCCAAATAGGGTGGAACCGCGGGAGCTCTTCTCGTCCCTATACCGAAAAAGTATAGGGAATGGGAAGGGCTTTTTCATTGGAATTTTTTAAGGTGAGGTGGATCGTTATGAATTTTCAGGACATGATCTTAACTTTACAAAATTTTTGGGCGAAACAAAATTGTATTATTGTTCAACCATATGATGTGGAAAAAGGTGCAGGAACGATGAACCCCATGACATTCTTGCGAAGTATTGGTCCTGAACCATGGAATGTGGCTTATGTTGAACCATCAAGAAGACCAGTCGATGGTCGTTATGGAGAAAACCCCAATCGGTTATATCAACATCATCAATTTCAAGTGATTCTTAAACCTTCTCCTGCCAATGTGCAAGAAATCTATCTAGAAAGTCTAAAAGAACTGGGTATTAATCCTTTAGACCATGATATTCGTTTTGTTGAAGATAACTGGGAAGCTCCAACACTTGGCGCTTGGGGACTTGGTTGGGAAGTTTGGCTTGATGGAATGGAAATTACCCAGTTTACTTATTTTCAACAAGTAGGTGGAATGGATGTAAAACCTGTTTCCGTTGAAATTACCTATGGACTCGAACGTTTAGCCTCTTATATTCAAAACAAAGATAATGTCTTTGACCTTGAATGGGTAAACGGGGTTACATATGGTGATGTCTTTCATCAAGCAGAATATGAACACTCCAAATATACGTTTGAGATCTCGGATAGTAAAATGTTGTTTAACTTATTTAATACCTATGAACAAGAAGCGATTCGCGTTTTGAAAGAAAATCTCGTTTTTCCTGCCTATGATTATGTGTTGAAATGCTCTCATGTGTTTAATCAATTGGATGCACGAGGAGCAATTAGCGTAACAGAACGAACTGGTTATATCGCTAGGGTTCGTAACTTAGCCAAATTGTGTGCAAAAGTTTATTACGAGGAGCGGGAAAAATTAGGTTTTCCTATGCTTAAGCAGAAAGAGGGGAGTTTACATGAGTAAAGATCTATTGATTGAAATTGGGACAGAGGAAATTCCAGCACGATTTATTCCAGATGCTATTGATCAATTAGCAAAAAAAATCGCATCTTGGTTAGAAGAGTCTTATATTCCCTTTGATGAGGTGAAAAGATATTCAACGCCAAGAAGATTAGCAGTTGTCGTTAAGAATGTAGCAGAAACCCAACAAGATCGAATTGAGGAAATGCGTGGACCCTCGCTAAAAATTGCTAAAGATAATGCCGGGAATTGGACAAAAGCTGCTCAAGGTTTTGCAAAGGGTCAAGGTGTTACGGTGGATCAGCTCTTTATTCAGGAAATAAATGGAACCGAGTACGTCTTTGCGAAAAAAGAGTATAAAGGTCAAGAAGTATCCCTCCTATTACCTGAAGCAATTAAAGAAATTATCGAAACCATGTCTTTCCCCAAAAATATGCGTTGGGGGAATGAAGATTTAAAATTTGTTCGCCCTATTCGTTGGTTACTCATTTTATTCGGTCAACAAGTCATCCCTGTTGAAATCGCAGGGGTAAAAGCGAATAATAAAAGCTTTGGTCATCGTTTCTTAGGTGGAGAAATTGTGATCCCTTCTGTAGATGAATATGTTCCCCGATTAACAGAACAATTTGTTATTCTTGACCCATTAGAACGAAAAGAGCGAATTCTTACGCAGATTCGTGAATTAGAGCGGGAAAAAGGTTGGATTGTGCCCATTGATGAGGGTTTATTGGAGGAAGTAGCAAATTTAGTGGAATATCCCACCGTCTTATTTGGCCGATTTAAAGAAGAATTTCTTGAAATACCAGCCGAGGTTCTGGTTACAACCATGCGTGAACATCAACGATATTTTCCAGTAGAGGATTCGACAGGACAATTACTACCGTATTTTATTACGGTTCGTAATGGAAACAGACGCTCCTTGGAATTGGTCATAAAAGGAAACGAAAAAGTATTAACGGCTCGTTTATCAGATGCGCGTTTCTTCTATTTAGAAGATCAGAAGTTAAAAATTGCTGATGCGGTATCGAAACTAGAAAATATCGTTTTTCATGAGGGGTTAGGAACCATAGGCGACAAGGTTCGAAGAATTCGGGAAGTAGCGATCACTTTAGCCAAACATCTTGATTTGGATAACGAAACAATCAAAAAAATCGATCGTACAGCTGAGATTTGTAAATTTGATCTTGTGACAAATATGGTTTATGAATTTCCTGAATTACAAGGATTAATGGGTGAAAAATATGCCACGATTCATGGAGAATCAGAAGAAGTGGCCAAAGGAATTTTTGAACATTATTTGCCTCGTTTTTCTGGAGATCGTTTACCTGAGTCAAAAATTGGGCAAATTTTAAGTATCGCTGATAAAATGGATAACATCGTTGGCGCCTTTTCTTTAGGTAAAATCCCTACTGGATCTCAAGATCCTTTAGGGTTAAGGCGGCAAGCAGTTGGAGTTGTTCAGATTCTTTTAGAAAAGATTCATTCGTTAACATTACAGACTATTTTTGAAATTGCGGTCGATTCTTATGAGCGAAAAGGATTATTAAAAAGAGGGAAAGAAGAAATCATCAGTGATCTTTATGACTTCTTTACGTTACGTTTAAGAAGTTTGTTACAAGAAAATGGAATTCGCTACGACGTTATTGATGCTATTTTAGAAGTAGAGAAAAATGATGTAAAATTAGTAATAGATAAAGCGAACATTTTAATGCAGGAAATGGAAAACCCTGATTTTAAACAAGTTGTTGATTCATTTACTCGGGTAATGAACTTAGCAGCCAAAACTAGTTCTTCTGAAACTCACCCTGAGCGTTATCAACAACAGGTGGAAAAAGATCTGTATCGGCAATATTTAAATGTTAAAGAAATGATCAATAAAGGGATAACACCAAAAGAACAACTTGAACAACTTAAAACACTAAAAGAACCGATTACGCAATATTTCGATCAGGTTATGGTCATGGTCGATGATGAACAAATGAGACAAGATCGTCTAGGATTGCTTTATTCCATTACCCAATTGATTCTTTCCTATGCCGATTTTCGTCAATTAGTTTTTGCTTAAAACATTCTCACTATTAAGCCCTCTGTTTGCAAATAGAGGGCTTTTCAACCAAGTAAATCAAAAAAGATTATTGCACTTGATAACTGAACTATATAGTATATACTATATAAAATGAATATTATAAGTAGTATAACACATTTTGTGAGATAGAAGGTGGTGATAACCATAGAACTAACGAGTCGTCAAGAATTAATTCTAAAAATCGTCAAAGAAGAGGGACCAATCACTGGGGAACAGATCGCAGAAAAATTAAATCTCACACGAGCTACTTTAAGGCCCGATTTATCTATTTTAACCATGGCAGGGTATTTAGAAGCTAGACCAAGGGTAGGTTATTATTATAGTGGGAAAAAAGGCAATCAAATCTTAAAAGAATCGCTAAATAAAATGATGGTCAAAGACTATAAGTCTGTTCCAGTGGTGATTAAAGAAGACACTTCTGTCTATGATGCAATTGTGACGATGTTTCTAGAAGATGTTGGAACCTTATTTGTGGTCAAGGAACGGGGAACTTTAGCCGGAATTGTTTCGCGAAAAGATCTGCTAAAAGCGGCTATTGGCAAACAAAACCTTCAAGATTTACCCATATCCGTCATTATGACGAGGATGCCGAATATTATTACTTGTAGGATGGAAGAACCGCTTATTGAAGCTGCCAATAAATTAATTCAATATCAGATCGATGCTTTGCCAGTTGTTAAACCATTGGAAGATGGGCAAGGGCTTGAAGTCGTTGGTCGAATTACAAAAACAACAATTGCAAGGGCTTTTGTTGAACTTGGAAAAGATCATGAAGTATAGGAGGGATCACTATTCAAAGCATAAATGAAAAACAGATCGTATATGTAGTTTCTGATTCCGTTGGGGAAA
Organism: Tepidibacillus sp. LV47; assembly: GCF_048381575.1. Classification (NCBI taxonomy): domain Bacteria; kingdom Bacillati; phylum Bacillota; class Bacilli; order Caryophanales; family Bacillaceae; genus Tepidibacillus; species Tepidibacillus sp. LV47. The sequence continues at coordinate 167,280 of NZ_JBLWIF010000004.1, forward strand.
CAGCAGAATATGTGGTAAGGGCAGCAGCAAGTCAATTTAATAGGGGAGCTACAGAAATACGCCGGTTTTCCTATATTGAAGATAAAGAATCGATTGATGAAATTGTTCAATCGGCGAAAGAAATCAACGGAATTATCGCATTTACGATCGTCGTTGCTGAATTAAAAGAGTATTTAATGGAAAAAGCGAAAGAAAAAAATGTAATGTATGTAGATATTTTGGGACCCATGATGGACTCGTTACAAGCGGTTTTTCGACAACCACCAAAAATGAAACCTAGATTAGTGAGACAATTAGATGAAGAATATTTTCGACGTGTTGAAGCCATTGAGTTTGCTGTTAAGTATGATGATGGTCGCGATCCGCGAGGCATCTTAAAAGCTGATGTCGTATTAATTGGGGTATCGCGTACTTCAAAGACGCCTCTTTCCATGTATTTGGCACATAAGCGTTTAAAAGTAGCCAATGTCCCCCTTGTTCCGGAGGTGGAACCACCTGAAGAACTATTTGAGGTTTCAAATCATAAAGTAATTGGTTTAAAGATTTCTCCCGAAAAACTGAACACGATTCGAACAGAACGACTAAAATCTTTAGGTTTAACCGCTAAAGCCAATTATGCAAACCATGAAAGAATCATTGAAGAACTAAATTTTGCTGATAAAGTTATGAAGAAAATCGGTTGTCAAGTCATTGATGTTTCAAATAAAGCAGTAGAAGAAACAGCTAATATTATCTTAGGGATTATCGGCAAAGGTGAAGAAAGTAAAAATATCATGTAAAATTTGCATGATGAATTTGAATTCACAGATTTCTGTGAAATTCTTTTTTTTTACGAGAAAATATAACTTACCAATTTCATTGGTTTCAGGTTTTCGACAAATTTCACAAAATTTTTACATTCTTTGTCGAGAAGGATTTTCGTTTTTGATGTAGAATATTATAATTATACCGATGCATGCAACGGTCCCATTTCTATAGTTAGAAAGTGATTTTGTCGAATCGACATGAAAAAAGTTTAAATCTTTTGCAGGAGAAATCTTGGAGAATGTAAAAAATTAATACTGAGGGAGTTTTTCCTTATGCCACCATTAAAAATCCCTAGAGTAATATTGCAACAGATTCGACAACATCATCATATTGTGGATATTGTTGGACAATATATCCCCCTTAAAAAAAGTGGAAGAAATTATATAGGATTATGTCCATTTCATTCCGAAAAAACACCATCATTTACTGTATCACCTGAAAAGGAGATTTTTCACTGTTTTGGGTGTGGTGCAGGGGGGGATGTCATTAAATTCGTGATGGACATTGAAAACTATTCGTTTTTAGAAGCTGTTCAATTTTTGGCAAATGAGGCAGGAATTACTATTCCTCAATTTGAACAACATATACAAGATGAAGAAGACATAAAAAAGCTACAGATGATAGAAGCCCATAATTTGGCAGCTAAATTGTTTCATTATGTCCTTCTTGAGACAGAACATGGGAAGGATCCTTATCGTTATTTATTAAATAGGGGGCTTACGAAAGAAGCGATTGAAACCTTTCAGATTGGTTTTTCCCCTTCTTCATTCGACTTTTTAAAAAATTTTTTGCTCAGAAGGGGATATTCTGAGGAATTACTAGTAGAAGCTGGATTATTAATTCAAAATGAAAACGGGGTTTTCGATCGCTTCCGCAATCGTATTATGTTCCCTATTTTTGATGCCAAAGGCCGTGTGATTGCTTTTGGAGGACGGGTGATGGATGACAGTCTGCCAAAGTATCTAAACAGTCCAGAAACCATTATTTTTAATAAAAGTAAAACCATTTATAATCTACATCTTGCTGCTAAAGAGATTCGTAAAAAAAGACAAGCCATCCTTTTTGAAGGTTATGTGGATACCATTTCAACATGGAACGCGGGAATCCATAATGGTATTGCTACGCTAGGGACGGCACTAACAGAACAACATGCAAAAATTTTACGACGATATGCTGATGAAATTGTCATTTGTTATGATTCAGATAATGCAGGACAACAGGCCACTTATAAAGCAATTGAACTATTACAACCATTAGGATTTCAGTTAAAAATTGTACAAATGCCTCAGGGGTTTGACCCCGATGATTATATTCAAACCTATGGGCCTGATTCATTTAAAGAGGAGATTTTAACAACAACAATTACTGCAACTGCTTTTAAGTTAGATTTTATTCGTAAGGAATATCAAATGAATGAAGAAAGTGGCCGGTTGAATTATATTACGAAAGCATTAGAAATAATCGCTGATTTGCCCCGGGCGATTGAAAGAGAACATTATTTACGTGGACTAGCTGATGAATTTCATCTTTCCTTTGATTCACTAAAAAATGATTTGAATCAAATTTATTATGAAAAAAGGAAAAAAAAGGAGAAAACTAGGGATAATCTGACCATTAAGTGGAATAATAATATAAATAATGGCAATCATGTGTTTAAATCTAACGCATTGTATCCAGCTTATTATCACGCTGAGAAGTACTTAATCGCAATGATGTTAAAAGATCGAAAAATCGCCGAAAAAATTAAAGAAGAAATTGGAAATGGTTTTCATGTAGAGGATTTTGCGGCCTTAGCAGCGTATATCTATTCATATTATAGTGAGGGGCATGAAGCGGATATCCGTCATTTCATTTCCACTCTTGAAGACGAACACTTTATTCGCTTGGCAAGCAACTTAGCAATGCTTGAGATGAATGAAGAAGTTTCGGAACAAGAGTTTCATGATTATATAGCACAAGTAAAAAAACATCATCTTGAACTTTTGATCAAGCAAAAAAGAGAAGAACAGAAAAAGGCAGAACGATTACAAGATTATGTGACAGCAGCCAAAATTGGTCAAGAAATTATTCAATTACGTACCAAAAGAGGATTGTGAGTAAGTGATTGAGGGAAGGAGGGAACGATATGGCCAAAGATAAGAGTAATCATATTGAGCCCGAACTAACGCTAGAGCAAATGAAAGAGCAAATCGTGGAACAAGCAAAAAAACGGGGTTCAATTTCATATAAAGAAATTATGGATAAATTATCTATATATGATCAAGATTCTGATCAAATCGATGAATTTTTTGAGTATTTGACCGATCAGGGAATCGAGATTGTCAATGAAGATCAAGATGATCCATTAATACTTGATGATGATCTTGAAAAAATCTCAGAAACAGATGAAGATTACGACTTCGATGATTTGTCCATTCCTCCTGGAGTGAAGATTAATGACCCTGTTCGAATGTACCTAAAAGAAATTGGCCGTGTTCCGTTGTTATCTGCTGAAGAAGAGATTGAATTAGCAAAACGTATTGAACAAGGTGACGAAGAGGCAAAACGCCGTCTGACTGAAGCAAACCTAAGGCTTGTTGTAAGTATAGCCAAACGATATGTAGGAAGAGGAATGCTATTCCTTGATCTCATACAAGAAGGGAATATGGGATTAATTAAAGCGGTAGAAAAGTTTGATTATCGCAAAGGGTACAAATTTAGTACTTATGCGACATGGTGGATTCGCCAAGCAATAACAAGGGCGATCGCTGACCAAGCAAGAACTATCCGCATTCCTGTACACATGGTTGAAACGATTAATAAACTTATTCGTGTCTCTAGGCAATTGCTACAAGAATTAGGGCGAGAACCCACTCCAGAAGAAATTGCAGAAGAGATGAATTTAAGTGTTGAAAAAGTAAGAGAAATCATGAAGATTGCTCAAGAACCTGTTTCTTTAGAAACACCGATTGGCGAAGAAGATGATTCCCACTTAGGGGATTTTATTGAGGATCAAGATGCTTTAGCCCCCTCAGATGCAGCAGCTTATGAACTATTAAAAGAACAACTAGAAGACGTTTTAGACACATTAACAGAAAGAGAAGAAAATGTGTTGCGTCTACGTTTCGGATTAGATGATGGCAGAACTCGAACTCTTGAAGAAGTAGGCAAAGTGTTTGGAGTTACAAGAGAACGTATTCGCCAAATTGAGGCAAAAGCCTTACGAAAACTTCGTCATCCAAGCCGTAGCAAACGATTAAAAGATTTCTTAGAGTAATCAGGATGATAAAGTCTGCAAATCATTTTGCAGGCTTTTTTTATTTTTCTTCCTCAATTTTACATCTTTTTAAATTCGAATGCAAATTATTCCAATGTAATCATTGGTAAAATGGATGATTTGGATTGAAATAGCAAATTCTACTTAAAAAGGAGTGATGAAAAAATGGCACGACAGAGTAGAAAATGGATTTTTGTTATTCTCATGTTATTTTTAACAAACAAAGGCTTTAATGAAATTGTTTATGCTGAAGTAAAAGGAAAGATGATTCCTCAGTATCGCTTAGATATAGAATATAAAGAGAAAGAACAAATGATTATAGGACAAATGGAACTTCAATATCCCAATCAAACAGGTAACGCGTTAAATGAAATCTATTTTCATCTATACCCCAATGCTTTTAAAGAGTGGAAATGGGAAAAGGAAAACAAGCCGAAAACGATTGGTTATCTTACCATTAAAAAAGCAATGATTGATGGAATTGAGGCTTACCCCCACCAAAATGGTACATTATTAAAATTAAATTTTCCCAAACCATTGCCAAAAAATAAAACGGCGAACATAGAAATGGAGTTTGAGTTAAAGTTGCCGACAAAAGGATATCGACTAAGTGCAATCAACCAGTCGGTGTTTCTCGCTCAATGGTATCCCATGTTAGCCGTTTATGATCAGCAAGGATGGCATTTGGATCCATATACAACTATAGGTGATCCTTTTTATACAAATGTGGCTAATTTTGATATAAAATTAAAACTGCCCAAAGGGTATCGGGTGATTTCCACGGCAACTGACCCGCCTCAAGAAGTGAATGGGCAGGATTATCTCTTTTTAGCGCAAGAGAATGTTAGAGACTTTGCCATTGTCATCACAAAGGAATATGAGAAAATCACAACCCATTCAAAAAGTGGCATTAAAACTAATCTCTGGTATTTACCAGACCAACAAGAGGTTGCTCCTTTGCTATTAGGGGGAGCTGTTTATGCGATGGATTTTTATGAAGAATATTTTGGTTCCTATCCAATGAAAGAAATTGATGTGGTTTTAGGGAACTCCAGTTTTGGCATTGCGGGAATGGAGTATCCAGGACTTGTGACATCTGATCCATTAATCAAAATAGGGGAACAAACTCGCCCTGCGCTCAATGTGGTTGCCCATGAATTGGCACATCAATGGTGGTATAGTACCGTTGGTAATGATCAAGTAAAAGAGCCATGGCTTGATGAGGGTTTAACCACGTTTTCCGAATATCTTTACAGCGAGAAAATATTGAATAAAACCAATCTCAATTCATTAATGGAACGAATCAAAACTTTAACTGATCAACTCGCCGCTTCTCAAGAAATAAGTGTGCTTCAACCCATCTATACTTTTGGCGATTTATACGGACCATTTGTTTATGCAAGGCCAGCTGCAATGTTATGGAGTTTGAGAAATCAAATTGGCGATGAAAAGATGAAACAAATCTTACATACGTATTATCAACAATATCAATATAAAATTGCCACAACAAAGGATTTTATAAAGATTGTAAATCAAATTACCGGTAAAGATATGACTCCATTTTTTGCGGAATGGTTGTTGATCAAAGAAAAATGATAGTATAATGTATTTTGACATTTAGGGATAGGAAAAGGTGAAGTATGAATTCGGTGATTTTATCCAATCGGTTAAAAACGATTGCTTCGTATGTTCCAAATGGGAAAAAAATTGCTGACATTGGATCTGATCATGCTCTTTTGCCAAATTATTTAGTCATCAACCAGATTGCTCCCTTTGCCATTGCTGGCGATGTCAATGAAGGCCCTTTACAGGCTGCAAAAAGGCAAGTTCAGCAATATGGCTTAACGAATCAGATTTCAGTAAGAAAAGGAAATGGCTTAGAAGTAATTCAAGAAAACGAAGTTGATGTTATTATCATCGCAGGAATGGGCGGGGCCTTAATTGTTGAGATTTTAGAAGCTGGGAAAGAAAAGTTATCTACGATTGAACGACTCATTCTCCAACCTAATATAGGAGAAGAATTGGTAAGGAAATGGCTCGATCAAAATCACTGGCAAATTGTCGATGAGACCATTCTAGAAGAGAATGGCAAAATTTATGAAATTATCATTGCTGAACCAAAGCGAATAAACGGAGAGGATCCTTATCTAGGAGTGGAGCGAACGAAGGAAGAATTATATCGTTTAGGTCCAGTTTTATGGCGAAAGCGACCAGCGATCCTTTTAAAAAAATGGCAACAAGAAGCAAAGAAAATAGATACCATCATAAAGCAATTGGACCAGATTAGTAATGATAAGGAGAGAGAAGAAAAACTAGAAAAATTTATCACGAAAAAAAACTGGATTTCGGGGGTATTAAAGTGTTTGCTCAAGGACAAACCATTATCCAAATAATGGAACAACTTGCGCCAAAATATTTAGCGATGGAAGGAGACCGCATCGGCTTACAGGTTGGTACATTACAAAAAGAAGTGAAAACGGTGATGTTGACCTTAGATGTTTTGGAAAATGTGGTAGATGAAGCGATTGAACAAAAAGTGGATCTCATCATCACCCATCATGCCTCCATCTATCAGCCATTAAAACATCTGCGAACCGATTTACCACAAGGGCGCATCTATCAAAAATTATTGAAACATGACATTGCTGTCTATACAGCCCATACCAATTTAGATGTGGCCTTAGGTGGAGTGAATGACGCATTAGCAAAAAGGCTTGGGATCGAGGCTACGGAATTCTTACAAGAGGTGTATCAACAAAAACTAAAAAAGATTGTCGTCTATGTTCCTGAGAGCCATCAACAGGTTGTATTAGATGCGTTGTCAGCAAATGGAGCCGGCTGGATTGGAAACTATAGTCATTGCAGCTTCAATACTTTAGGAATCGGCACCTTCATGCCTAGAGAAGGAACAAATCCGTATATTGGTCAACAAGGGAGATTGGAACGAGTGAATGAGGTAAGAATTGAAACGGTTGTTCCTGAGGAAAAACAAAACCAAGCGATTAAAGCAATGTTAAAGGTTCATCCTTATGAAGAAGTAGCTTATGACATTTATCCTTTAGAAATCAAAGGAAAAAGTTATGGGATTGGTCGTGTAGGCAGATTAGCTGAAGAATTAACACTAAAAGAATTTGCTCTTTTTGTCAAACAACAGTTGGAATTAGATGGAGTAAGAGTAGTAGGTGATTTAACACAAAAAGTACGTAAAGTGGCGATTGTCGGTGGCGATGGCAATCGTTTTGTACAAACTGCGGCATTTCAAGGAGTTGATGTACTGATTACAGGAGATATTTATTATCATGTGGCTCACGAAGCAATGGCTGAAGGATTAGGAATCATTGATGTGGGGCATAATGTGGAAAAATGGGTACTACCTGAGTTAAAAATATATCTAGAACAAGAATTTCAAACAAGAAAGATTGAAACAAAAGTGTTGATATCCAAGGCTAATACTAGTCCGTTCCAGTTTATGTAGACATTACATATTGCATATTATATATTCATTTGTTATACTAATACTTGCTGTCATTTCGAAAAGTTGATAAGGAAAGTAAGCTGGGTAATCGCTGGTGGATTTGATCCACGAGAGGAAAGTCCGAGCTCCATAGGGCAGGGTGCTGGATAACGTCCAGTCAGAGCGATCTGAAGGATAGTGCCACAGAAATGGACCGCCGATGGCCATCTGATGATGGTACAGGCAAGGGTGCAACCGTGGTGTAAGAGACCACGAGGGAATATGGCGACTTATTCCCTGGTAAACCCCACCCGGAGCAAGACAAGGTAGGAACGCATATGGGGTGGCCCGCTCCGCGTTCGGGTTTGTCGCTTGAGCCATATAGCAATATATGGCCTAGATAGATGATTACCGCTTCAACAGTGGGAGCTAAAATGCGCTTTACCACTAGAAGTACAGAACTCGGCTTATAGGCTTACTTTCCCAAATATACATAAAACACCACGTTTCATTGCGTGGTGTTTATATTTTTTGTGTAAAAGATATTATAAATTGTTGATTTACATGTTACAATAAATAGAAAATTACATAATGTAATATAAAAATCTAGAAAAGAAAAAGGGGAAAACCAATGATACATAATGAGCAAAACACTAGAAATCTTACAATGTTAACGGATTATTATCAAATTAATATGATGTATGTCCATTTTAAAAACGATCTACTCGATAAAGAAGTGGTTTTTGATGTTTATTTTCGTAAGAATCCTTGTGGAAGTGGGTACTCAATTTTTGCTGGTTTAGAACAAGTGGTTGAATATATTCAAAATCTTCGCTTTACCAAAGAGGATGTAGATTATCTTGCCAGCGTACATAAATATGATCCTGATTTTTTACAATATTTATTAGAATTTCGCTTTACAGGGGAGATATGGGCAGTTCCTGAGGGGACTGTTGTTTTTCCAAACGAACCGATTTTAAAAGTTCGTACCAATGTTATAGAAGCACAACTGATTGAAACGGCCATACTTAATATTATTAATCACCAAACCCTCATTGCAACAAAAGCTTCACGGGTCGTCTATGCTGCTGATGGTGATCCCGTTTTAGAATTTGGTTTAAGAAGAGCACAAGGACCAGATGCGGGAATCTATGGGGCACGTGCCGCTTATATTGGTGGAGTATCAGCTACTTCCAATGTATTAGCGGGAAAAATGTTTTCCATTCCCATTCGAGGAACTCATGCTCATGCCTATGTTCAAAGTTACTCATCGGAATTAGAAGCATTTATGGCGTTTGCTCAGTCTTTCCCAGATAATGTAAGTTTATTAGTCGATACCTATGATACGTTAAAAAGTGGTGTGCCCAACGCCATTAAAACCTTTAAAATTATGAAAGAAAAATTAGGGGATAACTTTAAAAATTATGGGATCCGCTTAGATTCAGGAGATCTAGCCTATTTGTCAAAACAAGCGAGAAAAATGTTGGATGAAGCAGGGTTTCCTGAAGCAAAGATTGTTGCTTCCAATGATCTAGATGAGGAATTGATTCGAGATTTAAAACTTCAAGGAGCGAAAATCGATATTTGGGGTGTAGGTACAAACTTAATTACTTCCAGTGATTGTCCATCACTAGGAGGAGTTTATAAGCTTGTCGCAGAAAAGGAAGGGGATCAATTTATTCCTAAAATCAAGATTAGTGAAAATCCAGAAAAAATTACAACACCCGGTTGTAAAAAAGTGGTTCGTTTTTACGATCGTACGACAAAGAAAGCGATTCTTGACCTAATTATGTTAGAGGATGAACCGATACCTCAAGATGATTTTATTGCTTTTGACCCTGTGAATATTTGGAAGAAGAAAGTCGTTCGCAACTTTGTTGCCAAAGAATTGCTAGTACCTATTTTTCAATCGGGACGATTAGTTTACAATTTACCTTCATTAGAGGAAATTCGCAATCATGCAAAACAGGAGTTAAATATGCTATCTGAGGAAATTAAACGTCTTCATAATCCTCACATTTACCATGTAGATTTATCCAAAAAATTATGGGATCTAAAATATCAGCTATTAAATCAAGAAAGGAAAAGATAGACGATCTAAAGGAGATAGCTATGACATTGCAAACTCTTCTGTCGAATTTTCCTTTAATGAGTGCTTTAATTGCGATGATCGTTGCTCAATTCTCGAAACTATTTACCCATTTAATATTTAATAAAAAATGGGAACCGCTGATTATTTTTAGTAACGGTGGTATGCCAAGCTCTCATTCTGCATTAGTGAGTTCATTGACTACAGCGGTTGGCTTTAAACATGGAATTCATTCTACGGAATTTGCGATTTCCTTGGTTTTTTCTCTAATCACTATGTGGGATGCAGCGGGAATACGTTACCAAGCTTCTAAACATGCGAGATTATTAAATGTCTTAGTTCAAGACTTTCAAATTTTGGTTGAACAATTGAAGTATAAGACAAAAAAGAGAGAGCATACTCCTTTAAAAGAGCTAATTGGTCATAAACCTTTAGAAGTTATAGTAGGAGCAAGTTTAGGAATTGTAATTGGGTTCTTAATGGAATATTGGTTCTATTAAGGATATCTTTGTATAAGTCAAAATAAGGATCTCCCTTTTTAGGGGAGATTTTTTTATTGGCTTCATTGTTAAAAATTATAGTGTATGATTAAGAAATTGGCAGTCAACAAGTTTTTTATGGTAGTTTCTTTGAACTGTGATGTTAATTATTATTACACAAAAAAAAGACTAAATATAATATTTTAAGAAAATCGCAACGGAATTATTAGCGATTTTTGATGTAAATAAAAAAAATATTTATTTTCTAAAATTCATGTAACATTTTATCTCGTATTGTGTTAGAATATTTAACATAAATACTTAAGAAATGAAAGGGAGGAAATGTAATGGAAAAATTCAGTTTAATGTTAGACTCTGTATGGGTGATTGTTGCTTCTGTGTTGGTGATTTTCATGCAGGCGGGATTTGCGTTATTAGAAGCAGGATCAACAAGAATGAAAAATGCGGGGCATATAGCTGGAAAACAAATCTTAAGTTTTGCTATTGCTACATTAGCTTTTTGGGCATTTGGATTTGCTATTACCTTTGGCGAAGGAAATCAATGGTTTGGTACTAGTGGTTGGTTTTTAAAAGAAGGATCAAAGACAACTTTTGACTCTTTATCATGGGCCCATGTTCCACTATCCTTAAAGTTTTTATTCCAATTAGCATTTGCTGCCGTTTCTTTGGCAATCGCATGGGGGGGATTTGCTGAACGAGCCAAATTATCGGTTTACTTTATCTTTGGTACATTATTTACAATATTTATTTATCCAGTTGTTGGCCATTGGGTATGGGGTGGAGGTTGGTTGGCACAGATTGGAATGCAAGATTTTGCTGGCTCAACCGTAGTTCATCTTCAAGGTGCGATAGCTGGTTTTATTGCGACATTACTTCTCGGTCCACGGATTGGTAAATTTAATCATGATCGAACACCAAATCTTATCCCCGGTCACAACCAGGTCTACACTGTTTTAGGAGGAATTATTTTATGGGTTGGTTGGTTCGGGTTTAATGCAGGTAGTACAATGAGCACTGTTGATGGATTTTTTGGATATGTCGCATTGACGACTCATCTTGCAGCAGCAGCAGGAGCACTAGCAGCATTAATTACCGCAAAAATACTAACAGGAAAAGCAGATGTATCAGCGATGGTGAATGGTGTACTAGCAGCATTAGTTGCCATCACAGCCGCCTCTGCATTTGTCGAGCCTTGGGCAGCAATTGTTATTGGGGCAGTGGCAGGTTCCTTTACATTTTGGACGTCGATTTATTTCGAAAGAAAAGGGATTGATGATCCGATATATGCTTTTTCTGTTCATGGGATTTCTGGAGTAATTGGAACGATTTCCACAGGTCTTTTTGCTTCTCCACGATTAGTTGAAATTACTAAAATTGGTAAAGCAGGATTGTTTTATGGTGGAGGCTTTCATCAATTATGGGTACAAATCATCGGGGTTCTTGGAGCAGCGGTATATGTAGCGATCGTTTCTTTTTTAATTCTTGGAGCTATAAAACTAACTGTCGGGTTAAGGGTAACACCTGAACAAGAGATTTCGGGATTAGACATCAGTGAGCATGGAGCTTATGGTTATCCAGAGCATTTGGAGCTTTTGAATCATCATGTGAATAAAATGCAGGTTAGCTAAAGAGAGTTTGAGGAGAAAATGGAATGGAACCATTATATATTGACGATTGGATCGTAAGAATGGATCAGACGAATACTCTTAAAGAATTAACTGAAATCAAACAAGAATTGTTTTCTAAAATTTTCGATAATGTTGCAATACAAGAAGAAATGGACGTTTTTCATCTCTATCATACCTTAAGTCAGATTCACGACCTATTAACGAAGAAAGCTGTTTCCTTTGCAGAGAAACAAACGCAAGAAGAAAAAATTGGGTTGCCTCCTGAACGATATGCTTGGCTTATCATGGGAAGTGGTGGGAGAAAGGAACAAACTAAAAGAGCTGATCAGGATAATGGACTGATCTATTGTATTGGAGAAAGCCAGAGTCAAGAGCAAGTTGAACGTTTTGTTCGACGTTTTGCAGTACTTGCCGTAAATAATTTAATGGCGCTTGGCTATCCCTTATGTCAAGGGAATGTTATGGCAACCAATCCTCGATGGCAAAAAACGTTAAATGGATGGAAAGAAACGATTACCTCATGGGGAGATCAAGATTCAATGAATGATATTCGCTATATTTTTATTGCTGCTGATTTTAGAGTGATTTATGGAGATCAAGAATTAGGGGAACAGTTGCGTAACTGGATGTTGACTTTCATTCAAAACAATTCTCGTCTCTTAAAACGAATAGCAAACTATATTCTAAGCTATGAGGTTCCACTTGGCCTTTTTGGTCAATTCTATACAGAACGATGGGGCTCCTATGCTGGACAGTTTGACTTAAAATATGGTGTATATATACCGTGGTTGAATATCATTCATTGGCTTTCCTTTTTTGCTGGGATAAAAGAAACCACCATTATCGAACGGTTAATTATGTTAAGAGATAAAGGATTCATCTCTAATAAAGAATTCCAAATCGTTTTTCATTCATTTACGGTTTTATTACGTTTACGTTTTAAGTTCTCTTCCCATCATATCGATCCAAAGCAGCTAACTAGCTCTGAACGTGTAGAATTGAAAAAAACGCTAAAAGGAATAAAAAAATTAAGACGAAGGATAAGGATCTTATCATATGGAATCTAATTGGAAACATTTTATATCTCGTATGCTCTCTCTTGGTTTTAATCACGAACAAATTCAAATGATTGGGCAAACAGATCCATCTTCTTTACGACAAGAACATGTAATTCGTTCTCTATTAAAAGAAATACCGAAAAAAAATGAAGTTATATTAAGAAGACATTTATCAAGTATTGATTATGTTGTAATTGATTCGGAAACGACAGGCTTTTTCCCGGACAAAGGTGACGAAATCATCTCTTTATCTGCTGTAAAGATAACAAAAGGGAAAATAAGTCCAACTGTATTCTTTACTTATCTTTCTCCCACTCAGCCAATCCCTAAAAAGATTATTGAATTAACAGGAATTGATGAAAAGGTTATTGCACATGCACCCAAAATTGAAGACGTGATTCAAGAATTTTTAACTTTCATCGGTCAATCATGGATTGTTGGATTTCATATCAGCCACGATCTCACATTTCTTAATGATTTTTTACAGAAAAATTATCAGAGGACAATGGATCGTTCTGTATTTGAGATTCAAAAAGTATTGCAAGTTGTAATACCTGGCCATTTATTGAAAACTCTCGATGATGCTCTTGATTATTATTCGATTCCCATCTACCAACGACACCATGCATTAGATGATTCGATCATGACAGCAAATTTATGGCTAAAAATATTGCAAGATTGTGAAGAGCAAGGAATTGTTACTCTATTTGATTTGTATTCCAGAATCTCTAGTATTTCTAAATGAATTTTTATGGTTTTCACCTTTATCGCCCAAGAGCATATGATATAACGTAATATGGGATATGAATATATCCATCATTTAGAAATACTATTTTATCCTCTGGAAAGGATTGATATAGATGTGTGGAATTACAGGTTGGATCGATTGGGAGCGTAATCTCTCTAATCATCGAGAAACGATTAGCCAAATGGGAGAGACGATGAAACATCGTGGTCCAGATGCAAGTGGGGTATGGGTGGGCAAACATGCCGCTTTAGCACATACTCGACTTATAGTAATCGATCCAGAAGGCGGAAAACAGCCAATGATCCGTCAATATGGTGACCATAAGTATGTGATTACTTATAACGGTGAATTATACAATACGGAAGAATTGAGAGAAGAATTAGAATTAAGAGGACATCGATTTTTCTCTTATTCAGATACAGAGGTTCTTTTGATATCTTATATTGAATGGGGAGAACAATGTGTCGATCGTTTGAATGGTATTTTTGCTTTTGGTGTCTGGGATGAAAAGAAACAGCGTTTATTCCTTGCTAGAGATCGTTTAGGGGTTAAACCTCTTTTTTACACTTATGATCAGCATAAATTGCTCTATGCGTCAGAAATCAAAGCCCTTTTGGCGCATCCTGAGGTTGTTCCAATCTTAGATAAAGAAGGACTATCCGAAGTATTTGCATTAGGGCCTTCTAGAACGCCAGGGCATGGTGTTTTTCATGGGATTTACGAATTAAGACCAGGTCATTCTTTAGTTTATGACCAAAATGGGGTAAAAATCCGTCAATATTGGAATGTAGAAAGCAAACCTCATTTTGATGATTTAAAGACAACTCTTACCAAAGTAAGAGAATTGATATTTGATGCTGTTAAAAGACAATTGGTTTCTGACGTTCCCTTATTTACCTTTCTATCTGGTGGCCTTGATTCAAGTCTGATTTCGGCAATTGCCGCCAATATTTATAAAGAAAAGGGGGAACAACTCGATACCTACTCCATCGATTATGAAGGAAATGAAAAATATTTTAAAGTTAGTGAGTTTCAACCTAACTCGGATACTCCATATATAAGACAGATGTCAGAATTTATTGGATCCCGCCATCATTATGTGGAAATCAATACTCTTGATTTGGTAGAATCATTAAAAGACGCTGTCATCGCAAGGGATTTACCTGGAATGGCAGATGTAGATTCTTCTCTCTTACTGTTTAGTAGGAAAATTAAAAAAGAAGCCACTGTGGGTTTGTCAGGAGAATGTGCCGATGAGATTTTTGGTGGCTATCCATGGTTTTATCGCAATGATGACCTCTTATCAAATACTTTTCCATGGTTACGTTCCATTGCAGAAAGAGAAAATATCTTAGCTAAAGAGGTAAGGTATGAGCTTCGATTAAAAGACTATTTGAGCGAACGCTATCAACAAACATTAGATGAGGTCCCCAAATTGCACGGAGAATCGCCATTACAAAGTCGTATGCGTGAATTGTTTTATTTGAATATGACATGGTTTATGCAAACTTTATTAGAGCGAAAAGATCGGATGACGATGGCAACAGGGCTTGAAGTTCGCGTTCCTTATGCCGATCATCGTTTAGTAGAATATTTATGGAATGTTCCTTGGGAAATGAAAAATCTTGAAAATAGGGAAAAGGGACTTTTGCGGAAAGCATTAAAAGGTGTTTTGCCAGAAGAAATACTAATGAGGAAAAAAAGTCCCTATCCCAAAACCCACAACCCTGAATATACTGCTGCTGTTAGCAAAGTTATGTTAGAAATTCTTCATGACCCAACTTCACCAATTCTTCTATTCATCGATAAAGAGAAAGTAGAAGAGATTGCAAACTCAGGAGGGAAAAGTTTTCAACTCCCATGGTTTGGCCAATTGATGACAGGTCCTCAATTACTGGCTTATCTCGTGCAAGTAGATTTTTGGTTGAGACATTATCATATTACCATTCGTTAGGATAAACTTTTACGGGGTGTGACCATAAAGCGTCACCCCGTTTTACTTATTTTTGATTATATAGACTAGAACCAGATCCTAATTTCATCAGCAACTAACATTCTTAATGTAGGGGAAAAATATGGTACAATGAAAATGGACTAAGACTATTTAAAGGATGAAGATGATGAAAATACAACGGTTGGGATCAAGAGGAGTTGTTTTTAGTTTTCCAGAACTAGATCAAGTGAATTTGGTTGCAATATATGGGAAAACAGAAGAGAGCTCATCATTCACATTGGGACTGGGATCATGTGTGGGGAAATTGTGCGTTTCCTGACTCAATCATTCTTTCTCATCAATATTGCAGAGAGAATCTAGAGAAAGGGTTTTGGAGCGAGTTAGAGAGAAATAAGTCCTATATCCGTGGGGATGTTAGACCCCTTTTCCCTAATCTAGTATTTACAGAAGAGATTATCTTTGCCGAGGATCAAGTGAAATTCTACTATACCCCTGGTCATACAAATGATTCAGCAAGTTGTCTTGATTTGGTTGATGGAACACTTTATGTTGGGGATAATGTGGAGTATCCAATACCCTATGTTTCACACCCTGATGTGAATACTTATATTCTAACATTGGAATCTTATATTGAATTAGCTCCAAAAACAATCATCACTGGGCATGGAAACCAGTGGTCATTAGATTTAGTTAAAGATAACGTAAAGTATTTAAAACAACTCGTTTCAGGACATAAGATTGATCAATCGGATTGGAACGAGGAAATTAAACAACGTCACCAATAAAATATTAAAATATGGAGGAATCTATGAGAAACGAACGTGAATTAGCGCTAGATCTTATTCATTTTATCGATTCGAGTCCTACAGTCTTTCATGTTGTAGCTAATATCAAACAGCAACTTGATAAGAATGGTTTTAAGGAACTTGATTTTGGTCAGCGGTGGGATTTGCAAAAGGGCGGAAAATATTATGTGTCAAAAAATGACTCAGCTATTATTGCTTTTATTGTTGGAATTGGAGAAGTAGAAGAAGAAGGTTTTAAAATCATTGCTGCTCATACGGATAGTCCTACTTTTCGGATTAAACCAAACCCAGTGATGACAACGGAAAATTATCTGAAATTGAATACAGAAATCTATGGAGGACCGATCTTAAACACTTGGTTAGACCGTCCGTTATCATTAGCAGGTCGAGTTATGGTCAAAGGAGAACAGCTATTATATCCAAAAACAATGCTAGTCAATATTGATCGCCCACTTCTTGTGATTCCAAATGTAGCCATTCATATGAATCGAAAAGTAAATGAGGGAATTCAATTGAACCCTCAAATTGATCTTCTTCCGATTATTGGTTTGATTAATCAAACGTTTGAAAAAGATCGCTTTATACATAAACTTCTTGCGGAAGAGTTAAACATATCAGAGGATGAAATTATAGATTTTGACTTATTTCTGTACGATGCAACAGAAGGTATGTTAGTGGGACTGAATGAGGAAATGATCTCCATTGGTCGATTAGATAATCTAGCTATGGTTCATTCGGGAATGACAGCTCTTATAGATGCACCAGCAACAAAAGCAACCAATGTCATGGTTTGTTTTGATAATGAAGAGATTGGTAGTCGGACGAAACAAGGTGCAAATGCTCCGATGCTTGCCAATGTGCTCGAGCGAATTGTTCTTTCATTAGGCAAAGAACGGGAAGATTACTTTCGTGCATTAGCAAAATCATTTATGATTTCTGCAGATATGGCTCATGCTGTTCATCCCAACCATCCAGAAAAACATGATCCTGTGAATAAGCCAAAAATGAACGGTGGTCCAGTCATTAAAATCAATGCGAATCAAAATTACACGACGGATGCAGATTCCAACGCAGTATACGAACTGCTTTGTAAAGAAAATGGAATTCCAGTACAAAAGTTTGTCAATCGATCTGATGAACGAGGAGGTTCAACGATTGGTCCTATTTCTTCTACTCAGTTAGATATTCGTTCGATTGATATTGGTACGCCGATGTTAGCCATGCATTCGATTCGCGAATTAGCAGGAGTAAAGGACTATCTTTATGTCGTTCAGTCCTTTGATGCGTTTTATAAGTTGTAATATTTACACAATAAAAAGCACTTCTCCATCGATCATGATGAGAGAAGGTGCTTTTTTTGTAATTACAGATAATTACAGATCATAAATAATTTATATTATTTATTATTATTATAATTTACAAACATATATATTAAAAAAGTAGTGATATTTATCATAGATTGTAGTAAAATAAAATAGAAATAAATGCCACATGGAATTTTTTTATTGAAAATAATAAAGGAGGAGAAATTGATGGATCTTGTGACGTTGAGTCGGATTCAATTTGCTCTTACGGTTGCCTTTCACTTTCTTTTCGTTCCTTTAACATTAGGGCTCGTTATTTTGGTAGCTATCATGGAAACACTCTATGTCAAAACAGATAACCCAGTTTATAAGAATATGGCTAAGTTTTGGGGGAAGCTTTTTATTATCAATTTTGCGCTAGGCGTAGTAACAGGTATTACGATGGAATTCCAATTTGGAACGAACTGGGCCAACTATTCAAAATACGTTGGGGATATTTTCGGAGCACCTCTTGCGATTGAGGCAACGGTAGCTTTCTTCTTAGAATCAACTTTCCTAGGATTATGGATTTACGGTTGGGATAAGGTTTCTAAAAAATTTCATGCATTTTCTATTTGGATGGTTGCTCTAGGCACGAATCTTTCAGCTGTCTGGATTATTATTGCTAATGGTTGGATGCAACATCCTGTTGGGTTTATGATTCGTAATGGAAGAGCAGAGTTGGTCGATTTTTTGGCGGTTGTTTCCAATAAATATGCTTGGCTGATGTTCTTCCATACTGTTTTATCAGGATATGTATTATCTTCATTTTTCGTACTAGGTGTCAGCGCTTATCATTTATTGAAAAAAAATCAAATAGATTTCTTCAAAAAGTCGTTTCAAATTGCTTTGGTATTTGCGATTTTCTCATCGATTATGGTTGCTGTTCTTGGAGATCTTAATGGCTCGAATGTGGCAGAGGTACAACCATCCAAATTTGCTGCAATGGAAGCAATATGGGAAACTCAAGAAGGAGCACCGATGTACTTGTTGCAAATTCCAAGTTGGAATAATGATGGGAACATAATAGAAGCGATTGGAATTCCTAAATTAACAAGCTTCTTGGCATTTAAAGATCCAAATGCAAAAGTAATAGGATTAAATGACATTCCAAAAGAGGAGCGGCCACCTGTAGCGCTTGTTTTTTATGCATTTCGCATCATGGTGGGATTAGGTGTTTATTTTATTGTGATGGCCTTACTTGGTTGGTATCTCGATCGAAAGGGAAAGTTATTAGATTCTCGTCGCTATTTAAAAATGTTACTTTACTCCATCCCTCTTCCTTATATTGCGATTAACCTAGGTTGGGTCGTTGCCGAAGTGGGAAGACAACCTTGGATTGTATATGGATTGATGAAAACAGTAGACGGAGTATCACCTGTCCCCATTTCCCAAGTATGGGCGACATTAATTGGTGTAATTATCTTTTATTCGATTTTAATCGTCGCTGATATTTATTTATTAGTGAAATATGCAAAGAAAGGCCCGGATTTAGAACAACCTGCTCAAATTAACATCAATACATCACCATCAATCCAAGCTTAGGGAAAGGGAGGAATAAGGATGACCTATACAACTTTAATAATCATTTGGTTTGCTTTATGGGGATTATTATGGGCAGTTTATTTTATGTTAGATGGATTTGACTTAGGCGTAGGGATGCTTTATCCTTTTCTAGCTAAAGATGAGAATGAACGGAAGTTGTTGCTTAATTCAATTGGCCCTTTTTGGGATGGAAACGAGGTATGGTTAATTACAGCGGGTGGTGCTACTTTTGCAGCTTTTCCAACGACTTATGCAGTGATGTTCAGTTTCTTCTATCTACCTTTTATGTTGATTCTATTAGGATTAATTTTCCGGGGAACAGCGATTGAATTCATGAATAAAAGTAATCAAGAATCATGGAAAAATGCCTGGAAATGGGCTTTAGCAATTGGGAGTTTTCTTGTGTCCTTCTTATTTGGTGTAGCGTTTGCAAACATTTTCCAAGGACTTCCTATTGATGGTCAAGGATATCATGGAACATTTTCTTCTTTACTTAATTTGTATGGCATAAGTGGTGGATTGTTATTCACAGGACTATTTATTCTTTCAGGTTCCATTTGGATTGGGATAAAAACCAATGATGAACTGTCTGAACGGGTGATGGATTTTTCGTCAAAAATGTGGTATGGGGTATTGGTTTTAGCGGTTATCTTTCTTGTTCAGACCTACTTTGAAACTTCTCTTTATGACATCTATATTGAAAATCCGATTTGGTTGATTGATTTAGCGATTGCTGTGATTTCTCTGTTGTTGACGAAAGTATTTATCAATAAGAAAGATGCGATCAAAGCCTTTATTACTCATTCACTACTTATTGTATCGACGACATTTTTTGGAATTATTGGACTCTATCCAAATATGCTTCCATCAAGTATTGATTCGAAGTATAGTCTTACAATTTTCAATTCCGCTTCGAGTGAATATACCCTTAAAATTATGTTCATCGTTGCAATCATTTTTGTCCCGATCGTGATTTTCTATCAGATTATGATGTACAAAATTTTTTCTGGGAAAATAACAGAAAAAGATGCTCATTATTAAAAAGGTGTCCTACTAATGGAGCAGGACACCTTAAAAAGATAACCCCGTTATTTCAAAAAGAAAACGGGGTTTTTTTCTGTTATAGCATACTTCCTGTTTCGATAAATTTTTGATGCCATGATAATGCTTTTTCAATCACATGAGGAGTATGTCCTCCACGGCTAACAGCTTCTTTGTAGTATTCACGCATTTTATCCTTATACATTGGATGTACGCATTTTTCAATTATCAGTTCAGCTCTTTCACGTGGAGCTAAACCACGAAGATCAGCTAAACCTTGTTCAGTAACAAGTACTTGTACATCATGCTCCGAATGGTCTACGTGGGAAACCATCGGTACAATACTAGAGATCTTTCCATCTTTGGCTACTGATTTCGTAACGAAAATAGAAATTCCTGCATTTCGGGCAAAGTCACCAGAACCACCGATTCCATTCATCATATGGGTACCAGTAACATGTGTAGAGTTAACATTACCAAAAATGTCTGCTTCTAAAGCGGTATTAATGGCAATAATCCCTAAACGACGAATAACTTCTGGATGATTACTAATTTCCTGAGGCCGAAGAATAAGCTTATCCTTATAATCTTCAAAATTATCAAATAACTTTTTCGTCCATTCTGGTGACAATGTAATGGAAGTAGCTGATGCCATTTTAACCTTACCAGCTTCCATCAAATTGAAAACAGCATCCTGTAATACCTCTGAAGCAACAGTAAGATTTTCAAAGGGTGAATCTACCAATCCATCCAAGACAGCATTTGCAATTGTACCGATACCTGATTGTAATGGCAATAAGGAGCTAGGTATACGACCAAGATCTACTTCACGTTTTAAAAATTCGATAATATGATTAGCCATAATTTTTGTTTCTTCATCAGGTGGTAAAATGTTTGAAGGAACATCCATTTGATTTGTAATTACAATCGCTGCTACTTTGTTGGGGTCTACTTTCATATAAGGAGTACCAATACGGTCTGCAGGTGTTAGTAAAGGAATAGGCTTTCTTCCTGGCCTTCTTTCAGGTAAATAAATATCATGAACTCCTTCCAAAGCAGGAGTATGTGCCATATTGATTTCAATAATTACCTTTTCAGCTTTCTCTAAGAATAAAGGAGTATTACCTACAGAAGTAGTCGGAATGATGTAACCGTTCTCATTTATAGCAACGGCTTCAACTAAAGCAATATCAATCGGTCCCATTACATCGTTTCTGATCCATTCATTTGTTAAACTTAAATGTTGGTCAGTAAATAAGATTTTTCCTTCGTTAATCATATTTCTCATACTTCTTGTAGCTTGGAAAGGTAATCTGTGGCTGAGTGCACCAGCTTCAGCTAAACCGCCATCAATATCATCACTTAGTGATGCTCCAGTCCATAATCTTATTTGTAATTTTTCTTTTTTTGCCCTTTCAGCCAATGCCAATGGTACAAGCTTAGGGTCGCCGGCTCGGGTAAATCCGCTTGAGCCAACAATCATTCCATCTTTAAATAATTTGGCTGCCTCTTCAGCAGACATGACTCTGTCTAAATATGGTGCATAACGGATTCTGTCTTTGTACATGATTCTACTCACCTCTTAAAATATTATTTTTCTGCTAAAAATTATGAATTTTTAGTTAAATTATACCATGGATAAGATAATTTAGAATACTCTTTTTTTTAAAAATTTATTTAATAACCGAATAAATCTTCAAAACAAAGAAAAACCCCGAGTCAACGGGGCTACATTAAAAAATTTTTTTTTCATAAGGATCATATAACCATTTAAATAATGTTCCTTTTCTTAGAGCCTTCTCTAACGGAAATTGTTTGGTGTAATCAAGAGGCATTCTTTTAACAGGGGGAATAGGTATAGGAGGATAGGTTTTTCTTCTCAAAATATGGCCTCCTTTCTAGCCAGAAATAAATAAATTAATCTAAAATATCATCAGGTGTAACGTTGGTATTTGTAAAAATGTCTTTGGTTTCTAATGTTTCACTAGATTTAAAGAAAAATTTATGGTCCCTTTCTTCTCTTAAAATATATAAAATCTCTCTAAAACGCTGAGAATGGACAACTTCTCGTTCTCTTAGGAATTTTAAAGCATCGATTAAACCAGGATCATCGGTGAGATTGATTAGGTTTTCATAGGTAGCGCGAGCCTTTTCCTCAGCTGCGATATCTTCCATAATATCGGCAATAGGGTCACCTTTTGCTTGAATATAACTAGCAGTCCAAGGATGACCATTTGCATCGACGTAGAATAATGCTTTTTCATGTTCTGCAAAATGAGAACCTAATCCAGCCATTCTCATTTGTTCAGGTGTAGCACCTTTTGTTAGTTTATGAACCATGGTAGCAATCATTTCTAAGTGACCTAACTCTTCCGTACCTATATCTGTTAAAAGGGCTTTTGCCCGTTTATTCGGCATACTATATCTTTGGTTTAGATAACGTAAAGCCGCTGAAAGCTCCCCATCTGGACCACCGTATTGTGTGATCAAAAATTTCGCCATGGTTAAATCAGGCTTTGTTATACGTACTGGTCGCTGCAATTTTTTTTCATATATCCACATTGTGTATTGCACTCCTTTCTTAATAGATTAGTTCCCAAGGCCAAGGTTCTTCAATCCAACGATCAGGATTTTCCTGGGAATATTCATGTGTCAATGGCCCAAAAAAGCGTTCTAAATAAGGGCGCATCATCATTAGCTGATACGTTAATCGTTTGAAATCGCATTGTGCCTTCTGATCAAATGGATGGGTGTCTAAGTAGAGTCTTACTTCAGTTGCGGCAAATTCAATTTCTTGATATCTTCGTAATATCGCCATGGCTTTATCCACTAGAGATTCCTCCTTTGATTTTCTTCCATAACACCTTATTCAAGTAGGCAAATATCTGTCACGGGGATACTCGCCTAACTTTTTAGAGTTGTAAGGTAAGAAGTGATGGTGAGATGAAACCGATAAAAAAAAGCTGTTGACACGAATGGTCAACAGCCCAACGAAGTACTGTCTAATCTTTTCCATAAGAAACATCATGAGTAGGGTGCATGAAAGTTCCGCTTTGATTAAATATTCCTTTTTCTAATTCTTTGTTTTCAGTTGTCGCATTACCAAAATCATCATCTTTATCTACCCATTCATCTCCAGACATAATAGCTGGATCAACTTCTTTACTCCAATGGTCAAGAGGAGTTTCTTTTTTCTCCATTGCTTTTCTAGCAAATTCTGCTTTTTCTTTTTTGTCCATGAACACCACCTCATAAATAGTATGAACATCATCTACGAACTCTATGTAACAGAAATTTTAAAATGTATAAAATTTATAAATTTTGGCAATGATAGGAATAAATTAGAATATTTCTGTTTTTATTATTGAAAGGAGTTTGTAGATGAAAATTGGCAAAACAGGATTTCTGTTACTTATTCTATCGTTCTTTTTCAGTTCAAGTGTTTTTGCTAGAGTTCTAGAATTCGATAATATAGAGATGGAAACAGAAATCATCAATCCGCGAAAAGCAAAAACGATTGAGTATCAAATAAGTAATGGAGATACCCTATATTCAATTGGTAAAAAGTATAATGTAGATTGGAAAAAAATCATGGAGATAAACCCTAGTATTCAACCTACCACATTAAAGATTGGAAGTATCATTCAAATTCCAAATCAAGAAGAAGAGCCAAAATTCTATCTCTATGAAATTAAAAAAGGGGACACCTTATGGAACCTTGCCAAAAAATATCATACATCTATAGGTTCAATTCTTCATTTGAATCCGTATTTAATCCCCAAAGCTCTTGTTATCGGTGAAACAATAAAAATTCCTAAAATTGACGTTGTAACCATGAGTTCAGTAAGTCGTTCACAAAGAAAAATGACTGGATACTATACCCTTACTGCTTATACAGCAGGACCAGAATCTACTGGTAAAAGACCAAGTGATCCTGGCTATGGTATAACGGCTTCTGGAGTAAAGGCAGAAGAGGGAGTAACCGTTGCAGTTGACCCAAGAGTGATTCCATTTGGCACAAGAATATATATAGAAGGAATTGGCTATCGAATCGCACAAGATACGGGTTCAGCGATTAAGGGAAATAGGATAGATGTCTATTTTGAAAATCTAAAAGACGCGTTGAAATTTGGTGTAAAACGAAACGTTCGTGTTGATGTTTTTTTTGAATAAAAGATTTTAAGAGGCTGTCCGAAAAGTGATATGCTCCCCTTAAGGTAGACAGATAAAAAATAAAAATTCTGTTTATCT
>NZ_JBLWIF010000005.1:0-180546 GCF_048381575.1 Tepidibacillus sp. LV47
AAGATAAACAGAATTTTTATTTTTTATCTGTCTACCTTAAGGGGAGCATATCAAAAATCAAGTCTGCCTTTACTTTGCATTTATGTTGGATTATTTCGATTCGCAGGTTCATAGGTAGGAATCGGTTTAAGTCGTGGCAATTCTTTTTCAAGTTGAGGAAAATAATAAGTCTTATATACCATTTGTACCACAGGCGAATTCCCTGATACCGACCATTGCCAATTAGCGAGATGAAAGATTCGTGTGGATTGATAAATATCCTGAACGAAATTACGTAATTGATTAAAATCTCCTCGTACAGTTAGGTTAATCTTTACCGTTTTTACACCAGAATCAGTGGTTTGACTTGGATTCCTATTGTTTTTTTTATCATTAGAGGAATCATTATGATTCATTTGCTTGTTTTCCTCATATTGCTGATGATCCTCAAAGTCTAAGGTAAGAATTTCGATTTTATTTTTCATCGCCACTTGATGAAAAAATTGTAAGATCTGCGCATTTCCGATTTCGGCAGGGAGGGCTTCTGCATATTTGGCGACATCATCGATTTTAGGTTCTCTTTTTATGCCCGTCATTTCTTGTTGAATTTTTTGTAGTAAACCTTTCTCTTTTGCAATTTCTTCGTTTAATCGCTTCAATTCTTTATTGAATCCTGCTGTCTTGTAAAAATAAAATCCACCCATAAAGATAAAAAAGACGAAAATCAACAATAATGCTTTACGTCCTTCCGTCATTTTTTATCCCCTCCCAACAAGGTATTGATCATGTAGAGCGATTCCTGATTTATTTTCACATTCAATAACACTTGAAAACGTCCACTTGTTGATTGATCTTGGGCCTGTGCATTTACAAAATCTACTTGCTCAATCCATTCTAATTGATTCAATAATTGAAGATATTGACCAATCGATTCTAATGAAGAAAAATCGCCTACCATTTTAATGGTTCCATCATCAGACCAGTTCATTTGGATAATACGGCCATTGCTAGGTAATCTTTTACTTAATTCATCGACGATCGGAACCCAGTTGATATCTGCTGCTTTTAAGCGAGTATATTCTTTTTGATAGGTTTTAATGAATTGTATAACTCGTTGTTCTTGATTTAACTGACTTTCTTTCGTTTCCCGTTCGCTTTTCAACTGTTGAAGTATGATTTTTTGTTTTTCTATTTGATTCGTCTTATACCAAATTTGAAAACCAACAAAAGCACTAAACAAGATAACGATGACACCTACGACAATAGCGATTTGAAAACGATATTTTTGCATTGTAGGCACTTGAGGTAATAAATTAATTTCCACGGTTGGTCACCTCTCTACAAAGTGTGCCTATTCCTTTGTCATAGCCACTCAAATCTTCAGACATTACTTTTGTAGATTTAGGTTGATAAATTAAAGGGTTTACCTCGATTTCCAATCTGTTTTGTAAATAAAGGTAAAAATTTTCATTCAACTTATGCTTTGACACGATCCAACAACTGTTAATCGCTTGGTCTCGGTTATTTAATGTATATTGGAAAAAATTCATCGCCCGTTCCATTTCATTTGCTAAGTCTAACACAAAAGATTGGTAGTATTCTTGAAATTGGATCCTCTCTAATAAAGCCTTGGCATTGATTGTTCCCTCGATTAATGAGGGTTCTTCAGTAAAATCCATTTGGATATGACGGGTAAACCATAAAATTCCTCGGTCGAAGATATGTAAGTCAACACCATGATTCATGATCTCAGCAATAATCATCGGCTCCTCTTTTCGTTCTGGATAATTCGTTTTAAACAAGCGATATAAACTCGTAGCAGGAATATCGACGCTTTTCACTTCAAATCCAACATCGACCAGTCCCTCAACAATCGGATAGATCATTTGACCTGGAGCAGCAACTAATACCACTTTACATCCCTCTTGACCATCATCTTTATACACTGCTTCCGTTGTTTTTACTTTGGCGATATCGATCACTGGCAATTCAAATGGTAGGTGAATGGTACTACCAATCTCATAATGAATCATTTGTTTTAACTCTTTTTCTGGGAGATTGGGCATGACATGTTGACGAACGATGACATTAGATGTTGGAATCACGACATGAACTTGTTTAGCTTTGATTTTATATGGCTTTACTGTTTCTTTTAGAAACCGTTTCCAACTTTCCTTGTCGACATGACCTGCTTCATTCATCAGCTTATTCTCCAATGAAAAAGCCTGGTGAATCTCAACAATTCGCTCTTGATTTAAGGTTACTTCTATGAAGCGAATCATTTTTTCTTCAAAACAAATAGCCAATTGGCGCATGTTTTTCATTAATCTTTTTTTTAATGCGGCGAACATGACATCCCCTCTCCATCTATTGCTTTTCTATATCTTTTTACTGTCATTTCTAGTTATATTCTACTTTCCAATCATAAATAAATAAGTCCTTTGCAATTTGTATCGATTTAGGGAATAGTATCTTTTCTCCGACAATACCCCCGTTAATTTTTATTGTTTTTTCAACATCACTACTACTTATTGGATAGTCCATCACGACATCCTGTTTCCCGATGACCCATCCATCGATTTCTGCTCCTTCATTGATTAAGATACTTAAACGATTTAATAATGACGGATCGTTTGCATAACTGTTCATATAAGAACTAGTATGATATGTTGTGTACTCTCCAATCCATGGTATAACGTAGTTTTGTGCAATAGTATCTCGAATAGAAGATTGATTCTGAATAATGTTCTTCCAGTTTTGATTTCCATTCCCTTTTGCGATTAGAATAATATTATTCCCATGAAGTTTTACAGGATGGTACTCCGGACTACTATTTAGAGATGATTTTGCCCCAATATAAATTCCACCATCAACAAGCACCAATAGATCATTTAAATGCTCAATCGTTACTCCTTCATCAATAATGAGATTTCCTTTTACATGGAGCCAACCATTTAATTGATCCGTATTTGTTTTTGTGATGTGTAGATCACTGGAATATTCTTTCATATTATAACGATCTTGATTATCCCGAATCTCATTTTCTAAGTGAGCGATTCCCTCAGCTACATTTCCTTCCGTTTTCTTTTCTATGGATAAATTTTCTCCGTAAAGGTTATTTAATTCCGTATTTGTCAATAAATTTCCTTTAGGATCTCTTTCATCTTTTGATTTGCTATCGACGTAATATATTTTGAATAACCATAAATCCAAATAAATGATATTGTATCCTGTTTTATATACATTTTTTGAGGATGGAGTCGTCATTTTGCCGTCCATTAGTTTTGGTCTAATTCCTAGATATTGATTATTTGAGGAACCATTGATCTGATCAGAGTCATAGAGTTTAATATCTTGTGAAGAATAGATATTACCAACTGATTCAATTTTATTTTTTAAAATCGCTTGATCATTTGTTTGCCAACTAAATTTCATAATCGGTGAACTCCATGAAGCTTTCCAATTATTAAAATTTACTTTTTCTTGGCCTAAAATCAATGGATCATTGCTATAAATCGAGTAATTAAAAAAAGGAATCGTTTGAAACTCGCGCGGCTTACTTTTATCCAATTTCACCGATATCGTTGCAGTAGCTTGAAGTTTATTGCTCCGATATGCATTTCCAATAGATTGAACAGTGATTGCGGTTCCATTATGATCCTTGATTTGTAAGGTGTATTGAAGTTTTGCTTGTGGGTCACTTGACGATACAACAATCGGTGTTGATGGAAAAATCACATTATGATCATTCTCAATTTGTTTCACCGCATGAATGATTCCTGCTTCTGCAGCATAATAGGCCTGTAACTTTAATTCATCTTTCAGAATATTTTCATGGTGAGTGATGCCAACATAGATAAGACTTATTCCTAATATACCGAACATCATTGCAAGAACCAACACCATCACAAGTGCCGCTCCTTGCTCATCACGAAACCATTTTTTCACCTGAATCATCGAACCTCACCCTCTTTCCAATCTACTCTTATGAAGCTTTCGTTCCTATATAAGAATAGGCTTTGATTTGAAAAGGGATCATTTGTTTCCCAGATTGAACTTGAAAATCTAACTGAATACCCACTTTCCCCATATTGATTATTCTTTGTGGTAGAAATGCAATGACATTTTTTAATAGAACGATCGACTGTGTTCCTTTTGTAAAGGTAATCGTTTTTGCTACAGAGTCATAGGCAAACAAAACCGTTGTTCCATCTTGTGTCAATTTAATTTGTTTATCATCCCCGCTAATTGTAATCTCACTACTATTTCGAACTTGATTAGAAAAAGTCTGGATAAAGAAGGAAGTCTCATCATTTTGAAAAGAACCATCACGAATTTCTCGATAAGCATGAAAAAATTGGAATTGCACCGTTGATATCGCAATGATGATCATGCTTAAAATCGTAATGACTGCTAGTAATTCAACCAATGTCACACCTGTTTGATCGGAAAGCCGAATCATGGTTTTGGCCTCCTCGCTTCGGAGATGATAAACGAGATTTGTCGCTCCGGTTTCACTTCTTTCCAAAACACTTCGACTTTTATTTTCACGAAATCCACATCCGTATCACTTGTTTTCATGAGAATTAAATATTGATATGATCCATCAATGGTGTTGTTGTCGACAATATAGTAATTCTGATCATCTGCTAAGTAGGCCGGCCCTTGGGCTAAAACATAACCAGCTTTATCATAGGTCATTAACCAATTTTGATTCGTCTTTGCCTCTTCCATTTTCTGCTGTGCAATCGTCAACGCTTTGACTTTTCGCTGATCTTCGATATAGTTGTTATAAGCATGACCAATCAGTAGAAACATTGGACCAACGATAATTGCTAGAATCGTAATCGCAGCTAATAATTCGACGAGCGTCATCCCAAGTTCATTATTCACTTTTTGTCTTTTCATTGGGATGCCCCCTTTTAAAGAAAACTTAATATAAACCTAAATACCATTGCCATATTTGATTTCCTAGGAAATAGGTAATCATAGTACCGATAAAAATAAATGGACCAAAGGGGATCATTTGCTTCCGTTTGATCATTCGAAGTAATAGCAAAAGTCCACCAATGATCGCTCCGATTCCTGTTGAGAGGAAAAGAGCTAGTAAGGTATTTTGCCATCCTAAGACCAAACCAATAAGAAAAAAGAGTTTGATATCCCCTCCGCCCATTCCACCTCGACTTATGATAGCAATAAGCAGTAACAATCCCCCGCCAATCAATGCTCCTAAGAGATAATGCAGGTAGGGTAAAGGATGGATGAATAGACGGAGGACAAGAAAAAATAGAATACCAGGATAAGTGATTTTATCAGGGATGATTTGATAGCGAATATCGCTTAATGTGACAACAATCATTACCATTGCAAACGGATAAGCGATATAAAGCTCTTTTGAAATTCCAAAAAAATAAGGAATTAGTAAAAAAATCACGAGAGTTAGGAATTCGCCAAAAGGATAAATGAGTGAGATCTTTGCCCCACAATAGCGACATTTTCCCCGTAAACCAAAATAGCTAAGAATCGGGATCAGGTCAAATACAGATAAACGATGATGGCAGGTAGGACAATGAGATGGAGGATAAACAATCGATTTTCCCTTTGGGATGCGTAAAGCGACAACATTAAGAAATGAACCGATGAATAAGGATAATAATATGTATAATGCCCAAAATAAAAGATTCATAGGGTTATACCTCTCAAAAATAAAATATAGGGTTCCCCTCCAAAATGGAGGGGAATTTCACTATGGATTAGTAATAGTTTAGTTTGTAGTAGTTGTTAAATCATCTTTGGTTATAGGGTCTGGCCCCGTATACCCCTTAGGTTTTTCTTTAAGAAATCCTTCGCTTACAAGCGTAGAAACTGCCACGCTATCTGGTGGGTTTGCATCACTGCTATGCTGAATGAAATACCTTTGAGCTGCATCAAGAACGATGGCCTTATCAGCTTCTCCTGCATTTTTTTTCGCTGTATCTATTTGATTCAAAACGACAGGCACAGCCACCGCCGCAATTATCCCTAAGATAACAATAACCGCTAATAGCTCAATTAACGTCACACCACGTTGGTTAGATAACTGTTTTCTAAATAAATTTCTATTCATCCTTCTCACCTCCCCATTCTTTTTTTATCTTTACTTTAAAATAATAATATCTTTTTAGTGGCCTGTAAGGATCGCACTCCAGGCCACGTGTTTGGAAAAGTTCTTACTTTCCGATCATGTCATAGATTCCAAACATCGGCATAATAACGGCAAGGATAATGGTTCCCACAATGACGGCCATCAAGACGATCAGTAATGGTTCGATTAATGATTTCAATTGATCCGTCATCGTATCTACATCATTTTCATAGAATTCAGCCACTTTGTTTAACATTTCATCAATTGCTCCAGATTCTTCGCCAACCGCGATCATATGGGTGACTAAAGGCGGAAAAACCCAATGATCTTTCAATGGTTCATGTAGGGATTTTCCTTGACGCAAACTCTCCCTTGCTTCCCGGATCGGACGAGCAACTGCCTCATTCTCCACTACTTGGCTTACCATTGTTAATGATTGCAGAATCGGTACTGCACTTTTTAATAGGGCGCTTAAGGTTCGAGCAAATCTGGCCATCGCTGCCTTTTGGATTAACTTGCCAAAGATCGGCAGTTTTAACTTAAGATAGTCGATATAATATCGACCTTGACCAGTTTTTTTGAATATGGCCAATCCAACTGTTATTAAAATGACGAGGATAAATATGACATACCAACCATCCACAATTATGTTACTGATCCCAATAATGATTCTTGTCGGTAGGGGTAGTTTAGCACCATAATCTTGATACAATTTGACAAAATTCGGTACAACCTTAAGCAAAAGGAAAATGGTAACCAATGTCGCCAAAATACTAATTACAATCGGGTAGGTCATAGCTGATTTGACTTTTGATCTCGTTTTATACTCCTTCTCAAAGAACTCAGCCACACTATTTAAGGTTTCGTCTAGATTACCAGCTGTCTCCCCTGCTCGGACCATATTGATAAAAATGGACGGAAATTCTTTCGGATGCTCTGCAAGTGTCGACGAAAAGGGTTCTCCATTTCGAAGACTATACTCAATCTGCTGAATCACTTTTCGAAATTGTTTATTTGTTGTCTGTTCACCAAGTATTCGCACCGAATCAACAATAGTGACACCAGATTTAATTAATGTTGCAAGTTGTCTTGTGAACACAACCAGTTCTTCAATCTTGACAACCTTGCCGAGGATAATCTCTTTCTGCAAAAAGGACATTTTATCCTGTTTGATATGTAATACATACATTCCTTGTTTCTTTAATTCCGCAATAGCAATCTCTTGTGAATTCCCTTCGATGGTCCCTTCTGTACGTATTCCTTTGTTATCAACAGCTATATATTGAAAACGGGCCACCTTGCTTCACCCACTTTATTCAGTTAAATATAATATTGTCTTGCTGTATATTCATCAATTTTTCCTTGTTTTACTAGTTGTTGAAGCGCCATTTCCATCGTTTGCATGCCGAAACTTTTTCCCGTTTGCATGACCGTTTGGATCTGATGAACTTTTTCCGAACGGATAAGATTGGCAACTGCAGGAGTGTTTATAAGAATTTCCATTGCGGCTACCCGACCTGATTCATCAATGGTTGGTAATAACCGTTGAGAAATGATTCCTAATAGCACCGATGCTAATTGCAAACGAATTTGTGGCTGTTGATGAGCAGGAAAGACATCAATGATTCGATCAATCGTATTCGCAGCCCCTGATGTATGTAATGTTGCTAAAACTAAATGGCCTGTCTCTGCAGCCGTAATCGCAGTTGAAATCGTTTCAAGATCTCGCATCTCACCGACTAGAATCACATCTGGGTCTTGGCGTAATGCAGCTCGCAAAGCTGTTGCAAAACTTGATGAATCGACGCCAATTTCCCGTTGATCGATCAATGATTTTCCATGTCGATGGAGATATTCAATAGGGTCTTCTAAGGTAATCACATGTTTATATTGGGTTTGGTTAATGTGATCGATCATTGCCGCAAGAGTGGTAGATTTCCCACTGCCAGTCGGACCGGTTACAAGAACAAGTCCTTGTGGTTTTTCGACAAGAGAATGAACTACATTAGGTACTCCCAAACTTTCCAATGAAGGAATTGTTGTTGGGATTACACGAATCGCAAGACTAACTGTTCCCCTTTGTTGGTACGCATTCACTCGAAAACGAGAGATTCCTGCTAAACCATAAGAGAAATCAATTTCTCCTTTTTGCAAAAAATCTTGATATTGGGCCTCTGTCGTGATTGCTTTTAGATAATTTACCGTGTCATTTGGTGTAAGAGGGGGAACATCAACCGGTGTTAATTTCCCGTTAATTCGATACGTTGGTTTTGCTCCGACGGTAAGGTGAAGATCAGAGGCTTTTTTTTCAAAAGCCTCTTTCATCAATTCCTCGATGGTATACATGGTTCATCTCCTTTAGTCCTTGGAGGTTGCTCGTATAACCTCTGAGATTGTTGTTAAACCTTGTTTCACTTTTTCAAGACCATCTTCAAACATTGTCGTAAATCCATTTTCTTTTAGGTATTGACGGTATACAGAATCAGGTTGTTTTTCAATCACCATCTGTTTCAATCGATCGTCTAAAATTAATAATTCTTGAATAGCGGTGCGTCCTCTATAACCGGTTTGATTACATTTGACACACCCTTTTCCTTTCAGAAGCTGTGTCACTTCGATCCGATATTCTTCAAGAATCTGCTTCTCTTCTACGCTTGGTTCATATGGAACAGCACAATCCGTACAGATTCTGCGCACCAATCGTTGACCGACAACACCTGTTACCGCAGATGATACTAAAAATGGTTCAATGCCCATATCGATTAAACGGGTAACTGTTGTGACGGCATCATTGGTATGGATCGTGCTTAAAACAAGATGTCCAGTCAAAGCCGCACGAATTGCAATTTCTGCCGTCTCCAGATCGCGAATCTCACCAACCATGATAATGTTTGGGTCTTGGCGAAGAATGGAACGTAATCCTCTTGCAAAGGTAAGGCCTGTTTTTTCATTTACTTGGACTTGGTTGATCCCAGCAATTCGATATTCCACTGGGTCCTCTACGGTAATAATATTGACATCTTCACGATTTAACTCATTTAATGCTGCATACAGTGTGGATGTTTTCCCACTACCTGTAGGCCCTGTGATTAGGATGATGCCATACGTCTTATGAATCATTTTCCGAAACTTTTCCGCATTGGTTTTGGAAAAACCAATTTGTTCGATTTGTTTAATAGCCTGACTTAAATCTAAGATCCGTAGTACGATTTTCTCACCATAAACAGTAGGTAATGTAGAAATTCGAATATCAATAGGGCGACCATCCACTTCTATCTGAATTCTACCATCTTGTGGCAAACGTTTTTCGGCAATATTTAATTGCGCCATAATTTTTAACCTTGACGTAATGATGCCTTGCATGTGTTTTGGCAAAAATTGTTCTGTGCGTATTTGACCATCAATTCGAAACCGTACCCTAAGTTCGTTTTCTTGGGGGTCAAAGTGAATGTCACTTGCTCGTTGTTTCACCGCATTTTGAATGATTTGGTTGACCATTCGGCTCACTGGAGCATCTTCGGATTGCAACTGTTCATCCATTTCTTCCTCTTTTGGAAGATTTTGCATAATCTCATTTACCGTTTCTTGAATCCCATAGTAACGATCAATCGCCCTAGATAATTCTTCTTTTGTCGCAATGACCGGTTCAATTTGAAAACCTGTGGTCATTCTTAAATCTTCAATTGAATAATAATCTAGGGGATCTGCCATCGCAATTACCAATTTATTTCCAATCTTTTTAATTGGAATCACTTGGTAATTAATTGCTAATTTTTCAGGGATAATCTGGATAAGATTACGATCGATTGGATAGCGGTAAAGGCTCACATGGGGAATTCCTAATTGAAATTCGAGGACCTCAATCATTTGTTGTTCGGTAACATAGCCTTTGTCAATCAGGATATCTCCTAGCCTTTTTTTTGATTTTTTTTGTTCATGAAGAGCTTCTTCAAGTTGAGCTTTGGTAATGATTCCCGCTTCGACAAGCAGATCACCAATGCGTTTTCTCATTTTCTTAGCAGGCATCATTTCCATTGGAATTTCTCCCTTTTTCATTTCTTGCATTGTTTGTGTATCATCCTTTTTTCCAAAAAATCACCGAACTGTTTTTCTTTCATCTTGAAGCCCCCTTTTTAGCAAAATAAGTCTAACTTCATAGGTCTATCATATCATTTCTTATTTTTATAGAGAATGAAATATTTTTGAAAAGTTATTTGATAATACAAAAAAAGTGACATGCGTTACGAGTCACTTTTTTGTGGAGAAATATTCTTTTCCGATTATATCGTAGCTTATTTTTTTTCTCTCTCTTTCTTTTTTTCCTTCCAAAACTCAGCGAGTTGATAAGCTACCTTCCAAATATCTCCTGCCCCCATTGTTAGGATGAGATCATTTGGTTTTGCCACTTCTTTTAAATATTCTAACACTTCTTCTTTAGTAGGGAAAAACTTCACATTTTCATTACTATTTTTCTTAATTAATTCAACCAACTTCTTTGCATCAATTCCTTCAATTTGTCGATCACCAGCAGGAGAATAAATATTGGTAATCACCACTTCATCGGCTTCGGAAAAAGCACGACTAAAGGCATCTAATAAGAAAAATGTCCTTGTGTATCGTTGGGGTTGAAAAACAGCAATAATGCGTTTCCCTGTTGCTTTTGCTGCACTAATTGTTGCTTGAATTTCGGTAGGATGGTGAGCATAATCGTCTATAACGGTCATTTGATTATACTCTCCAATCACTTGAAATCTTCGTTTCGCACCAGTAAATTCCTGTAAAGCCTCTGCAATTCCTGTAAACGAAATTCCTGTCTCTAATCCAACAACTAATGCAGCTAAAGCATTTAATACATTATGTTTACCAGGAACAGATAATTGGACCCTCCCTAGAGTCTTTCCTCGGTAGACTGCAGTAAAGGACGAGCTGCGATCGACAAATTGTAAATCCTTTGCCACCATGTCTGCCTTTTGATCTAGTCCAAAGGTGATGACTTTTCCCGTTAGTTCAGGTAACATCCCTTGAATCGAAGGATCATCATATCCTAATACAGCAAAACCATCGGGTTTTATCTGTTGTAAGAATGTAAAATAAGCCTTTTTCAAATTTTCAAATTTACCGTCATAGTTTTCTAAATGATCGGCTTCGATATTCGTCACAACGGCAATATAAGGATAATATTGTAAAAAACTACCATCACTTTCATCAGCTTCTGCTACGACAAAATCCCCTTTGCCAGCTTTTGCATTGCTCCCCATATTTATCACTTCTCCGCCAATGACAAAAGTAGGATCGAGATGATTTCTTTCCATGATTAAGGCAATCATCGAAGAAGTTGTAGTTTTTCCATGAGCACCAGCAACAGCGATTCCTTTTTTTGCATTTAATAAACGAGCGAGCATTTCCGACCTGTGAATAAGGGGAATATTTCGTCTTTCTGCCGCCAATAATTCTACATTATTTTTTGGGATATCGGTGGAAAAAACCACTAAATCTGCACCGGCGATGTTTGATTCTTGATGACCAATGAAAATATTAGCCCCCCTAGCACGGAGTTTTTCCGTGAGTTCCTTTTTAGCGATATCTGAGCCACTCACCTGATAACCCATATCAAGCATGACTCGTGCAATCGCGCTCATTCCATAGCCACCGATCCCAATAAAATGTACTCGTTGTGACTTATTCACCTTATTCACCAACCCTTTAACTCTTTTTATAATGTTCAAGTATATATTTCCTAACATCGGATATCAGATACAAAGAACCTGTAATTATGACTAAATCATCCTTATTTGCCTCTTGAATCGCCATATCAACTGCATCTTTCCAATTCTCTTGTACAAGAACATGGCTTGCCCCACCAATCGAATGAACGATTTTTGCCACTTCTAAAGCTTCCTTAGCCCGTGGAAACTTTGGTTCAGTAATGATCAGTTCATCCGCTAATGGCAGAAGTGGTTGATAAAATTGTTGAATCGCTTTATCTTTTAGAATCCCAGTGACTAAAATAAGCCGTTTGTAGTTAAATAAGTGAATCGCCTCAGCTAAACTTTCTGCTCCTTCTGGATTATGAGCACCATCTAAGATCACTAGAGGATTCTCTAACACCTTCTCAAGCCGACCAGGCCAAAAGGTATGCTTCATTCCAGTATAAACGGAATCTTCTTCAATGTAAAATGCATAATATTGACGTAATATTTCAAGGGTCATAAGTGCAATGGCAGCATTTTTGATTTGATGTGATCCAATCATGGAAATTTCAATGTTCGGCATAGTTAAGAATATATCTTGAAAATCGAATTTGCTTCCGCTATGATGTATTTTATTTATGACGGTGGAAAATTGTTCACCAAGCTGATAGACGGTAGCCTTTTTTGCCTTAGCCACTTCATAGATCACCGCTTTTGCTTCTTCTTGTTCCACACCTGACACAACAGGAACGCCCGATTTAATAATCCCTGCTTTTTCCTTTGCGATCTGTTTTAAATCACTTCCAAGATACTCCATATGATCATAGCCGATATTGGTAATGACGGATACAAGGGGATACACGACATTTGTTGAATCTAACCGTCCACCTAAACCTGTTTCCCAAATAATAATATCAGGTTTTGCGATTTGACTAAAATAGAGGATTGCAACCATGGTGATCACTTCAAACTCACTGGGACCACCTAACTCGCTTTGCTCTAACTCTTCAGCTAGGGGAATGACCTGGTTGAGGATAGCAACCAGATCTTTTCCCGAAATATCTTCACCATTCACTTGAATCCGATTGGTAAAATCAATTAAGTATGGTGATGTAAATGTACCAACGGTATACCCGCTTCTACGAAGGACATGGCTGATAAAGCTAACGGTTGAACCCTTTCCATTCGTTCCTGCTACATGAACAAACTTTAGATGGCGCTCTGGATGGCCAACCCGCTCTAACATCCATTCCATTCGCTCAAGACCAGGCTTTATTCCTACTTTCTCCCGGCCATGAATCCAAGAGATCGCTTCTTCTTTTGTTTTGACTAGAACGTTCCCCATTTTCCCCCATCCTCTTCAATATAGTATGATTTTACTAAATCTTTATGAATAGGAAAACACTCCTAAAAACGCCCTTTTTCTCGTTTAACCTTTTAATTCTTGAATCCTTGTCAGGACTTTTTCCCGTTTTTCAAGGTAATCCTTTTCTTTTTCTCTTTCTTTAGCTACAACATCAGCAGGAGCTTTGGAAATAAATCCTGAATTGGACAATTTCTTTTGAACTCGTTCTACTTCAAAGTTCAGTATTTCTAGTTCTTTTTCTAACCGTTTCATTTCCTGTTCAATATCGATTAATCCTGCTAATGGAAGATAGATTTCTGCACCGGTCACAACAGCAGACATGGCTTTTTCAGGTGGTTCTACATTCGTTGAAATCTCTAAAGTTTCGGGATTACAGAAACGCTCAATATAACGAATACCCTTATTTAAAACTGCCTTGTTTTCTTCATTCGTTGGTTTGATGATTAATTGAACCTTTTTACTTAATGGTACATTCACTTCAGCCCGAATATTACGAACAGAACGAATTACTTCCATTAATAAGGTCATCTCTTTTGCCGCTTGCTCATTGACGAATTCTTTACGGTATTCAG
Organism: Tepidibacillus sp. LV47; assembly: GCF_048381575.1. Classification (NCBI taxonomy): domain Bacteria; kingdom Bacillati; phylum Bacillota; class Bacilli; order Caryophanales; family Bacillaceae; genus Tepidibacillus; species Tepidibacillus sp. LV47. The sequence continues at coordinate 13,732 of NZ_JBLWIF010000005.1, forward strand.
GCCATTTGGCTACGGAAATGCTCTCACCTTCATGAGGAAGATGTTGCCAGATTTCTTCCGTAATAAACGGCATATATGGGTGTAATAAGCGTAAGGTATGATCGAGAACATAGGTTAAGACGGATTTGGTTGTCTTTTTCGCTGTTTCATCATCCCCATATAAAGACAACTTGGATAATTCAATATACCAATCACAGAATTCATCCCAAATAAAGTGGGTTAAAATTCTTCCAGCCTCACCAAAATCATACTGATCTAATAAACGAGTGACATCCTTGATGGTTTCATTCAAGCGATGCAAAATCCAATGATCTGCTGTTGTTAATGGGCCACTAAGGTCCATATCTTCTATCTTGAAGTCACCTAAATTCATAATAGTAAAACGAGAAGCATTCCAAATCTTATTAGCAAAGTTGCGGGCCGCTTCCACCCGTTCAAAATGAAACCTGAGATCTTGCCCAGGTGTACTTCCTGTTGAGATCATGAAACGAAGTGCATCAGCACCATACTGCTCAATCACTTCGATGGGATCAATCCCGTTTCCAAGGGATTTGGACATTTTTCTCCCTTCACTATCTCTAACTAACCCATGAATATAAACTTCTTTAAATGGATTTTCGCCAGTGAACTCAAGGGCAGTGAAGATCATTCGAGCAACCCAGAAGAAAATAATATCATAACCAGTTACTAGAAGATTGGTTGGATAGTACCGGTTAAGATCAGCCGTCTTTTCAGGCCAACCCATCGTTGAAAATGGCCACAAGGCAGAACTGAACCAAGTATCTAAAACATCTTCGTCTTGTTTTAAATGGTCATGACCGCAACTTGTACAAGTCGTTGGATCCTCCATAGAAACAATCGTCTCCCCACAATTTTCACAATACCATGCAGGGATACGGTGTCCCCACCAAAGTTGTCTAGAAATACACCAATCGCGAACATTTTCAATCCAATTGAGATAGATTTTTTCAAAGCGTTCAGGTACGAACTGTACCCCATTGCCACTCTTTTGCCGTTTGATCGCTTGTTCAGCTAGAGGCTTCATTTTTACAAACCATTGTGTCGATAAATATGGCTCGATCACCGCTCCCGTACGTTGACTGTGGCCAACTGAATGAATGTGTTCTTCAATTTTAAACAAAACACCTTGTTCTTGAAGGTCTTTGACGATTTGTTTTCGACACTCAAAACGGTCAAGTCCTTGATATTTGCCTGCATTTTCGTTCATCCTGCCCGCTTCATCCATGACAAGGATTCTTGGTAAATTATGACGCAAGCCAATTTCAAAGTCATTGGGGTCATGAGCAGGAGTAATCTTCACAGCACCGCTACCAAATTCGCGATCCACATACTCATCGGCAATGATTGGTATTTCTCTACCTACAATTGGAAGAACCACTGTTTTACCAATTAAGTGTTGATACCTCTTATCTTCTGGATGGACAGCAACAGCAGTATCTCCTAACATCGTTTCTGGACGAGTGGTTGCAACAACAATATAACCACTTCCGTCCTTTAAAGGATACCGCATATGATAGAGGGCACCTTTGATTTCCTTATACTCTACTTCAATGTCTGATAGAGCAGTTCTTGCTTCAGGATCCCAGTTGATGATATATTCTCCACGATAGATAAGACCTTTCTCATAGAGGCTAACAAACACTTTGCGAACGGCTTTTGAAAGTCCTTCATCAAGGGTAAAGCGCTCACGAGAATAATCAAGAGACAAACCTAATTTTGCCCATTGCTCATGGATACGGTTCGCATACTTTTCTTTCCATTCCCAAACATGTTCGAGAAATTTTTCCCGACCAAGTTCATGACGGCTGATCCCTTCTTGGCGAAGTTTGGCTTCTACCTTTGCTTGAGTCGCAATCCCTGCATGGTCGGTTCCAGGCAACCAAAGGGTATCATAACCTTGCATTCTTTTCATTCGAACAATGATATCCTGCAATGTAAAATCTAATGCATGTCCAATATGTAACATCCCTGTAACGTTTGGGGGTGGAATCACAACGGAATAGGGTGGTTTGCTTAGGTCTTTTCCTGCTTGAAAGAAATCATGTTCTAACCAAAACTGACTCCATTTTTTTTCTATATCTTTTGGATCATAAGTTGTAGAAATTTGCAATTCGAGATTTTCCGCCATTTCTTACTCCTCCATTTTTTTAAGTCTTTTTCATGTTGGATTTACACGTGTTTATTTAGATTTGGGTATTGTAAAAGCAGCGACTTTTGGGAGTGTATTTATATTAAATAAAAAACTCTTTTCATCTCAAAGGACGAAAAGAGTTCGCGGTACCACCTTTGTTCATGAGAAGATCCCTCTCTCATGCACTCAATCTGATAACGGAATGATTCCGATCCATTTTACTCCTACTTCAAATGGATAACTACAGGGCGACCTTCAGTAACTTTTCCTTGGGAAACCTTTCAGCCAAGAGTTTCCCTCTCTTAAAGGAAAGGGTTACTTACTCCTCCCGATCATCGTTTTTTAAAAGTATCTTTGTAGAATATTTATTCGTTTATCTAATATTGTAAACAGTATTCTATCTAAAGTCAAATCCCCTTCCAATCTGAGATCAAGGGAACGGATATACAAATTTTAGCATAACATATGGATAGAAATCTTGGTAGGAGTGAGTACCATGAATAAATACAAAAAATTTCGCGAAGCATTTCGCGTGATTTTATTCCCTTTAATTGTTCTTCAGTTTTTACGAACGGTATTCTTTCCAACACCTTTTGACGTGTTTATCCTATTTTTATTTTTTATCGTCTATATTAGCATTATGATGAACATCATTTGAGATATTGATCAATAAACCAAATCAATTCTCGCATCTGTGCCCAGCGAACCTGTAGTTTCTTTAGATCATGTTCTTCCGATCCATGTTTTCCTTTCTCTTCATATTTTTTGATGAAAGAAAACATCCGTTCAGGGAAAAGGAGAAAAATAGCTAGCAAGCTTTTTTCTGCTTGGTTTAAAGGCATAATGTTTTGATAAGCTTCTAACCACTCAAAAGCCCAGGTACGGTTTTCCTTATTTAAAATATATCGGCGTATAAATGGGGCGATATCCCGAACAGGGGTGTCATAAGAGACTCCATGAAAATCTAACACGACGATTTTCTCTTGATGAAGGATTAAGTTTCGATGATGATAATTCCCATGACAAATGGTTCTTCTTAAGTCCCTAATCGAATGATATTCAATCACCCATTGCTCTAATTGTTCAATCGCTTCTTCAGCCCAGTCTTTTAAAAAAGGAATATAGGTAGATAGTACATGTTCAAATGTCGTTAAACCTGACTTTCGTTTTAATTGTTTGTGGTATTTTTTGATCCAGATCATTCGCTGTTTCCAAGTATTTAGAATCTGAATTTCATTCATACTTGGGTAATGAGAAGAATTCCGAGGTGAAAAATTTAATCCCAATTTGTGCAGTTTGGCCATAACCATTATGGCTGCTAAAAAGTGGGGATGAGAATTAAGTTTTAGATGTTTCCCCTCTACCCATTTTTTTACATAGACAAGCCCATCTTTCACAGGTATATAAGGATCGCCAAATTTATTTTTGACGATTTGATTCACTAAAAAATTTTGAGTGTCTAAATACCCTAATACTTCAATCATACGATCGAGTTGATCTGGTTTCATCTTTGTTTTTTTTACGGAAAATTCTCCTAATTGAGTGGTAAGTTTAATAGTAGAATGGTGCATTTCAGCTTTTTCTATCAAAAAATCGTATTCCTGAAATACGTGGGGATGGATACCTGTCCTTTCTAGGCCATTTATATGTGACATCATTAGGCCCCCTTTAAAAGCAGTGTTTATGGGTTGAGGGTTGCACTAAAGTCGAAAATATTGATAAAGTGTACGATATAATTGCTCTAGTTGTTTTTGTAAATCGATCAATTGAAAATATTGTTGTTCATCTATAAATCTCTTTTGCTGTAAACCACTTAAATAGCACATGTATAGAAATTTCCAAAGATGATGGGGAAATGTGATATAGGTTAGAATCCACAGTTTCTCCTCTTTATCTAGTGGCATCATCTCTTGATAGCCTTCGAGAAATTGGAATAACGACTTCTCTTGATACTCTGCCTTCAAATATAAGTGAACAAGGAATTTCGCAACGTCATACGCTGGTATATCATAAACTGGAATCCCAAAATGGATGAGCCATGGTTCTTGATACGTATCGATGCGAAACCATTTTAATTCCAAATTCCCGTGGCATAATTGGGGCTGTCTACCGGAGTGAAAGCTGATTTTTTCCACTTGGTTTGCCATTAAAATACTCTGCACTACCTGTTGCAGATGTGAATCAAGGTAGGATAATACCGTTTCATCAAAAGAATTTTTTTTACTTTTTGCGGTAATCTTGTCCTTGATCTGACGTAAATGTTGTAAACCACGATCAAATTGAATCGACCATGGTTCAAAGTCTTGGTCTGTATGAATTTTTTCCAAACTCAAGTGGAGTTTTGCGATTTGTTTCCCTAGTCTTTTCAGATCATTTTCATTGGTTACTTGCGGGATTCGACCATCGATCCAATCTGTAATGACTAGATATTCATCACCATTAAGAATATATGGCTCACCTGATGTGGTACGAATAAACCGATCAATGGTCCGAAAACCGCTATAGGCTAATTGTTCACGAAGGTGAAAGGCGCTAGAAAGTGTTTCATCATCATTCCAGACCTTTACCAATTTAATCCCCCGATTGGTATATAGTTTATAGCTACCTTGGTAGTGATCCCATTTCTCGATGTTTAAATCGTAATTTTCTTTGATCCGATCAAGTAGAAGATATTGGGTCATCGAGCTAACTTCCTTTCTTTACCTTCCAATCGGGAGATAAAGGATTTGTCCTTCATGAATCTCTTGGTCAGATAAATGATTCTTCTCTACTATCGTTTGTACCTTGATTTGATATTTTTCAGCGATGCTTTCTAATGTATCATTTTTTTGCACAAAGTAGAGTTTAATTGTTTTTCGTGATTCTTTATTACTCTGTAATAAACTAAACAATAAATTTTTGCTCTTTTTTCTTACTTGTTCATCTTTTGGTTCTTCTTCTTTTCCTGTTTTTTCATTAACTCCTTCTTCTGTCACGTTTTCTTCTACCACTTCTATCGTTTCTTCTACAGTTTTTTCCTCTTTCTTACTGAATGATTCGTCTTGAGAACTTTCATTTATTTCCATACTTAATGACTGCTCCATTTTACTTTCTGTCGTTTCATCGGTAACGGATTGTTGTTTTTCTTTTTTAATTAATGAATAAAGAGGATTAGAACCTGTAACTTCATTTTGTTTTGGATCACTTTCTTTCGGTCTAAACCCGATTTTCATTTTTGGGGCTTGTTGTTCCTTCGGTTCTTGCGGATCCGTTTGGTCTTGCTCAGTAGATTGATCTTCCATCGTTTCGTTGACTGTTTGCTCTTCTTCTTGCGTCTCTTTTGCATCTACTTGTTCTATTTCTTCTTGTTGACCTTCCTTAGCTTCTATTTTTTCAATGTCTTTCTCCTTCTTTTCATCGTCTTCCATTTGTTTTACTGCTTCTTTTTGCCCTTCTTCTGGTGCAGTTTCTTCCTTATTTTCCATAGCGGGCTGTTCATTTATTTCTTTTTCATAAGAAATACTGGCTGAACCTTCTTGATAATCTTGGGATGATTCGTCGTCATAATTGAAATCAACGGGTGTGTCCTGCTCTTTATAAGGATGAACGCCTAGTAATTTAATATGGGCAATTAATTCGATCTGATGATCTGATAAAATTTCATAATCAAAAAAATCGATGTCGACAAATACTTGTGATGGTTCAACCACTCGATCTGCTTGGATTTGGATCGATATGGGGATTTGATATTGAAAATTCAAAGGCTCTTCTGGTTGTTCAAAAATAGATCCAGCATGAATCCCATCCGATTGTTCGTATTGTTCTTCCCATTTTTCGTTCACATAATCTTTTGCAAATTCCCCATTCAATACTAGATAACCTGAAATTTCTATGTTATTTTCTGATTCATAAACTTTGACAATTGGTTGCAATTCTAAGCTCGCAAGTTGATGAAAGCTTTTATTCTCTTTTAATTGATTTACTTTCTCACGTATTTCGAATTTCATATATGGCTGTTCCGACAACATGATCACCCCTTGCATAGGTTTCCTCGAATAAAATATATGACCATGCTGTCTAGAATAGAACTTTTACCATCATAAATTTTTCTCTTAACAAAGTTTTATCTTTCTTAGAAATTTTGTTGATTTGCAAGATAGTGATGAAGTGTATCGATAAACGTCTTTAACGCCTTTATTTGATAGGAAGTATTTGTAATCATTGAAAAATCGCGCTTAAATGGTAATCCTTTTACATTAATAATTTCAATCGAATGGTTCGCTAACTCCTTTTCAATCGCCCATCGCGATAATAAAGTGATTCCAAGACCTGACTCAACAGATTCTTTTATAAGTTGAGTACTACCAAACTCTCTCAATCTTTTCGGATTCAATTTATACATTCGAAAAAAATTTTCTGTAGCTTCTCTGGTTCCTGATCCAATTTCTCTTAAAATCCAAGTTTCTTCTTCTAAATTAGAAATACAAATTTCTTTTTTCATTTTAAATAATGGATGTTTTGGGGAAGCGACGATAAACATTTCATCTTCTAAGATCACTTCACTTGTTAAGTGCTCATTCTTTAAATTCCCTTCAATAAATCCAACATCCAATTGATGATTCAATACAAGTTCTATAATTTCTTTCGTATTATGTATCTGAATTGAAGGAGTAATTTCTGGATAATTTTGTTGTAATTGCGCAATAATGTGCGGTAGAATATATTCCCCAAATGTATAGCTTGCACCAATTATAATGGAACCAGTCGGCTTATTGATTAAATCATCAACTGAATTCTGCATTTTTACGTAAAGCCCTAGGATCTCTTTTGCATAATGAAAAACAATTTCTCCTGCTTTATTTAAACGAACATATTTATTGCTCCGCTCCAATAATCGGGTACCCATAGATTCCTCTAATGCTCGAATATATTGACTTACTGCTGGTTGGGTCATATGGAGTTCTTCTGCAGCTTTAGAAAAATTTTTTTTCTCAGCGACCATTACAAATACCTCTAAATATTGTTTCATTGATAAACCCTCCCCTAGACAGAACTACTACTCGTATTATAATACACACATACATAAGTTTTTACTTATCATCATCATTACAATGATTTATTTAATTTATGAAGAGATTTGCTTTATACTTACTAATTGTATTGCAGCAAATGATTATAAGTTTATGTTTCATGAATACTTTTCACATGAACTTACAAAATTTGATCATGGAGGTTGATTATAATGAATAAGATTCTTTTTGCAACAGATGGCTCTGAGTATTCTGAACATGCAGCGAAAATGACAAAAAAATTTTTAGAGGCTTGGCCTAAAGCAACAGCTATTGTGCTATACGTTACTGTTAAAGAAAATTATGCATATGACCTCGTACCAAATGTTGTAGACAGATATGAAGAAACCATCACAAGACAAATTGAAAACGACGTGAAGAATCGGTTATTTTCTTCTTTGAAAGACCGAGTACAATTTATGCATCGAACAGGCCATGCAAGTATAACGATTTGCAATGTTGCAAAAGAAGAGCAAGTTGATCTCATTATTGTTGGAAGTCATGGGAGAGGATTCATTGATCGTGCATTTTTAGGTAGCGTAGCACAAGGGGTAATGCACCGATCTTCAATTCCTGTATTAATCGTTAAAAAGTAAAAATTCAAATTAAAGAGGTGATATCATGGAAAATCAAAATGTAAAGATTGTTACAAAACCTTTAGATGTAAAGGTTGTTACAAAACCTTTAGCTAATTCTAATTCTAAAGGATTATGGTTAGCAGGTATTGCCTTTACTTTTGTAATCGCTGCTTTCGGATTTGCACTTTCAACGATACCAGGATTTAATCGAATGGGTCCACTTGCTAGTGCAATCATAATTGCAGTAATCTATCGTCAGTTTTTCGGCTATCCAGAAGCAATTCGGTCAGGCATTCAATTTTCAGCAAAACGTTTATTACGGTTCGCAATTATTTTATATGGATTAAAATTAAATATTGATGTCGTCATTCATCAAGGTTTAGGACTTATCGTTCGCGATTTGTTTGTCATTACTTTTGCTATTTTAGTTACGGTATGGTTAGGAAAGCTTCTGAAAGCTGATTCTTCTATGTCTTTACTTCTAGGTGTTGGAACAGGGGTATGTGGAGCAGCCGCCATTGCCGCAGTCTCTCCAATCTTAAAGGCAAAAGATGACGACACAGCAATCTCTGTAGGTATTATTGCATTAGTAGGAACTGTCTTTTCGATCACTTATACAATTTTAAGGCCTATTCTTCCTTTCTCAAACATTCAATATGGCATATGGAGTGGAATTAGTCTTCACGAGATTGCTCATGTAGCGTTAGCTGGAGCACCAGCAGGCCAAGATGCTTTAGCAATCGCTTTATTAGCAAAACTAGGTAGGGTTCTATTACTTGTACCCTTAAGTTTTATTTTAATGTATTGGATGAATCGAAAAAATGCTGCAGTTTCTGGAAATACAAAAATTGAGTTTCCTTGGTTTTTAATTGGCTTTATTCTCATGAGTTTATTTGGAAGCTATGTTCTAGGGAAGTATATTACGATTTCAAAAAGTACTTTAAATGGCATTTCCAATTTTACGTCTTTTATCTTAACAACCGCAATGGTGGGTCTTGGCTTAAACGTTAGTCTTCGTGACCTGCGCACAAAGGCATTAAAACCTTTAATTGCAATGTTAATATCATCTATCCTCCTTTCCATTCTTGCTTTCTTTATTGCGTAAAATGACTTATATAACACAAAAAAGTCCTTGATCTAGCAATAAGATCAAGGACTTTTTTGTGTTTATTTTTTTACCTTTTTTTCCTCATGTTAAATAGAAAATACAGAAGAATAAGAACGACTGCTGTTATGGCTAGTGGTGTGGTATACTTACTGGCAACGTCTCCAATCTGATCCCAACGATTTCCAAGTTGAATCCCCAACGTAATAAAGAGGATCGACCAGGGAATGATTGCCAATGTGGTATAGATGATGAACTTCCATACCGACATTTTCGCAATACCTGCTGGAATCGAGATGGCGTGTCGAACCACGGGAATAAAGCGAGCCGTAAAGATAACACCTACACCATATTTGTTAAACCAGTTTTCCGCCAGATCAAGGTGATGTTTCTTTATCAACAGGTACTTCCCATATTTGTCCAACACGGGACGACCGCCATAATATCCCAACCAATACAAGAATAATTGGGAAAAGACTCCACCAATTGTCCCAGCAATCACGGATCCGACGATGGTAATCTCCCCTTTTGAAACCAAATAGCCTCCATAGGCTAATACAATCTCACTTGGAATTACCTCAACCATTAATCCTAGCATAATTCCAAAATACCCTAAATCCATAACCCAAGATAAAATCGTTGATACTATATTCGCCATTCTCTTCCATCTCTCCAATATCTTTTAATATTAGCAATATAACTGCAAACAAAAAGGCATGTCAAGTAGACATGTCTTTTTAAATTTATATTCCTTTTTAAAAGACGGACCAAAATGAAAAAAGTTCATTTTTTTAAAAGGACTAGTATTATCTTTTTAACGACTTCAACGCCTCATATTGAATTTCTAACGTTTTAGCAATATCTTCATCCGTATGAACCGTTGACATAAAAACTCCCTCAAATTGGGAGGGTGGAATATGAATACCATGATCGAGCATATAGCTATGATATTGCTTGAAATACTCAAGATTGGATGTCTTTGCCGTCTCATAGTTATATACTTCTTTTTCTGTAAAGAAGAAACCAATCATGGCTCCTACACGATTGATATGATGAGGGATATTTAATTCCTTTGCATTTTTATCCATGCCTTCCGCGAGTAAATGCGATTTGCGCTCTAATTCCTCATAAACTCCTGGCTGCTTTAATAATTTGATCGTTGCAATTCCTGCCGCCATCGCCACAGGATTGCCTGATAAAGTACCGGCTTGATAAATTTTACCTACAGGCGCAATCTGTTCCATGATCTCCCGTTTTCCACCATAAGCTCCAACTGGAAGACCTCCGCCAATAATCTTTCCCAGTGTGGTTAAATCAGGAGTTACTCCATATAAGCCTTGAGCACTGTGTAAGCCAACACGAAAACCCGTCATCACTTCATCAAAAATTAATAAAGCCCCATATTGTTTCGTAATCTCCCGAAGACCTTGTAAAAACCCAGGTTTAGGTGGGACAACGCCCATGTTACCTGCAACAGGTTCAACGATAATCGCGGCAATATCTTCACCGAATTTTTCAAACGCAATTTTTACACCTTCTAAATCATTGTAAGGGATCGTAATCGTTTGAGCCGCAGTTCCTTCAGGCACTCCTGGGCTATCAGGCAGTCCTAATGTTGCCACTCCTGATCCTGCTTTAATTAATAAGCTATCGCTATGTCCATGGTAGCTGCCTTCGAATTTAAGAATTTTATTTCTTCCTGTATAACCTCTTGCTAAGCGAATCGCACTCATGGTGGCTTCTGTTCCCGAGTTGACCATTCGTACCATTTCAACAGATGGTACTAATTCGATGATGAGTTTTGCCATTTCTGTTTCTAATTCGGTTGGAGTACCAAAACTAGTTCCCTTTGCTAATACTTCTTGGACAAAGGAAATGACCTCGGGATGGGCGTGTCCGACAATAAGGGGACCCCATGAAGCCACATAATCGATATATTCATTACCATCGATATCGTAGACCTTTGAACCTCTTCCATGATCCATATAAACAGGATTGCGTGAAACAGAACGAAAAGCACGAGCTGGACTATTCACACCGCCAGGCATTAACTCCTTGGCAATTGCATATTGTTCGATTGAATTTCGATATCGTTCCATCCTTCTTACTCCTTTATCTGATATTGATGAATAACATTCTCTTCCCATTCTTCCATTTCTTTTGTAAAATATTGCACTCTTGTCTTTTTGTATTCCTTTGTCGAATATAGAACCGCACGCTCTGTAATTCCTGTTTCTTTTGCCATCATCTCAAGAATTTCTTCTACTTCTTGTTCACTTCGTCCATGAACCATCGTAAAGATGTTATATGGCCAATCGGGATAGGTTGGTCGAAGATAACAGTGGCTAACGGCTTGATATGCCGCCATTTTATACCCTACTTCTTCTTGCCTTTCTTCAGGAACCTTCCATACCCCCATACCATTCGCGGTAAATCCTGCTTTGCGATGGTGTAAAACTGCAGCAAACCGCCGCATTTGCCCTTTCTCCTTAAAAACCTTCGCTTGATTCAATAACTCTTCTACCGTTACTCCTGCTTCTTTCGCTAATGAATCAAAAGGACGAGAAACAATTTCTAAATCTTTTTGTAATACACGAATCATTTCAATCTCTTTCTCAGTTAATGGTTGGATTTCTTTTCTTTTTTTCTCACTATAGATCGGTGCTTCTGTTTTGTTTTTGGTTTCTTTTCCTGTCATGTCTAATTGGACACCGATTTTAAATAGTTTTAGGGTTGGTAAGATCCGAATGGATTCTACTTCAGCCATTTGACCAAGTATCTCTATCGTCTTTTCCAAACCTAATTTGCTATTTGGAGGAATTGCAATGGTAAACCAAAGATTAAATTCATGGTTCCGTTTATAATTATGGGAAACTCCAGGATGTTGATTAATGATTTGAGCAGCCTGGTCTAAACGTTCTGGAGGGATCTTTGCTGCAACAAGGCTCGATTGATAGCCAAGACTTCTCGTATCAAAGATAGCAGAGATTTGCCGAATCACTGTTCCTTTTAATGCTAGTAAACGTTCGATCACTTCTTTTTCCGAAATCCCTAACTGCTCTCCCATTGCAAGAAATGGTTGTTTTACTAATGGAAAATCTTTTTGGATGAGATTGAGTAATTCTTGGTTGATGGTATCGATTGATTGTACACTCATGTTAGTTCCTCCCTTGTAACCACTTGGCCACGTCCTTGGCAAAGTAGGTAATGATCATATCCGCTCCTGCTCGTTTCATTCCTGTTAACATCTCTAGGACAATCTTTTGTTCATCAATCCAGCCATTTTGTGCTGCTGCTTTTACCATGGCATATTCGCCGCTAACATTATAGGCAATCACAGGTAAATTAAATTGCTCTCTCACGCGCTGAATGATATCCATGTAAGCCAATGCAGGTTTTACGATTAATAAATCTGCACCTTCAGCAACATCAGATTCAGCCTCGCGAAGAGCTTCCCTCGCATTGGCTGGATCCATTTGATAAGTTTTGCGGTCACCAAATTGTGGTGCGGAATGGGCCGCATCTCGAAATGGACCATAGAAAGCAGATGCATATTTGACAGCATAGGACATAATCGGTACGTCAGTAAATCCTGCTTGATCAAGACCATAACGGATTGCTGCCACAAATCCATCCATCATATTCGAAGGGGCAATAATATCCGCTCCTGCTCTCGCTTGAGAAACTGCCGTTTTTGCCAACAGGTCAAGTGATGGATCGTTTAGAATCTTTCCTTCTTGCACGATACCGCAATGTCCATGATCGGTAAACTCACAAAGACAGGTATCCGCAATTACGATTAGTTCTGGAGCCAATTTCTTAATGAGACGAATCGCTTCTTGAACGATACCTTGATCATCGTAAGCCCCGCTTCCCACTTCGTCTTTGTTTTCAGGAATTCCAAAAAGAATCACAGCTTGAATATTGAGATCAACGACTTCTTTAATTTCTTTTTCTAGTTCATCCAAGGATAGTTGGTATACCCCAGGCATAGAAGGTACTTCATTTCGAACTTTTTCTCCATAGGTAACAAATAAAGGATAGATAAGATCGTAAGGATGAAGTTGGGTTTCGCGTACTAAGTTACGAATTGCCGCATTTTGGCGTAAACGTCGATGGCGTTTAAATTGCAGTTCCATGTCAACTACTCCTTTCATGTGGAATGTTTGCAACGCGTCTGTGTTCTCCGTGCACTCTGCAAAGTCGTCGCCTTTGCTAATCACAAACCCTTTTGATAGACTACTCTTTCGGAAATTGCTTTTACCAGTCCTGGTATGGTATATTCATCAGCCGTAACCGTTACATTCAAGCCAAGGGATGTAGCGGTTTCCGTCGTAATTGGGCCAATGCTTGCTAAAGTCACTCCTTCTAACAGCTCTTGTATAGGCTCTTCCTTAAATGCTTCGACAAAATTGCGAACCGTTGATGAGCTGGTAAATGTAATAATATGAATCTTCTTCTCTTTTAATAGGTCTAGAATTTCATCTTTATTTTCTGCATCGATCACTGTTTCATAGGCATCGATTTCTACTACTTCTAAGCCTTTTTCTCTTAATTGTTCAGGTAGAATCTTTCTTGCAATGTCTGCTCGAGGAAGTAATACTTTTTGCCCTGGTTGTAATTGATCTTTGATCGAATCAAGTAACCCCTCCGCTTTGAATTCTTGGGGAAGTACATCGACAATAAGGCTTTTTTCTTCTAATAGTTGAGCGGTTTTGGGGCCTATGGCGGCGATCCGAGCCTTTGCCATTTTCCGAATATCCACTCTCATCTTTTTTAGCTTATCAAAAAAGGATTGAACCCCATTGACACTGGTAAAAATCACCCAATCAAATTGTTCTAACTGTTGAATCACTCGGTTAAATGCTTCTGAATCTTTTGGTGGGACGATCTTAATCACAGGGAATTCTACAGGTTCCCCTCCCAATTCTTGAATCAATGAAGATAATTCGCTTGCCTGACTTCTTGCCCTAGTAACAAGAACTCGTTTGCCAAATAATGGCTTTTTCTCAAACCATTGAAGTTTTTCTCGCAGTTTGACCACTTCGCCAATAATAATGATCGCTGGTGAAGTTAATTTTGCTTCTTCTACTCTTTGAACAATATCTTTTAACGTACCAACAACGGTTTTTTGTTCAACACGAGTTCCATAACGAATCAAGGCAATGGGTGTATTTTCATCTCTGCCATTTTCCATCAGTTTCTTAGTAATGATCGGGAGATTAGAAACTCCCATCAAGAAGATTAACGTACCTGTTGCGGTAGATAGTTTCGCCCAATCAATATTGGATTCGTTCTTAGTCGGATCTTCATGACCTGTAACAATGGCAATAGATGAAGTATAGTTCCGATGGGTGACAGGAATCCCTGCATAAGCAGGAACAGCAATGGCAGAGGTAATCCCTGGAACAATTTCAAAGGGAATGTGATGTTCTGCTAAGCTTTCTGCTTCTTCCCCGACACGGCCAAAAATAGCAGGGTCTCCCCCTTTTAAGCGAGTGACAATCTTCCCCGAAAGGGCCTTCTCCACTAACAACTGATTGATTTCTTCCTGCCTAAATGTATGGTGATCTGGACGTTTCCCGACATAAATCTTTTCTGCATCTTTTTTCGCGTATTTTAATAGAGAAGGATGGGCAAGGCGATCATATATAATTACATCTGCTTGTTCAATCGCTTCTTTTCCCCGAAGCGTAATTAACTTGGGATCTCCAGGACCTGCCCCAACTAAAAACACTTTACCAATTCCCATCCATCATTCTCCTTTCACTTGAGCTAAGATTTGGTCAGCTCCCATTGCCAATAAACGCTCAGCAACTTTGATTCCTAAAGTTATAGCTTCCTCTTTAGATCCTTGGTCTTGATACTTCAGCACCGTTTTCCCGTCAACAGAAGCAACAAGACCAATAAGATTAATTTGCCCCTCATTCCATTTGGCATAAGCTCCAATGGGAATCTGACATCCGCCTTGCAAACGGTGAAGAAAAGCTCTTTCTGCTAATACGAGAGTTCTTGTAAAAGGATCATCAATTTTCGCCAACATTTGTAGGATGTCTTTATCCTCTTCTCTCGCTTGAACAGCTAATGCCCCTTGTCCAACTGCAGGAATAAAGGTATTAGGATCGAGATACTGAGTAATTCTCTCCTTCCATCCCATCCTATGAAGACCGGCAGCCGCTAAAATAATGGCATCGAGTTCCTCTGATTCAAGTTTGGCTAATCTGGTATTGATATTCCCCCGAATCGATTCGATCTTAAGATCACTTCGATAAGCGAGGATTTGTGCCCCTCGCCGTAAACTGCTGGTTCCTACTCTTGCCCCCTTTGGCAAGGTGTCAATAGTGTAATTAGAATGCGAAACAAGACAATCTCTTGGATCTTCACGCTTTGGCACAGCAGCTAATATCAACCCTTTTGGCATCTCTGACGGTATATCTTTCATACTATGTACTGCTAAGTCAATTTCACCATTTAAGAGCGCTTGTTCGATTTCTTTCACAAATAGTCCTTTGCCACCAACTTTTGAAAGGGTAACATCAAGGATTTTATCCCCTTTCGTCACGATCTCCTTGATCGTAAACTCTACATCTGGATAAAAGATTTTTAATTGTTGAATGACCCATTTTGTTTGCACCAGTGCTAGTTGACTTCTCCTTGAACCTACAATAATTTTCCTCATTGAAGAACATCCCTTTTCTGTATAATCTCCTGTTTCAACTCTTCCATGATTCGTATGAATTCTCCCTTTCTGATTCGCTTAAACACTTCATCTGCTAACATTTTCGCAAAATAATATTGCCGAGTACTTTGATCTAAGTCTTGCTTTAGAATCCATTCTCTCATTTCCGCTAAAAAACGGGTATAGATTTCATATTCTTCTCCGTAAGTTTGCTCTATTTCTTGGCGGATTTTTTTCGCTAATCCCGGACTTGCCCCATGGGTTGAGATGGATATCTGCAAATGCCCCCTTGTCACGGTTGAAGGAACCAAAAAGGTACATAATTCAGGAGCATCGACTACGTTCACGAGTTGCACCTGATGATTGACTTCCTGATAAATCCTTTGATTCACTTCTGTTTGGTCGGTTGCAATGATTATGAGAAAAAACCCTTTCATGTCCCCTTTTTGATATTCCCGCTCTAACCAAATGATTTGTTGCTTTTCCACCAACTTGTGAATTTGCTCAGTTACGGAAGGACTAATCACCGTCACTTTCGCTTTTGATTGCAGCAATCGGTGGATTTTTCTTTCCGCTACTTTTCCACCCCCGATGACAAGACAAGGGCGGTTTTCCATATTCACAAGCATTGTATAATAGTCTTTCATCAAATCCACCTCTTACCTAAAACCAATGGTGAAAAGATTGGAAATAGTGGGAAAGTAAAAAGTTCAGTAAAACCATCATGAAACAAAGAAGGTTCCACTGGGATAATTGTTTACTGCTCCAATTCCCCTTTTGCCTTTGAATGAAAAAGACAACATACATCGTGAACACAAGGATGGAGATCATTACCTTAGGATCATAGAAAAATGTAAAGCGGAAGAAGGTCGTTGCCCAAATAGATCCAAACAGCAATCCAATAAATAAAAATACATTTCCAAATAAATTGGCCAAAAATATATTTTTTTCTAATCGTTGCAGACTGGGCATCTTTTTCGTTAATAAATTCCATTTCTTCTGTTTTAACAAATGTTCATACAACAAAAAGAAAAGCGAAAACAAAGCGGACAAGGAAAAAATGCCATAACTGGTCAACGTTAAAAGAATATGGAGAAATAGAAATCGAGATAAAAAATGTTCATCGATTGTAGGCGAAGTCTCTCCGATGATTACTGCTAATAATAGCAAGAAAAATCCAACCATTATAATGGAGATTTCAAAAACATCTACCTGAAAGAAACGTTGAATCATCATCGCTAGAATGATGACAATCAATGAATAAAAATAAAGAACATCATAAATGGTTAATAAAGGAAAATACCCTTTTTTAAAAAAAGTAATAAGAAAGAGCAAAAGTTGAATCAACCCGCCAAGAAACAGACTGATCTCCGCTAAATGTTTCTTTCTGCTTGTTGTCGTAAATAGATTGGACATACGGATGCCAAGACTAAAAGAATAGAAGATGAAAACGAGAAAAATCCATCCACTCATCCTAAAACCCTACTTAAAAAACGATGTTTTCAGTTCCCATCTATGTTCTAAATAATCAAGTTCCTTGTTCTTTTTCTTTGCAAATTGCAATGAACCCTCTAGTTCTTCTTCTTTAATCCCAAAAATCTTCATGAAATACTCCATCATCAATGGAGCGTCAGGTTCAATAGCCTTTTCTTTGAGGTTAAGAATCGGCTCTTTTAACATTTGATTCACAATACTTTTGGTATGTTTGCGAATAATCGTTAAATCACGCTCAGATAAGTGAGGCAGTTTATGTTCAAGAGATTTCATCGTTTCTTCTTGAATCTTTAAACTTTTCTCTCGTAGTTTGGCAATCAAAGGAATGACCCCTAAGGTATTCACCCATTGATAAAATGCTTCAACCTCTTGCTCAATTTTCTTTTTAATTTCTTCCGCGATTCGTATCCTTTCTTGGATATTGGCATCGACGATTTCCTGAAGATCATCAATATTAAAGAGATAGACATTCTCACACTCTTGTAT
Organism: Tepidibacillus sp. LV47; assembly: GCF_048381575.1. Classification (NCBI taxonomy): domain Bacteria; kingdom Bacillati; phylum Bacillota; class Bacilli; order Caryophanales; family Bacillaceae; genus Tepidibacillus; species Tepidibacillus sp. LV47. The sequence continues at coordinate 31,274 of NZ_JBLWIF010000005.1, forward strand.
GGTTGGATCAAGATCCCTAGGAACGGCAATATCAATCATAAATAAAGGCCGGTTACTCCTTTTATTCATCACTTCTTCTACCTGGGTACGGGATAAAATGAAAGAATCAGCCCCTGTCGAACTAATGACGATATCCGCTCGAAATAAGGCTTGGGGTAACTCTTCCATCGTATAAGCAACCCCGTGAAAGGCAGAAGCCAAATCCCTTGCTTTCTCAAGGGTTCGATTGACAACCATGACGTTTTGCACACCGTGGGAATGTAAATGAATTGCCGTTAGTTCGCTCATCTCCCCAGCGCCAATAATCAATACCGATTTATCCTCAAACCGTTCAAAGATCTTCTTAGCCAATTCAACAGCTGCATAACTAACCGATACCGCATTTTGTCCGATTCCTGTTTCTGTATGAACTCTTTTTCCAAAGGTAATCGCCTGTTTAAACAAATGGTTGAAAATCGTTCCTGTCCCTTGATATTTCTGCGCAATGAAAAAAGCTTCCCGAACCTGGCCTAAAATCTGGGTTTCACCAACAATCATCGAATCTAATCCAGTGACGACTTTAAATAGATGATCGGTCGCTTCTTGATCTTGTTTGACATATAAATAATGAATGAATTCTTCTTTGGGAAGGTAAAACCACTCGGACAAAAACCGTTTAATAAAATGCTCTCCTGTATGCAACTGATCAACGACCGCATAAATTTCTGTCCGGTTGCAGGTGCTGACGATTACGGCTTCTAAAATACTTTTCATTTGTTTTAATTGGGACAATGCCTTTGGGAGTTCTTCTTCTTGAAAAGTGAATTTTTCCCGAATCTCTACAGGGGTTGTTCGATGATTCAACCCTACTACTATTACATACATAACCCATACCCACCCATAGTTCCAGTTTGTATCCGTATCCATTTCATTTAACTCCATTATAACATTGATCGATTAAATCCACACTTTTTTTTTGAACCGATTCAAATCCTCTTACATATGATACTGTGAAAGAAAATAGGCAAACGTGGAGGTGCCTTATGTTTACTAAAATCTTGAAAACAAGCCTTACAATCTTATTACTTACAACATTTACATTTTTCGCCGGATGTTCTGATTCTTCCACACCCAAAACCCAAGAAAAAATTCGTTTAGCAGAAGTGACCCACTCCATCTTCTATACGCCATTATATGTGGCCATAGAGAAAGGATTCTTTAAAGAACAAGGATTAAATGTGGAACTATTTAATGCCAATGGCGGGGATAAAACGATGACAGCCCTTGTCAGCGGCAGTGCAGACATTATTCTGGTGGGAACGGAAACAACCATCTATGTCTACAGCCAAAATGCCAAGGATCCTGCTATCAACTTTGCCCAATTAACGCAAACAGATGGTTCTTTCTTAGTATCAAGGGAACCCATTAAAAACTTTTCCTGGGATCTATTAAAAGGAAAAGTCCTCCTTGGCCAAAGAAAAGGGGGAATGCCAGAAATGGTTAGTGAATATGTACAAATGAAAAACGGTATTCGTCCAAAAGTGGATAACACTATTATCCAAAATGTTGACTATGCCAACTTAGGTCCAGCATTTGTCTCTGGAACAGGTGACTTTGTTCAATTATTTGAGCCGATTGCTTCCAAAATTGAAGCAGATGGAAAAGGGTATGTGGTTGCTTCTTTTGGTAAAGATAGTGGAAAATTACCTTACACCGTATTTATTACAAAACAAAGCACCATCGAAAAAAATCCAGAAAAGATCCAAAAATTTACCAATGCCATTTACAAAGCCCAACAATGGGTAGAGAATCACACAATAGAAGAAATTGCCGATGCGATTTCTCCTCAATTCCCTGAGTTCGATCGGAAACTCATGTTACGAGTATTGGATCGCTATCGCTCTCAAGGGTCTTGGGCAACCAATCCCATCATTGATGAAGAAGAATATCACAACCTTGAAAAAGTGATGGAAAATGCCGGCGAATTAAAGTCAAAAGCACCTTATGAAAAGATCGTCAATACTGATTTTGCAAGAAAGGCTATGAGATAAGAGAAAATTGTCATTCCTGCTAAAAAACGGAGTATTCCACTCCGTTTTTTTTTATTAGATGATTTGTAATTGTAACGCACTTCTTTTCTCCATACCTTTAACCTTTTTTGAAGTCATCGCTTTTGCAACTCACTTACTACCTTTGAGAGGAGAAGCTTTGCAAATTACTTACTACTTATATTCACAAACGTCTCAATATCTTGCTCAATCAATTTGAGTGAATTACGCCAAAAATCAACCTGTGTCACATCAATCCCCATGGTTTTGGTGACATCGGCAATCTTCATTTTTCCTGTCACCGACAGAAGTTGATCGTACTCTTTGACAAATTCTTTTCCCCGTTTTAGATACTCTGCATATAACCCTTTGGCAAATAATAAGCCAAAGGCATAGGGAAAGTTATAAAAATTATAATCGGCAAAATAATAATGAGGCTTACAAACCCACATATATGGATGTAAGTATTGGTGATCTAAGCCATTGCCATATGCTTCTTTTTGCGCATTGAGCATCACTTCTTTTAGTTCATCCACCGATAATGAGCCTTCTTCCCTTCGTTTAAAGACTTCACTTTCAAAGAGAAAACGGCTATAGATATCAACAATTACTTGGCCTGCGTCGGAAATATCGTTTTCTAAAATAAACAATGCTTCCTCTTCTTCAGCCTGTTCTAATGCTGCATTCTTAACGATCGTCTCACAAAAGATGGATGCTGTCTCTGCAAGGGGCATGGGGTAATCGCTATTTAAAATCGATTCTTCTGCTAGACAAGCCCCGTGATAAGCATGACCCAATTCATGGGCTAAAGTGGTGACATCGCTAAAACTACCTGTAAAGTTCGATAAGATACGGCTTTCTTTAATTTCATGTAAATTAGAACAAAAAGCTCCACCGCGTTTTCCTTCTCTCGGTTCTGCATCAATCCACTGATGTGTAAACGCATGCTCGGCAAAATCGGCTAAACGGTCACTAAATTGGCGGAAATGGGTCACGATGAAATCCCTTGCCTCTTCATAGGTATACTTTTTGTCAACTTTACCGATTGGTGCAAATAAGTCGTAAAAGGGTAGACCATTTTGATGCCCTAACATTTCGGCTTTTTTGCGATAGAACCGATGGAAAGATGGTAGACTTTCGCGAATGGCGGTAAGCATTGCGTCTAAAATTTTCTGGTCCATTCTAGAATCGATTAAGGTTTTTTCTAATGGCGAGGTATAACCTCTCATTTTGCTTTCAGTAATCACTTCACCTTTAATCCCGTTAAGACTTGCAGCTGAAGATTCTTCAATCTTTCTATAAGCTTTGAGTTCTGCTTCATAAGCTGTTTTTCGAACGGTAGGGTTCGCATCATAAGCCATATTTCTGACAACAGGCAAAGGGAGTTGTTTGTCTTCACCATCAATCGTAATGTCAACGAGTAAAGTAGAAGTTAATAATTCCTGCAATTTCGACCAAGCACTAGATCCCGTATTTTTCATTTTTGCAAGAACCACTTCTTCTTTATCACTTAGAAGATAGCGACTTTTCTCCACTAACTCTTGGAGATAAAAACGATGTTCTTTAAGGTTAGGGGATGTAGGAATCAGTTGGTCTAGATTGGAGATTTGGGAAAGCCACTTTTGGAATTTGACATTAGGTTCCTTTAATTCTGTCCCTAATTCTTCTAAACGCTCTACTGTTTTTAATGCTTTTTCATTTTTCGCTTCAACACTTAATGTTAATTCGCCAAAATGGTAGAGACGATTATACCGGTTTAAAAAAGAGATTTGCATTTTTAAATAGTCTTCAATTTTCCGAACTGCATTTTCTGAAGAATTCAACTCCAGTTCGGTCCACTTCTTAATCTGTTCAATCTCATGAATCGCCATTTCTAAATCCCTTTTCAATTCTTCAGAATCTAGAGATGGATATAACGCAGCTAAATTCCATCTCATCTCCATGATCGAATCCCCCTCTATATAAGGTTCGAAATGTTTTGGCTATTACTATTACAATTTGCTCTACTATTATATAAGGATTTCCACTTCATTCTAGAAAATCCTACTAACCCACATTTCTTCATGAACCCAACACCTGCCTAGTGAATAGGATAACTTGAAGGAGTGATGAGGATGAATAACATCACCATTACCTTAGAAAAAGTCAGCAAAAATTACCATACAAAAACAGAAGAAATTGTTGCAGTAAAAGATATCTCTTTTACGGTAAATACAGGTGAGTTTGTCAGCTTAGTTGGACCAAGCGGTTGTGGAAAAAGTACGATTTTATCCATGATCGCAGGGCTGTTTCCTCCATCCGAAGGGATAATTATGATCGATGATCAAATCGTCGAAGGTCCCTCGCGAAAGATTGGCTATATGTTACAACAAGATTACCTATTAAAATGGAGAACGATTGAAGACAATATCTTTTTAGGTCTTGAAATTCAAGGACGTTTAGATTCCATTACAAAAAAACATGCACTTTATCTATTAGATGAAATGGGATTATCCGAATATGCAAAAACCTATCCGAATCAACTTTCAGGAGGAATGAGACAGCGTGTTGCCTTGGTAAGAACACTTGCAACTAACCCTGATATTCTCTTACTTGATGAACCTTTTTCTGCCCTTGACTATCAAACGAAACTAAAATTAGAAGACCTCGTTGCAAAAACCATTAAAAAGCATCAAAAAACTGCGATTTTGGTTACTCATGACCTTGGTGAAGCGATTGCAATGTCTGATCGAGTGATTATTCTTGGGAAAAACCCCGGCTATATCAAAAAAATCATTGAAATCCCAGAGTTCCTAAGAAATACAACGCCCTTCTTAACGAGAGAAAAACCCGAATTTCAAACCTATTTTGAGATGATTTGGGAGGAGATGGATGACCATGATTAAACGCTTTTTAAGCCAGGGGGCCAAGTCAGAAGATCATGCACAGTATCTTATCCAAATTCGTAAGAATCAAATCTATGTAAGAATTGCACAAATCATATTATTGATTTTCTTTATCGGAATGTGGGAAGTTGCTGTTCGTTTTGGCCTTGTCGATGAATTCCTATTTAGCCGTCCGAGCAAAATTTGGGATCTTTTCGTGCAAATGCTTGCTACTGGAGAACTACAACACCATATTTATGTTACATTGTTTGAAACAGCCGTTGGTTTTATTTTAGGTACTGTTCTTGGGACACTCTTAGCTACATTGATTTGGATCTCCCCTTTTATGGCAAAAGTCTTGGATCCTTATTTGGTGGTTTTAAATGGAATGCCAAAAGTCGCTCTTGGTCCTATTTTTATCGTTTCTTTTGGCGCTGGATATGTATCGATTATTGCGATGGCGCTAGCGATATCGATTATCATCACGACAATTGTCGTATATACCAGTTTTAAAGAAGTAGACCCTAATTACTTAAAACTGGCGCAAACTTTTGGTGCGAGAAAATACCAAACTTTTTTCAAAATCATTTTGCCTGCATCGTTTCCTACGATCGTTTCTACGTTAAAGGTCAATGTTGGCTTATCTTGGGTTGGTGTCATCGTTGGCGAATTTCTGGTTTCCAAAGCAGGGTTAGGTTATTTGATCATTTATGGATTTCAAGTGTTCAATCTCACATTAGTGATGATGAGTTTGTTGATTATTAGCATTGCAGCGACACTCATGTACCAAATCGTTGCTTATATTGAAAAGAAAATCCTATCAACCCATGAATAGTTTACTAATGTTGCTTCTACATAAGGCTACCATCTGGTGGCCTTCATTTTTTTTGTAAAGTAAAATTTTTTAAAGCAGGATTACATCCAATTAAATTAGAATTATTATAATCTAGGTTAGCAATCTGACAAATTCTTTAATAAAAATATGAACTTTTAATGAAATTCCAAAAAAAGATGAGTGTTTTTGACAAAATCTGTTATATTCAAACTAAAATTACTTTTAAAAAGGGAGATTTTTTAATGCGATTACGGAACCAACTGCTCCTTTATATTTCCATTTATATTCTCATTCCTTTTCTTATTTTTGCATCAGTAGCGATTTATCTCGTCAATCAATCTTCAACGCAAAAAGAAAAAGAATATTTTATAAAAAACATTGATAATCTATCAATGGAAATGAGTCAATACCTATCTTCCGTTGAATCAAGCTTAGATATATTTTCGCGAAACTCAGCAATCGTTTCATCCTCACTCAATGAGAAAAAAGCGTTATTAAAAAATTTTTACGATCAGATGGACAATGTGGTTAAAACGATTTATCTGATCGATCAAGATGGCCAAATCATTACCCTCTATCCAGAAGCAAAAGAAACGGCTTCCCTAACGTTTAAAAATAAACCTTGCTTTTTAGAAGTGAAAAAAAGTAAAGAAAAACTTTTCACTGGACAAACCACTTCATTGCTTACGAAGAAACCAACTTCTTGTATCGCAGAACCCTTACTTCTTCGAGATGGCCGCTTTGCCGGAATGATCGGCATCGAATTAAGCTTTGAAAAAGTAAAAGAGAACATTCTAAAAAAAGGGTATTCTGACTATTCCTATTTTCTATTAGACGCAAATCAAAATATCATTGTATCCGACCATAGAGATTTAAATCCCCATCCAACTTTCTTTAAAAACTTAGTAAATGATTCTTCTCCATTACAAATTCAAGAGATCACACTGAATGATGAAAAGCATTATGTAACCTATTCTACTTTAAAAGATTACCCTTATACGATTGCCGCATTTGTACCTGAAGAGCGGTTTTTAAAACCTGTCTATCAATTACAACTTCAATTCATCATCTGGGTGATCTTCTCGATTGGTAGTGTGTTACTACTCGGTTATGTATTTCGCAAAAAAATCTTAGATCCATTAGAGCAATTTGCAAAAATGACGAGAAGAATAACCGAAGAAGTCTTGGGTGATTCTCTTTCTTCATTCAATGAAAGGATTGAAATTAAGAATAAAGGGGAACTCAGTGATCTAAGTGAACATTTTAATCAGATGCTGCACGCATTAAAATTAAGAGAAGATCGCCTCTATCAACGGAGGCTTGACCTTATCCGAACGACTGTTGAATTGCTAGAATTAAATGATCCTTATACTGCAGGACATTCTTATCGGGTCTATGAATATTCTTCTTTAATCGCAAGTAAGCTCGGATTACCGAAAGATCAGATCCGGGATATTGAGACAGCAGCGATTCTTCATGATATCGGCAAAATCGGGATTTCATTAGACATTTTAAATAAACCGGGTAAATTAAATCCGAATGAATATAAGTGTATCAAACAACACCCTGTGATTGGTGCGAAAGTTCTCGAAAGAATTGACCAATTTGATCGGGTAAAAAATGCAATCCTTCACCATCACGAACGTTTTGATGGAAATGGGTACCCTTCAATGTTTAAAGATGAAGAAATCCCAATTGAAGCTCGAATTATCAGTGTAGCTGACGCATTTGATGCAATGACATCAAATCGTCCTTATCGCCGAGGTATGAGTATGGAACAAGCTTATCATATCATTAAAGAAGAAAGTGGAAAACAATTCGACCCCCTAGTTGTTGAAGCCTTCACAAGGGTATATAATCAGCATTATGATCTATTAAAACAGATCCACATGTCTCAAGAATATGGCCTTGTTTCCTATTTAGCGAATTGAAGAGTGGAGGATTTGAAGTGAAAAAGGGAATGATTGCTGATTTGATCTTATTATCGGTGGCTCTAATTTGGGGAACCACCTTTGTTGTTGTCCAAAATGCGATAGCCATTTTACCCCCTTATACGTTTAACGGGATTCGTTTCTCTATCGCATCGATTTTTTTGCTTCTTTATATCTTAATGAAAAATCGAAAAGGAGTCGTTGAGCTTGGTAAAAAAGGATGGAGTTCAGGTATTATTCTTGGAATCTTCCTTTTTGGCGGATATGCCTTCCAAACCATTGGATTAACCTATACTACTGCAGCAAAAGCAGGGTTTATTACAGGATTATCTGTGGTTTTGGTTCCTTTATTTTCTATTTTCTTGCTAAAAATTTTGCCAAAATGGCCAACGATTTTAGGAGTTTCTTTAGCTACGATTGGCCTTTATTTGATGACGATGATGGAAGGAGGACATTTTGCATGGGGAGATACACTTGTGTTCCTTTGTGCGATCTTTTTTGCTTTACATATCGTATTTACAGGAAAATTTGCTCCCCAATACGAAACCCTTTCCCTTGCTTGGATCCAAATTACGACGGTTGCATTATTAAATGGAATCGTGATGTTCTTATTTGATGATTTCGAGCAATTAAGTTTTCACAATTTCATTCAAAAAGATGTTTTGATTGCATTATTGATTACTTCACTTTTGGCAACAGTATTCGCATATGTTGCCCAAACAACCTTTCAAAGTTATACCACACCTACAAGAGTAGCAATTATTTTTGCAATGGAACCTGTATTTGCTGCCATTACCTCTTACATCGTTCACGATGAGGTGATGAATCATTGGACCATCATAGGAGGTTTACTGATTTTTATCGGAATGATTATGGTCGAATTGCCTCCAGATCTATTCCAATCCATCTTTCAACTGATAAAGCGAAAAGGTCGTGTCTCATGACACGACCTTTTTTAATTCATCCCATAATTGATCCCGTCCTTGTCCCGTATCTGAAGAAAAAATAATAAAAGTATCATTGGGATCAAATTGTAACGTTTCTTTAGCAATTTTCTTGTGTTTTTCCCATTTTCCCTTAGGAATCTTGTCTGCTTTGGTTCCAATTACGATAACGGGAATATGATAATGCTTTAACCAATCATACATCATCTTATCATCTTTGGTGGGGGGATGACGCAAATCGGTTATTAATAATACCGTTTTTAGATTCTCACGACTGGTTAGGTACTTCTCGATCATTTCACCCCATTGTTCCCGAACCGTTTTTGATACTCGTGCGTACCCATAACCGGGTAAATCAACAAAATAAAAATTTTTGTTAATCCGATAGAAATTAATCGTTTGCGTTTTTCCAGGTTTAGAGCTGGTACGTGCTAAAGATCTTCGTTGCAACATTTTGTTAATTAATGAAGACTTGCCAACATTAGAACGCCCTGCCAAAGCAATCTCTGGTAGGCCATCATTTGGATATTGTTCCGGTTTGACCGCACTAATCACCATTTCTGCATTGATTATTTTCATTTTTTCACCAAGGCCTTTTTTAAGACCTGATCCATATGTTCAACAAGAACAAATTCTAAATCCTCTTTAATGCTCTCAGGAATATCCTCTAAATCTTTTTCATTCTCCTTTGGGATGATCACAGTTTTGATTCCGGCTCGATGGGCAGCTAACGATTTTTCCTTTAACCCTCCAATGGGGAGAACCCGGCCACGTAACGTAATCTCTCCTGTCATCGCAATACTTCTTGAGACAGGAATTCCTGTCAAAGCAGAAACAAGGGCAGTTGCCATCGTGATTCCAGCTGAGGGTCCATCCTTAGGAATTGCGCCTTCAGGTACATGAATATGGATATCGTTTTTCTCCGTAAATTCGGGATCAATATTGAATTCCTTGGCTTTCGAGCGAATATAACTAAATGCAGCTTGAGCCGATTCACGCATGACATCACCAAGTTGTCCTGTGAGAGTGAGTTTCCCTTTTCCTGGAAAGATGGAAACTTCAACCGTTAACGTATCTCCCCCAACAGGGGTCCAAGCTAATCCCGTAACCGCTCCAATCTGATCTTCCTTCTCAGCGATTCCATAGCGATACATAGGTTTGCCTAAAAATTGGCTTAAATTCTTTGCGGTAACAATTACTTTTTTCTTTTCCTCGGAAACAATCATTTTAGCTGCTTTGCGACAAAGGGTGGCAATGGTTCTTTCCAGATTACGTACTCCTGCTTCCCTTGTATAACGACGAATAATTTCCATCATGGCTTCATCCTGAACCTGCATTTTATCTTTGGATAAACCATGCTCTTTCATCTGTTTTGATAAAAGATAGTTTTTCGCAATATGCAACTTTTCTAGCTCGGTGTAGCCGGAAATGGGTAATACTTCCATCCGATCTAAAAGGGGTCTAGGAATTGTATGGGTTGAATTTGCAGTCGTGATAAACATGACTCGAGATAGATCATAGGGAATTTCAATATAATGATCACTAAAAGAATAATTTTGTTCAGGATCAAGAACTTCTAACAGGGCAGCTGCTGGATCACCGCGAAAATCAGAAGCCATCTTATCAATCTCATCTAAGATAAAAACAGGATTGATGGTTCCAGCCGTTTTCATTCCTTGAATAATCCGTCCAGGCATGGCTCCTACATAAGTTCTCCGGTGTCCCCGTATTTCTGATTCATCTCGAACACCACCTAAAGAGATGCGTACAAACTTTCTTCCAAGTGCCCGAGCAATCGATTTGGCCAAAGAGGTTTTACCAACTCCAGGAGGACCAACGAAACAGAGAATCGGCCCTTTTAATTTCTTGACTAGTTTTTGGACAGCAAGATATTCGAGAACTCTTTCCTTCGCTTTTTCCAACCCATAATGATCTTCATTTAAAACCTCTTCTGCATGTTTAATATCTAAATCATCTTCGGTACTTTCTGTCCATGGTAAGTCTAATAGCCAATCCACATATGTACGAATGACTCCCCCTTCAGCAGAGGTAGTAGGGATCTTTTCTAGACGGTCGATCTCTTTTTCGATCTTTTCTTTAACATAATCAGGTGCTTCCAACTTCTCTAGTTTAGCCCGAAGTTCGTCAACTTCGGCTTGACGTCCTTCTTTGTCGCCTAATTCTTTTTGAATTGCCTTCATCTGTTCGCGCAAATAATATTCTTTTTGCGTCTTTTCCATCTGTTTTTTGACACGTTGGTTGATTTTTCTCTCTAATTCAAGAACTTCCCTCTCATTATTTAATATATGTAATATTTTCTCTAAGCGTTGTTTTACCGAGGTAATCTCTAAAATTTCTTGTTTATCTTTAATTTTTAAAGGAAGATGGGAAGCAATAACATCCGCTAGTTTCCCTGCATCATCAATGTCACTTACTGCGGCCAAAGTTTCAGGAGTAATCTTTTTCGACATCCTTACATATTGCTCAAATTGTTCCAACACCATTCTCATTAAAGCTTCAACTTCTAGCCCTGTTGAATCCGTCTCTTCCATTTTGATAAATATGACTTCAAAATGGCTATCTTCTTTTATGTACTCGATAATTCTTGCTCGATAAAGCCCCTCTACCAATACACGAATCGTTCCATTCGGAAGTTTTAACATCTGTCGTACCTTGGCTACTGTTCCAATGCGATAGATATCGTGAATACTTGGCTCATCAATTTGAATTTCTTCTTGTGTCGCCAAGAGAATTTGGGCTTCTTCTTTCATCATGGCTTGGTCAAGAGCCTTTACTGATTTATCCCGCCCAACATCCAAATGAAGTACCATTCCTGGATAGACCAATAGTCCTCTTAATGGTAAGAGTGGGAGTGATTTTCTTTCGTTATCTGTAGCCATGATTGTCACCTCCAAACTGATCGTTTAGGATCGTTTTACAGATGAAATTTTATCCTATCTTTGTATTTTTGTCTAATTCATAGAGTTAAAACCTGTTGTTGGTGTTGCCGTGTACACTTGAGCAGTTTTTTGGTAGGATTTCTCCTTTTTGCCAATTAGAGCGATTTTTAATACTTCTTCAATATTTTCTACTTTCATGACTTTTATTCCTGGATATTCTTCAAAACTTTGTTGCCAGTTGTCTTTCGGAATAATCACTTTTCTTGCTCCTGCCTCTTTTGCCGCTTCAATCTTCGTAATCACTCCGCCAATGGGTCTTACCTTTCCATGGATACTCACTTCACCAGTCATAGCAACCTCAGAATCGACAGGAATTTTTTTGATTGCAGAATAGATCGCAGTCAATATGGTAATCCCAGCTGAAGGTCCATCAATGGGAGTTCCTCCTGGAAAATTTACATGTATATCGTAATCATAGGGATCAATATCTGTTTGATGATGTAGTACGGTCAGCACGTTTTCTAGAGAATTAAGAGCCATACTTTTACGGCGAAGGGTTTTTTGACCACCACCAAGTTCTTCTTCTTCTACAATTCCCGTAATTTTTATCTTTCCTTGACCTTTCCTTACTTTTTTTGCGGTTACCTCCACCTCTAAAAGCGCACCCATATTCGGCCCATAAACCGCTAACCCATTAACAATGCCAATTTGGGGTTCAGAGGATACTTTGAAATGAGGCCTTGGTGAGATTTGACTACTATTAATAACCCATTCTATATCTTTCACTTCGATTCTCTTCCTCTGTTCAGATAGAGCAATTCCTGCAGATATTTGAACGAGATTCACTGCTTCCCGACCGTTAGTTGCATAACGTTTCCCTACTTCGATGACCTCAGGATCATAATCCATCGCAATTTTATCCAAAGCATTTTTAATAATTTCACCGATATGTTCCGTTGTTAGGGGTTTGAAGAAAATTTCTAAACAACGGGAACGAATAGCTGGCTGAATTTCATGGGGTTGTCTTGTTGTTGCCCCTACTAAACGAAAATCCGCTGGTAAACCATTTTGGAAAATATCATGGATATGCTTTGGAATGTTGGTATCTTCTGAATTATAATAAGCACTTTCTAGCATCACTTTTCGATCTTCAAGAACCTTTAAGAGTTTATTCATTTGAATAGGATGCAATTCGCCAATCTCATCAATAAATAAAATACCGCCATGAGCTCTTGTTACGGCTCCTGGCTTTGGTTGAGGAATACCCGCTACCCCCATCGCTCCAGCACCCTGATAAATGGGGTCATGAACAGAACCAATCAATGGATCGGCAATCCCTCGTTCATCAAAACGCGCTGTTGTCGCATCGATTTCTACAAATTTTGAATCTTGATTAAAAGGAGAATAAGGGAGTTGTTTCGCTTCGTCAAGGACAAGTCTGGCAGCAGCGGTTTTCCCAACACCAGGTGGTCCATAGATGATCACATGTTGAGGGTTGGGACTACATAATGCGGCACGCAAAGCTTTTAATCCTTCTTCTTGCCCGACGATTTCTTTAAAATGGCGAGGTCTTGTTTTTTCAGCGAGGGGTTCTGTTAGGGAGATTTGTCTTAATTTATATAATTTTTCTAACTCTTTTTTTGAATCTCGATCAATGGCAACTTTATTTTGATGTTGATTTTTTAATAGATTCCAAAAATATAAACCAATGATAATCCCAAAAAACACTTGGATACTAATCAATAATGCGGTAACGTTCATAATTACCTCCCAAAAGTTTTCCATTTTTTGCTTGATAAAAGATAGTATTTCCTTTTAGGAGGAACGATAATCAATAGAAGCTTAAATAAATTAAAAATAGGTTTGTATATTTCGTTGAAATATACAAACCCAATGTTTCTGTTATTACGCACTTTCCTCCTGAGGCTTTAAACGGATCACTTTTCCTTCTTTATTATAGAGTATAGGAGGGAATTTCTTGATAATCGTGTCTTCAGTAATCACACATTTGGAAACATCCTGTCGTGATGGTAATTCATACATTACATTTAATAATGCGGTTTCAATAATGGAACGTAAACCTCTAGCACCCGTATTCCGTTTTAAAGCTTCCTTTGCGATGGCAATTAATGCTTCTTGATCAAATTCAAGCTGCACATTATCCATTTCTAAAATCTTCTGATACTGTTTAACCAAGGCATTCTTAGGTTCAGTAAGAATGCGAATGAGTGCCTCTTCATCTAGTGGTTGAAGAGTTGCGACCACAGGAAGACGGCCAATAAATTCAGGAATCAACCCAAATTTGAGCAAATCTTCTGGCAGAACTTTGGTTAAAATATTCTCATCTTTCAGTTCCGAATTCGTTTTCTCTGTGCCAAAACCGATCACTTTTTTACCAAGTCGACGCTTGATAATATTCTCAAGTCCATCAAATGCCCCACCAACGATAAAGAGAATATTGGTGGTATCAATTTGAATGAATTCTTGATGGGGATGTTTTCTTCCGCCTTGAGGAGGTACGCTTGCAACTGTACCTTCAAGGATTTTTAGCAGTGCTTGCTGTACCCCTTCACCAGATACATCTCGCGTGATCGATGGATTTTCTGATTTTCTTGCAATTTTATCAATTTCATCAATATAGATGATTCCCTTTTCCGCCCGTTCAATATCATAATCTGCAGCCTGGATTAATTTTAATAAAATATTCTCCACATCTTCACCCACATATCCTGCTTCGGTTAAAGAAGTGGCATCGGCAATAGCAAAAGGAACATTTAAGATTTTGGCCAACGTTTGCGCTAAGAGCGTTTTCCCACTTCCTGTCGGCCCGATTAATAGGATATTACTTTTTTGCAGTTCAACATCATCAAACTTTTGTTGCGTATGAATTCGCTTATAATGGTTATATACCGCAACAGAAAGCGATTTCTTTGCATCTTCTTGACCAATAACATATTGATCTAAAAAATCTTTTATTTCTAAAGGTTTTGGTACATCTTGCAACGTGAGATCTTCTTCTGTTCCAATCTCCTCTTCAATGATTTCATTGCATAGTTCAATACACTCGTCGCAAATATATACACCTGGTCCAGCAACTAATTTGCGTACTTGATCTTGAGATTTCCCACAGAATGAACATTTTAAAGTTCCTTTTTCATCACTAAACTTAAACATTTAAATTCTACGCCCCTTCTACAAAGGTACTAAAAAAAGTATGAGCTAGTCTGATTAAGAATATAACAGTTTATTTTGTGAAAACAAGGCACGGAATTCCGTGCCCTGTTTATTATATTGTAATTTGATTATTTGCTTTGTTCAACCAAGAAGTCAATGGTTTTACGTATTTGGATATCCGATTTTAAACCTTCCATACCATTGGAACGTGCTGTGAATAAAGAACGAATCTCTTCTACATCGCGTTTATATTGCTCTGCAAGATTTTGTAATTCTTTTTCTACATCCTCATCTGTCGCTTCAATATTTTCTGCTTTCGCAATCGCTTCAAGGACTAAGCTGGTTTTGACACGTTTTTCTGCATCTTTCCTGAATTGCTCTTTTAGGGCAGATTCATCGGAATTCGTGAATTGATAATATAGGTCTAGGTTTAATCCTTGATAGGCCAATTGTTGTTCAAATTCACGAATCATGGTTTGGACCTCATTATTAATCATGACTTCTGGAATATCAACGGTTGCATTCTCCGTTACTTTTTCAACTACCGTGTCACGACGATAATGTTCTTCCTCATGTTTCATACGATCTTCAAGTTTTTTCCTGATATCTGCTTTTAATTCATCTAAAGTTTCAAAATCTACATCTTTGGCAAATTCATCATCTAATTTAGGGAGTTTTTTGCGTTTGATATCATGTACTTTTACCTTAAAGGTAGTTTCTTTTCCTGCCAAATCTTCATTATGGTAGTTTTCTGGGAAAGTGACTTGAATTTCTTTTTCTTCTCCCTTTTTCATTCCGATTAATTGTTCTTCAAATCCAGGAATAAAGGTACCAGATCCGATTTCTAAGGAATATTTTTCTCCTTTTCCACCTTCAAAGGGTTCTCCATTTAAGAAACCTTCAAAGTCGATGACGGCAATATCCCCATTTTGAACTTCACCGTCTTCTAATACTTCAATTTCAGCATGACGGTTTTGAAGTTGTTTTAATTCTTCTTCGATATCTTCTTCTTTAACCGAGAAATCTTTCTTTGGAACTTCAATTCCTTTATATTCTCCAAGCTCAACTTCTGGTTTTACAGTTACCGTCGCATGAAACACAAAAGGTTTTCCTCTTTCAAGGGTTTCTATATCGATCTCAGGACGATCGACTGGCTCAATACCAGATTCGTTGATCGCTTGTTCATATGCTTCAGGTATTAAAATATCTAAAGCATCATTATATAAGGCTTCTACGCCAAACCGCGCTTCAAAAATTTTTCGAGGTACTTTTCCTTTTCGGAAACCTGGTACGTTAACGCGTTTTACTACTTTTTTAAATGCTTTGTCTAATGCTTCATCTAATTTTTCCATCTCAACTTCAACATGAAGGTTTACTTTATTCTTTTCTATCTTTTCCCATTTCGTTTGCATTCTATTCCTTTCCCCTCCTAATACTCTTCCAAACGGAACAATACCATGATTTTTTCCAAAAATATGTAATACTTTATATCACAGTATAACCACTACATTATAACATAAACCTATTTCTTTTAAAACAATAAAAAACATTTACCTCACATGAAAAAAACGTCTTCGTGATCGAAGGCGCTAGTTTAAATATAGCGAAAAATGAATGACAAAACAATAGAATTTTTTAAATTATACAAGAAAAAACCTTTCTTATGTTTGCTATCCAACATAAGAAAGGCCGTTTTACTTGCTTTTATGTAATGGCGTCCCAGGAGGGATTCGAACCCCCGACACACGGCTTAGAAGGCCGTTGCTCTATCCAGCTGAGCTACTGAGACAGATTGCTATGGAGCGGATGACGGGAATCGAACCCGCGTTGTCGGCTTGGGAAGCCGATGTTCTACCATTGAACTACATCCGCAAATCTTATTCAATATCCCAAAGACAAAAGATATTATAACAAGTTTAAAATTTAAGGTCAATATGTATAAATGATTTTTTATAATAAGCTTGGCTTGTATGTTTTTATAGAACATACAAGCCATTCATTTTTATTCATTTTTTGTAAGAGAGCTATTGCTCCCATTGATCTTTTAACATTTGAAATAATCTTCTCATCGCTTTTCCTCTGTGACTAATTCTATTTTTCGTTTCTGGATTAAGTTCTGCCATTGTTTTGTTATATTCGGGGAGATAAAACAATGGATCATAACCAAATCCATATTGTCCTCTTGGCGATTCAAGGATATAACCATCGACCGAATCTTGTACACCAATCGTTTCGCTATTGGGTACAGCAAAGGCTAAATAGGCAACAAAATGAGCAGTACGTTTTTCCATCGGTATTCCTGCTAATGCTTGAAGTAATTTTTGGTTATTTTCTTCGTCTGTCGCATGTTCACCAGCATAACGAGCAGAATAGACCCCTGGAGCTCCGCCTAATATATCCACGACAAGACCCGAATCATCAGCAATGGTAGGTACCCCTGTTAATTTACAGATCGTTTCCGCTTTTTTCTTCGCATTTTCTTCAAACGTATTCCCATCTTCAATGATTTCAGGAACGTTTGCAAGTTCCTTCATTGATAAAATCTCAATACCAAGTTCAGAAAATAACGCCTTAAATTCTCGAACCTTACCTTGATTTTTCGTCGCGAGAACGATTTTATTGTTCACTACTTGGTTTTTCTTCAACTTGTGTTTCTCCTCCAACCTCTATTTCTCCTTTAGCCTCTGTTTTTTTTCCAATGAGATCAACATATTCTTTCATCACTTCTTTTTGAACCTGGATTAATTCTTCTACTCCTTTTTTGCCTAAACGAAGTAACTCCATCAATTCATCACCTGTAAAAGGAGCTTCTTCACCTGTTCCTTGTATTTCAACATACTTCCCTTCATCGGTCATCACAATGTTCATATCCACGATGGCTTGAGAATCTTCTTCATAAGAAAGGTCTAATCTTGCTTCATTCTCAATGATTCCTACACTTGTTGCCGCTACAAAATTGCGAATCGGCATTTTTGTTAGTTTTCCTTCTTGAACTAACCTATAACAAGCATCTGCCATTGCTACAAATGCTCCCGTGATCGAAGCCGTTCTCGTTCCACCATCTGCTTGAATGACATCGCAATCAAGCCAAATGGTTCTCTCTCCTAGAGCTTGCAAATCAACGACAGAACGCAATGCTCTGCCAATTAACCTCGAAATTTCCATTGTTCGGCCACTAATCTTTCCTTTGGTAGATTCTCGCGGATTTCTTGTATGGGTTGCTCTGGGGATCATAGCATATTCGGCGGTGATCCAACCCTTTCCTTCCCCCCGCATAAAATTTGGGACTTTATCTTCTACCGTTGCTGTGCAAATCACTTTTGTATCTCCTATTTCAATTAAAACAGAGCCTTCTGCATGCTTAATATATTGGTTGGTGATTTTTACTTTTCGTAGTTCATCTGCATTTCTGTTATCTGGTCTCATTTTCTTCCCCCAATTCTTTATATCTTAGTATTTGCCATCTTTCCTTTGAACATCCAACATTTTAAAAGAAGTTAAAGGCGGGAAAAAGAAAAAAGGGGTAGCTGACTACCTCCTTTGTTTTCCTTCTACCATATTATAACAAAACTTTTTTCATTATAAAATCGAGGCATTAATTTTTTCTGGACGAGTGATTGGTTTTGCTAAGTTTCCTTTTAAACCTTCCGTTTTTCCATTAACTTTGATTTGAATGGATTTAGCACCTGTATTTTCCGTCAATGACCAAACGAGGATGTCTAATTCTCGATTTGTCAGTTCATGATTCGGTCCCAAGATTTGCTCATCAAAATTTGCAATCACCACTTGACGATCCAATTTTACATCGAGGATTTTGGTTGATGGTAAAATTGGAGAAGTTAATCCAGAACCTACTTTCGGACCAATCACTAATTGTTCGAGTGTGGCTTTTGCTAAATCATTGGTCTTTTGTACCATTCTTGTTACAGGAACAAGATATTCTTTATTACCTGTACTCCGATAAAAATAAAGAGTTACAGGAGTCGTTTGTCCAATCTTAATGTTATTCCCCAATTCTAAATTGATGCCATCTGCTCGGCTTAAAGGTCCAACAATTGGTGTTTTCCATGTAGGCATCGATTCTAATGGATAACCATTGACCCGAATTTCCACTTGATCAATGGTTGGAAATTCCGTTAATGTCCATGTAATTGCATCTAAAATCTTTTTCTCATCAGCAGCAGATTTTGCCTCATAAGATAAAAATTCCTTAGAAAAATCAACGATGGCTAATTTTTGATCAGCTTTCACATTCATTGTAGCCTTTGTTCCTTTTGGTAAAACGGGTTTAAACCCTTGAGGGATTTTGCCTTCAGCTGGCCCACCAATGGTCATGTACTTTAACACTTCTTGACCGATCCCTTCAACCTTTGGAATATCCATAGTGTAGGGAACAACATCACCTTTTTCATCAAAAAAATAGATCGTAAATTTCACTTGTTCTTTTTGATCTGCCGTCGTTGCTTCTTCATTTTCTTTAGTCGTTACATCAAGTGTACCTGTATTATCTTTTACATCCAAAGCAGGCGGTGGATCAATTTCCTTTGAAGTTTCCTCAGGTCCAAATATTCCACATCCAGATAATAGAATAAATGCTAGACTTAAGATGATCAGCAATGATAATTTGTTCCGTTTGAACATATTTTCCCCTCCTCAAGGCAATTCTACTTCTATGTATACGAGCCTTAAGGAAATTTAGTACTTTTTTGTCCAAAAAAAATTCTATCATTTTTTGATAGAACTTTTTTCTTCATTTTACTTTCGAGAGATCGATATGAGTCACTTCAATCGTTCTTCCTAACCATTTTTCTGCAATTTGTTTAAAATGATCCACATCACCTGTTGTATAAAAAAGATGTTTTGGATGATTTTCAGTCTGATTAAGGAGATTCTGGTAGTGCAAAATTGTACTCACTTCTCTAGCCGTTTCTTCAGCAGAACTTAATAATTTTACCTGCTCACCCACTACTTCTTGAATATATTGACTAATCAGTGGATAGTGAGTACATCCGAGAATTAAGGAATCCATTTTTTGGTTCAAAATCGGTTGTAATGCTTCTTTCACCACTTGGCGAATCATGGTTTCATCTTCGATTCCACTTTCAACAAGAGGAACCAAAGTTGGACAAGCATAACTTGTAATGTTTAAGTTGGGATTAATTTGTTTTAATGTTTTTTCATATGCACCACTTTGTATGGTTCCTTCCGTCCCAATCACACCGATTTCTCCCGTTCGTGTATGCTTAATCGCAGCTAAACTTCCCGGGCGGATCACACCAACAACAGGAATCTTGACCTTCTTTTTCACTTCGTTTAAGGCTGCTGCGGTTGCCGTATTACAAGCGATCACAATCATTTTAACGTTTTGAGTGAGCAAAAAATCGACGATCTCTAATGTGAATTTTTTTACCTCTTCAGCTGGCCGAGGGCCATATGGACATCTAGCTGTATCGCCAAAGTAGATGATTTTTTCTCTTGGCAGTTGCCGAAATACTTCTTTGACAACCGTCAAACCTCCGACGCCAGAGTCCAAGATTCCTATTGCGTTTTGTTCTTCCATCTTAGGTTCCTCCTAGAATTTTTGTAAATCTACTCATTCATTTTCTTAAAAAGCTGTTGAAGTGATATGGCCATCTGATTCACTTCTTCTTGAGACATACTTTCTAAGATATGAGCAAGATACGCTCTCCTTGTCTCTAAAACTTCATTAATAATCTCTTTTCCTTTATTCAAAAGATGTATCCGAACCACTCTACGGTCTTTTTGATCCCGTATTCTTTCAACCAATCCATTTTTCTCCATCCGATCAACTAAATCAGTCGTGGTACTAAAAGCAAGATACATTTTATTGCTCAATTCTCCAATTGTCATATCTCCTTCTTCATTTAACCATTGCAGTGCGACAAATTGAGGGGGAGTAATGGGAAACTCACTAAGAATCTCTCTTCCTTTCTGCTTAATAATCCCACTAATTTTGCGTAATACATATTCAATTTCTTTTATTTGTTCCGGGGAATGCTTCATGATCTCCCTCCAACAATATAAATCTAATGGCATTATTATATCAAAGTTTTCGTTAAAAAAACCCGACTAGTTTCCTAGCGGGCTTTTTTAGGGGGCTCTCAAGGGCTTAGATTTTTAGTTCCCCGAGCCGAACCAATTCAACAACCGCTTGCGAACGACCCTTCACACCTAATTTCTGCATCACGTTACTAATATGGTTACGTACCGTTTTTTCACTAATGAACAATTGTTTGGCAATTTCTTTGGTCGTTTTGTCTTGTACTAATAATTCGAATACTTCTCTTTCCCGATTTGTTAATAATGGTTTAGCGTGCTGGTCATTACCCTTCAAAAGTTCCACCCCTCCTTGCTCGGGCTCATCAACTCACAAGGGAGATTTCAGATTATTTTATGTGCGTTATGTTCAAGAAGTGCATAGCTGGTTGTGAGTCAATCACCTATTTTTTGCCCTTTGCAAGGGTTGAAGGATAATGGGAAGACAATGTTATTATATTCGAATGATTTCTTCAGGTGCATAAGATAACGCCTCTAAACCATTTTCTGTCACAACATAGGTATTTTCAATACCAATAACCCCTTTTCCAGGAAAAGTGAATTTTGGCTCAATTGCAATTACCATTCCTGCTTCTAAAGGCTGGTCTAACCCTTTTGCTAGAACAGGCCATTCATCCAATTCCAATCCTACACCATGACCAAGAAATTTTGCTTGATCTTGTTTAAAACCCATAAAATAGTCTTTTAATCCTGCCTCTTCCGCCATTTTTACCGCATGAAGATAATGTTCAGACCATAACGTTCCTGGTTTGGCACTTTTCTCCATCTCTTTGATGATTTGGACGGCGACTTGATATGCTTCTTCTAATTGAGGGTCTAATTTCCCTATGACGGCGATCCGTGATTGATCTACGATATAACCATTTACCGCCACTGCAATATCGATTAAAATCGGTTCATTTGCTTTTATCTCTTTCCATCCTGCTCCTTGAGGTATCGCTGGAGAAAGACCTTCCCCTCCAGCGGGGCCATCAAAGCCCGTTGGTTTTGCCGCTGCTTCACCAGAAACAATCATCCCAAGGAAAAGCTCTTGATTAAAAGCTCGAAGCCTTAGATTACCAATGTGGCCTCGCATTCGAACAAACTTTTCAATCTCAGAGGCGAAATCAATTTCTTTCATATTCGGTTTTAAAATTTTTGGTACTTCTAATATCGCTTCATAAGCCACTTTTGCCGATTGACGAATCGCTTCGATTTCATAGGCTGATTTCACACTTCTTTGTTTACGAATGATTGGTGAAATATCGACAAACTCCGTTTCTACAAACACTTTTTGCATTCTCTGAAAATGTCCATAAGGAAGTACATCCAATTCTAACCCCATTTTTTGATAGTGTATGCCAAGATCCCGCAATTGTTGTGGAAATTGCTTCATACTAGGCATTGGTAAGGTTCTGATCGTTGATTCACTTTTTGCCCTTTCTAGACTTTTTTTCACGAAAAGACTCGCATTTCCTATAGCAGGAATAACTATCATTGCGTTTTGCATGGTACCGGAAAAATAATACAGATCAACATTTTGTGCAATCAGTGCACAATCAATCCCATGATTTTTCAATTGCTCTTGCAGTTTTTCAATTCTTGCCTGAATCTCCTTTTCAGGAACCAATGAGTAATGCATACTTACATCCATCCTTTTCCTATTTCTTAATTTTCTTACTATTTATATTCTATCGGAAATAGCCGTATGTGAAAACCTTTTACTATTGACGATAATGATAGGAATATTAGGATAAAGTCTTTTCATTTCATTAACCAAATCGCGGTTTTGAATGAAAATGGCGTTGGCTTTACGCGTATCGACAACAGGTACTCCTACCTCGTGAGAAGAGAGTTGTAAAAGAGGTTGGGGTAATGATGAAAAAGCAAAGACAACATTGCCAAAAGCGAAACAGGAATTTAAACAGCTTTTGACTGAATACGTTTTACTAGACTCTAAAAAATGAACCGGTTCAAAACCAAATTGCTCTAGTAAGTGTTTTCGGTCTTTTTTTTGTACAAGATTTTGGCGAAAGATGGTTAACCGAGGTGATAATATGGGGTATTGAATCAATAAATGCTCTGCATCAATTCCATGAAAAAACATCTTTCTTTATCCTTTCAATATAAATTATGGTATGATGTTAAAGTATATTTAGTATTAGAATGAGAAAGATGATCAAAAATAATTCTTAAGGATCATCTTTACTGAAGGAGTTTTCCTATGAAACCGTTAATCCGAATCTCGATTCCTATAGAATGGGACGGTCTAATGATAAAAGAAATCCTGTTAAAGCATTATCAATTTTCAAGAAAATCTTTAAGTAGAGTGAAAAATACAAAAGGAATCTATTTAAATCGGGAACCTGTTTACGTCACTGTTCGCGTTCATCGAGGCGATTTACTAGAAATCTTTGTTCCCATTGAAACATCAGAATATATTTCTCCAGAACCTGTCGACTTTGAGATCATTTATGAAGATCAAGATATTGTGGTTGTGAATAAACCTGCAGGTATTGTCGTTCATCCAACTAAATCCCATCCTAATCAAACGTTAGCCAATGGTTTGGTTCATCATTGGAAATTAAAAGGTGAGCAGTTTCGTTTTCGGCCCGTCCACAGGCTGGACAAAAATACTTCTGGATTACTTGTCATTGCCAAAAATCAATACGCTCATCATAAACTATCCCTTCAACTCCAAGATCGAACTTTAAAACGTACATATCGTGCGATTGTCCATGGTTATGTAGCTGAAGATAAAGGAATCGTTGATGCTCCTATTATGAAAGATCCGGATCATCCCTTACGTCGAATGGTTGTTACTGACCTTCATCCTGATGCAAAACCAGCAATCACGTATTATAAAGTGATTGAGCGGTTTAGTGACGCGACTTTAATTGAATTACAATTGGCTACTGGAAGAACGCATCAAATCCGTGTCCATATGAGTTATATCGGCCATCCTCTTGTTGGTGATGAATTATACGGTGGAAAAACTGGGGATAATGGGATGCAAAGACAAGCTCTACATGCGATTCAATTAGAGTTTGATCATCCAAGAACAGGTGAGTCTCTTCATTTCCAAGCCCCTTTACCATTAGACATGCAAAGCTTTCTCTTTCATCATTTAGCCTAATTTCTGTGCATAGGCTGAAAATGGGCGATTGATTATACACATCTCCCTAGTAAGAACATATCCTGTTATGAACATATTTCAAAGGAGGTTCTAAACATGACTTATATTGTGCAACCTGGAGATAATCTTTGGTCAATCGCTCAACGGTTTGGCACGACGCCCGAAGCCATTATGCGGGCAAATGGAATTACCAATCCAAATTTGATTTACGTTGGTCAACCCTTATTCATTCCTGTTCCGCCTACTCCATCACCTCGTACTCTAGTAGAGCGGGTAGAACGATTAGAAAGAAAGGTGAATCGTTTAGAAAGACGTGTTTCACGTCTAGAGCAGGGACGTGTAAGGAAAGATGAGGAAGAAGGTTAACCCTTCTTCTTTTTTATTTCATTCTCTGACCTTTTTTAGTATAAAAAAATCCCAAGGTAGACCTTGGGTAATAAAATATGTTTTACCGGGGAACAGTTTATAAGGGGGGCTTTCAATGTATTATATTTATTAGACAGAAAAGTGTGAATAAAAAATTAAAATGAATTTCCTAAGTGTAAATCGAACTTTACTTCAAATTGAGCA
The DNA here is from genome assembly GCF_048381575.1 of Tepidibacillus sp. LV47. Taxonomy (NCBI): domain Bacteria; kingdom Bacillati; phylum Bacillota; class Bacilli; order Caryophanales; family Bacillaceae; genus Tepidibacillus; species Tepidibacillus sp. LV47. Next base: position 55,712 of record NZ_JBLWIF010000005.1, read on the forward strand.
CTTGTTATTATATTAAATATAGTTAGTTTATAACTATAATAAAGTTGTTAATATTGAAGGAGGATTTACATATGGAAGAACGTTTTGGAGTTGTTACATTTGCAGGTAAACCAGTTACTTTACTCGGTCCAGAAATTAAAGTGGGAGATCAAGCACCTGATTTTACTGTCGTTGATAATAATTTAAATCCATTATCATTAAAAGATTTTACAGGGGTTAAACTTATTAGTGTAGTTCCTTCCCTTGATACACCTGTTTGCGATGCACAAACAAGACGTTTTAATGAAGAAGCTGCGAAATTAAATGCAACGGTTTTAACCATTAGCGTTGATTTACCTTTTGCGCAAAAGCGTTGGTGTGGAGCCGCAGGTATTGATAAAGTGATTACATTATCCGATTATCAAAACATGTCTTTTGGCAGTGCTTATGGTACATATATCAAAGAACTTCGTTTAGAAGCTCGTGCTGTTTTTGTGGTGAATTCAAAAAATGAAGTCACTTATGTGGAATATGTAAAAGAAATTACCGATCACCCAGATTACGAAAAAGCTATAGAAGCAATTAAAGCGGCAGAGTAAATGCCGATTAATGCCAATGATGAGAGAAGGGAAAACCCCTTCTCTTTTTTATCACATTTTTTAATTTTACACTAGAAATATAGTATAAATGTTGCATTATGAAAACTTCTTTTCAATTGACCAACTTTACAATCGGAGGTGAAGCTGATGAATACTAAATCGGTGAATCGCACTCTTACGATCCCTATCGTTGAACAATCTTGTCTAACCTTAAGAAAATTTTCTTTAAAAAACTGTTTTAAAAATAGGTTTGTATGTTTTATAACGTGCTTTCCTACCGACCTTATTTACGGAAAGCCGTAAGGTTAGGAGCAGTGTTAGAACATACAAGCCATTTCATTTTAAAAGGGCCACCCTTTAAGGCATAAAGCTTTTTAGGGCAGCCAATATTTTCCATATATATTAGCTCACAAAGAACTTCTTAAAGGAATAAATCGTTAATTGACGGTTAATGTCTGCAATGGATGTCGTTAATGGAATTCCCTTCGGACAGGCTTGAACACAGTTTTGTGAGTTACCACAGTCTGTGGCACCCCCATCGCCCATAAGTGCTTCTAAACGCTCCCACTTATTCATTGCACCAGTTGGGTGGGTATTGAATAAACGAACTTGGCTGATGGCAAATGGGCCAATAAATGCAGACTTGCTATTTACGTTTGGACACGCCTCCATACATACCCCGCATGTCATACATTTCGACAATTCATAGGCCCATTGACGAGTATGTTCAGGCATTCTTGGACCAGGTCCTAAATCATAGGTTCCATCAATTGGGATCCAAGCTTTAACCCGTTTTAACGCATCGAACATTCTACTTCGATCAACCATCAAGTCCCGAATAATCGGAAATGTACTCATTGGTTCTAAACGAATGGGCTGTTCTAATTTATCAATCAATGCGCTACAAGCTTGTCGTGGTCTCCCATTGATCACCATTGAACAGGCACCGCAAACCTCTTCCAAGCAGTTCATTTCCCAAACGACAGGTTTGGTTTTTTCTCCTTTCGCATTTACCGGATTTTTATGAATTTCCATGAGAGCACTAATGACATTCATGTTTGGGCGGTAAGGAATTTTAAATTCTTCCTTGTAAGGTTTTGAATCAGGTCCATCTTGACGAGTTATAATTAAATGGATCTTTTTTTCACTCATTTCATTGTCTCCTCCTTCGAAACGGCATAATTTCGAGGTCTTGGCTTGATTAAAGAGACATCCACATCTTCATAACTAAATACAGGACCATCAGGGGTATATCTTGCCATCGTCGTCTTTAACCATTCTTCATCATTACGATTTGGAAACTCTGGCTTGTAATGAGCTCCACGGCTTTCATTGCGATGGTAAGCCCCCATTGTAATTGCACGAGCCAAGACAAGCATGCCTTCTAACTGACGGGTAAAGGTGGTAACTTGATTACTCCATTTCGAAGCATCCTCAATGTTGATGCGTTTATAACGTTCCATAAGCTCTTGAATCTTTTCATCGGTTTTGAGGAGACGATCGTTGTAACGAACAACAGTTACGTTCTCTGTCATCCACTTCCCAAGTTCTTCATGAAGTTTATACGGATTTTCATTGCCATTCATCTTCGTGATTGCATCGTATTTTTCTTGTTCTTTGCGTTTTTGTTCTTCGAAGAATTTGCTCGATACATCTGCAGAAGCTTTCTTTAATCCTTTGATATATTCAACCATCTTAGGACCTGCAACCATACCACTATAGATTGCAGATAATAATGAGTTTGCCCCTAAACGGTTCGCTCCATGATATTGGTAATCGACCTCACCTGCAGCAAAAAGGCCAGGAATATTTGTCATGTGATCATAATCAACCCATAATCCTCCCATTGAATAATGAACACTTGGGAAGATCTTCATTGGAACTTTTCTTGGGTCGTCGCCAACGAATTTTTCATAAATTTCCAAAATCCCGCCAAGTTTAATATCGAGCTCTTTGGGATCTTTATGAGATAGGTCTAGATAAACTTTGTTTTCTCCATCTACCCCTAAGCCAAGATCAACAACAACGTGGAAAATTTCCCTTGTAGCAATATCACGAGGCACAAGGTTTCCATATGCGGGATATTTTTCTTCTAAGAAATACCAAGGTTTTCCATCTTTATAAGTCCAAATTCTTCCACCTTCACCACGAGCGGATTCTGACATTAAACGGTCTTTATCATCGCCGGGTATTGCAGTTGGGTGTATTTGAATAAACTCTGGATTTGCATAAATAGCACCTTGACGGTAAACCGCACTAGTTGCATAACCGGTGTTAATAACAGAGTTCGTTGACTTACCAAAGATCATACCTAGTCCACCTGTTGCTAATAAAACAGCGTCGCCGACAAAGGTATGTATCTCCATGCTTCTTAAATCTTGAGCAACAATTCCCCTTGCTCTTCCTTCATCATCAAGAACAACAGATAAGAACTCCCAATGTTCATATTTGGTTACTAATCCTGCTACTTCCCAACGGCGAACCTGTTCATCAACAGCATAGAGTAGTTGTTGCCCCGTTGTTGCACCAGCATAAGCGGTTCGATGATGTTTCGTACCTCCAAAACGGCGGAAATCAAGAAGTCCTTCAGGAGTTCTATTAAACATAACACCCATTCGGTCAAATAGATGAATGATTCCAGGAGCTGCTTCAGCCATTGCTTTTACAGGAGGTTGGTTGGCTAAGAAGTCCCCACCATAGATGGTATCGTCAAAATGAATCCATGGAGAGTCGCCTTCACCTTTTGTATTGACAGCACCATTAATTCCACCCTGCGCACAAACGGAATGAGAGCGCTTAACTGGTACTAAAGAAAATAAATCGACATGTACACCTGCCTCTGCAACTTTGATGGTTGCCATCAAACCTGCTAATCCACCACCAACTATTATGATTCTTTGATTACTCATCTTCCCGCTCCCCCCTTAATGAGTTGTTAAATTGACTGCTTCTTTAATATACTCAGCATTTGTAAAAGAGAATAATGAAGAGATTGCAACGATCGATACAAGAACAAATACCGTCATCCACACATAAGTTGAAATCCTTTGTGATCGTGGACCAATCGTAACTCCCCAACTTACTAAGAATGACCACATTCCGTTAGAAAAATGGAAGATCGCCGAAATCACACCAACGATATAAAAAGCCATCATCCAATTATTTTGTAAAATATCAGCCATCATGTTAAAGTTCAGTTCCTTGGTTCCGAGAGCCATTTGAGCCCGCGTTTCCCATACATGCCAACCAACGAAGATTAAAGTAATAATACCTGTGTAACGCTGTAACATAAACATTATGTTACGGACGTAACTAAAGTTACCAACATTATGCTTCGCCTGAAATGCAATATAAAGTCCATAAATTGCGTGATATAAAAGTGGTAAGAAAATCAGTACCCACTCAAGAACTGGTAGAAAAGGTAAGCTTTCCATAAAACCTGCAGCATTGTTAAAGGATTCAGGTCCTCTTGTTGCCATGTAGTTAACCGTTAAATGAATCAATAAAAACACACCTACAGGAATAACTCCTAATAAGGAGTGCAACCTGCGATTAAAAAAATGCGAAGTTGCCATAAACAATTTCCCCCCTTTAAAGATTGAAAAGCAATTTGTATTTTACGTTCCTCCTAGACCTCTTTCATTCCCTCCCCTTAAACCTCCTTTTTTCATATTCTAACAACTAGTTTAAAAAGGTTTCATTGAGTGAAACCAAAAAAAGGAATATTTTATCTCAAAATTCATTGTACTCCTCTATCCTAGCAAGCGTCAAAAAGGACATGAGTGAAAGAATCGGTATGAAACTCAGGAAATCATGGAAATATCGGCCTTTTTGGTTTTTTTTAAAAAAATTTAGAAAATATAAATCATTATATAAGAGATTAACATCCCTTCAAAGGTTTGAAGGGATGTTTCTAATTATTCCTGCCCTAATTCAAAAGCGTCATGTAAAACTTGGACTGCTTGTTTTGCTTGTGTCTTTGGAACTAAACAAGATACTTTGATCTCAGAAGTGGTCACCATATGAATAGGGATTCCTGCATCACTTAAGATCTTAAACATTTTTGCTGCTACTCCTGGATTGGAAATCATCCCTGCTCCTACAATCGAAACCTTCGCTAAGTGATGATCATGACTTACTTTTGCTTGTTCTCCTAATTTTTTTTCTAACACTTTTAAGGTTGGGCCAATATCTTGATCACTAATGGAAAACGATACATTAATTCGATCTTTTTCATAATCACTCGTAACAATCATATCGACGTTAATATTTTCATTCGCCAAAGTCGTAAATAAATCGGCTAAAGCATCAATTTTATTTTCTAAATCGACCACCTGAACGCGAGTCACATCTAGGTCATAAGCAACTCCTGTAACAACACGAACATTTTCCATTGATTTCTCCTCCTTAATTTCTGTTCCGGGAGTATCAACAAAACTAGAACGCACAACGAGTTTTACCCTATGGTGTTTGGCATTCTCAACAGATCTTGGATGTAATACGACTGCTCCTAAATTGGCAAGTTCAAGCATTTCATCATAACTAATTTCATTTAATTTTTTGGCATTCTTCACTACCCTTGGATCAGTGGTATATACCCCTTCAACATCGGTATAAATTTCGCAAACATCTGCATGTAAAGCTGCTGCTAATGCGACAGCACTTGTATCCGATCCACCTCTACCTAGAGTTGTGATTTCTTGATTGGAAATTCCTTGAAAACCAGCAACAATGACGATTTGATCTTTCTCTAATTCATGCAAAATTCGTTTCGTATCAATATTGGTAATTCTCGCTTTCCCATAAACCTCTTCTGTTTCAATCCCTGCTTGCCAACCGGTTAGAGAGATCGCACGATACCCCATCTCTTGTAAGGTCATGGCGAGTAGTGAGATGGATACTTGTTCCCCAGTCGTCATTAACATATCCAACTCTCTCGATGAAGGATGTGCAGAAATCTGATGAGCTAAATCGATCAACTCATCGGTATGATCCCCCATCGCTGAAACGACAACAACACATTGATGGCCCTGATCTTTTGTTTTAGCAATGATCTTAGCTACCGCTTTCATTCGGTCGACATTAGCTACCGAGGAACCACCAAATTTTTTTACAATGATCCCCATATCGCTCACCTCATTATACTTGCCAAATTTAAAAAACTGAAAAAATCCTTTGATAAACAAAAAACAACAGGTAGACTTTACCTGTTGTCAGTGACAACAAAAAGTCCTCCACCTCCCAAGATCAAGATAGTTCTCCACAGTTAAATTGGGATGGTTTAACTGTGACAGTCTTACACCTATTCGATGTAAGCCCAGCTATACTTATGCAGGTTCATAAGTACGCTTCGGCAAAATCCCCTTTTATCTACGTTCATCATTTACCCGTCATTCCCGTAGATGACTCATGAATTTTGCAACCCCTACCTCACAATGGAAAGTGAGGCAATCATTATTAAATTTTTTTGTATTATAACATAAATGACTCCTTTTGCAATATTTTTATCACTTTTTTTCTTCAGAGCACAAAAATTTTAAAATTTCCTTTGCTAACTTATCGCCAATTCCTATTTTCCGAAACTCTTCTACCGATGCTTCACGAATATTTTTAATCGAGCCAAAATGTTTTAATAATAATTTTTTTCTTTTCTCGCCAACACCTGGTATCTCATCTAATTGAGAATATAACATGCTTTTTGTTCGCGTTTGCCGATGAAAAGAGATGGCAAAACGATGAACCTCATCTTGGATTCGTTGTAAAAGGTAGAATTCTTGACTATTTCGCTCCATTGGAACAACCTTAGGGGGAGCACCGTAAAGCAATTCGGCAGTTTTGTGCTTTTCGTCTTTTTTCAGTCCTGCAACAGGAATGTTGAGACCCAGTTCATTTTCTAATACATTAACGGCTGCATTGATTTGTTGTTTGCCCCCATCAACGATAATTAAGTCTGGAAGGTTTAATCCCTCTTTTAAAATTCGCGTATATCTACGACGGATGACCTCTTGCATCGTATGAACATCGTCTGATCCCTCAACACTCATTACCTTATATTTGCGGTAGCTAGATTTGTCAGGATACCCATCGATAAATACAACCATCGCAGAAACAGCATCGGTACCTTGAATATTCGAGTTATCAAAAGCTTCAATGCGATGGGGAGTTTTGATTCTTAAAAGTTCCCCTAACCGTTCAACCGCTTGGATTGTTTTTGCCTCGTTTCTTGCATCTAAATTAAATTTTTCTTCTAAAGCAACTTTCGCATTTTCTATTGCCATATCCACTAATTTTCTTTTTGGACCTCTTTTTGGCTGATAAACTTTGATCTGTAACCATTCTTCTAAAAGTGCAAGATCGAGTTTAACTTCTTTTGGAAGCAAAATTTCTTTTGGCAGAACAGGGTTTGCAAAATAAAATTGGGTAATAAAAGACATAAAATCTTCTTCGATCGTTCCATAATAGGGAAACATTGAGACTTCTCGTTCAATTAAGTTACCTTGTCTCATATAAAAAACTTGAATACACATCCAACCTTTATCGGTGTAGACTCCAAAAACATCCCGATCCATTCGATCGTTTAAAGTGATCACTTGTTTTGACATAATATTTTCTATATCTTGTAATTGGTCACGATATTCTTTTGCCCGTTCAAACTCAAGATTTTCAGCTGCTTGTTCCATTTTTTTTCGTAATCCATCGGCAATCTCCTTATAATCCCCTTGTAAGAAACGAATAATTTTCTTCGTAATCTCTTCATATGTTTCTTGTTTCACTTCGAATTCACAGGGTGCTAAGCATTGTCCAAGATGGTAATAGAGACATACCCGATTGTTTAAATTTTTGCACTTTCGTAAGGGATAAAGTTTGTCTAATAATTTTTTCACTTGTTGCGCCGATCCAGCATTTGGATAAGGGCCAAAATATTTCGCCTTATCTTTTTTCACTTTTCTCGTGACTTCCAAACGAGGATGTTCGTCCGCCGTTAATTTGATATACGGGTAAGTTTTATCGTCCTTTAGCATGATATTGTAATGAGGGCGGTATTTTTTGATCAGATTGTTCTCTAAGATGAGTGCTTCCACATTGGAATCAGTAATAATATATTCGAAGTCAGCGATTTCACTGACTAATTTTTGCGTTTTGGCATCATGACTACCTGTAAAATAGGAGCGAACTCGATTTTTAAGAACCTTTGCTTTACCAACATAGATCACTTGCCCTTCACGGTTCTTCATCAGATAACAACCTGGTTTATCGGGGAGTAATGCGAGCTTCTCTTTAATGATTGGATCCATCTTTATCACCTGCAACAAAACCCCCTAAGAACTAGGGGGTTTATATCAAAAAATTATAGATGCTTGCTTAAAGTTGCCATTAATTGCTCTTTTGGTTGGTAACCTACGATTTTCTCAACGGGTTTTCCATTTTGGAAAAGCAATAGTGTTGGAATCCCCATGATTCCATATTTTGCAGCAGAGGCTGGATTGTCATCAACATTTAACTTTGCAATCGTTAATTTATCACCGATTTCCTGATCAATTTCCTCAAGTACAGGCGCAATCATTTTACAAGGTCCACACCATGGAGCCCAAAAATCAACAAGAACTGTACCTGTACTTTCTACTTCAGAAGCAAAGGATTGATCAGTAACATGAACAATTGCCATTTTGAACAGTCCTCCTTTTATAATTAAAAGTCTCACAACAGATAAAAGTATAGCAAAGAATGAAGTTTCTTTGCAACCAATTAAAACTTATCCTTACTTTCTTGGGCTTCGATCTGGGTCATTAGGAGACAAGATTTTCGGTCGTTTATTCTTATAAGGCATTGGTGAACGGACAATTACATCCAGCAAGGCTTTGCCGTTTAGGGGAATAAGAGGCCAAAGATAAGGTGTGTCTAAAGATTTAGAAGATGCTAAAAGTAAGAACCATAATATGAAACCAAGCACAAGCCCTGTTATCCCAAGTAGATGAGTGAGAATGAGCAAAACGATGCGAACAATTCGATTGGCTAGACTCAATTCATAACTAGGTGTTGCAAAAGTACCGATTCCAGCGATAGAGAGATATAAAATCACTTCCTTCGTAAATAAACCAACATCAATGGCCATTTGACCAATCACAATTGCTGCAATTAATCCCATTGCTGTTGCTAAAGAAGAGGGTGTATGAATCGCTGCCATTCGTAAAACATCCAATCCCAATTCTGCAAACATAAATTGCCAAAATAAAGGAATTTCCCCTGATTTTTTGGGTTCAAGAAAATGTAAAGAATCTGGAAGCAAAGATGGCTCCTTGACAGCAGCATACCATAAAGGTAACAAAATGACTGACATCATTAACGCAAGAAAACGTACCCAGCGTAAATAGGCACCAATGATCGGTTTTTGCCGATATTCTTCCGCATGTTGAACGTGGTGAAATAAGGTTGTTGGCGTAATCATCACACTCGGTGATGTATCCACATAAATGAGTACATGCCCTTCCAAAAGATGTACCGTTGCTACATCCGGTCTTTCTGTATAACGTACCATTGGATAAGGGTTCCAATGATTAGGAAAAAGGTATTCCTCTAAGGTTTTTTCAGCCATCGGCAGTCCATCGATTTCCATCTTACTGATTTTTTCTTTGATCAATTCGACTAAGTCAGAATTCGCCACATCTTCAAGATAGGCAATGGCAATATCCGTTTTCGAACGTTCTCCAACCTGCAAATATTCCATTCGTAAAGAAGGATCTCGTAAACGACGACGGGTAAGAGCCGTATTGAAAATTAACGTTTCGACAAAGCCATCACGTGCCCCGCGAACCACTCGTTCAATATCAGGTTCTTGCGGGCCTCTTGCGGGATAAGTTCTTGCATCAATGAGAATCGCTTTGTTTTCTCCTTCAATAAATAACGCTAAGGGGCCAGCAAGAACTTGGGAGATAATCTTTTTAAAATCATCCGCAGCTTCTACTTCTAAATAACCGATATGGGTCTCTAACAGACGTTTTAAGGTATCGGGAGTTAAATCTTTTGCTTCGATTTTCCCTAAATACCTCATAATTTGATTCATTATATCATCTTTCGCAAATCCATCAATAAAATAAAGAGCAAATTCTTTTCCCCCATAATAGAGTTTACGGTAGATGACATCAAAACTTTTGTTGACCCCCAATGCTTGATTCATAAATTCAACGTTTTCTTTAAGATTGGAGCTTAACTTTCTTTCTTCTAGTTGAACCATTCCCCATCTTTCACCCTTTCAGCTATAGGTAAATACTTTGCGAAATGATAACCAAGTAAAAACTTGTAAAATACCAGAGATTAAAAGAACGTAACGAAGATAGTGAATCCCTACCCATTTGATAAAAAGGATAAACACAAAAATCATCATCATTCTCCCAAGGTTTAAACTAATTTCTCTTAGAACAATATACTCGGATCTTAAATTTGCTGTTTCCTCATTCTTCCCAATCTGATCAAAAACAACTGAGGTTAAAGGAATAAAATAAAGAGGGGCAAATAAACTGGTTCCAATTCCATAAATCAGCAAAGTGGTGTATGTTGTCTTAAAAAACATGGGAATGACCACCAATGCCATCATCAATGAACCGATCATCATCCCTTTGTTTCGCCACTTTTTTTTCATCCATTTTCCAACTAAAAAATAACTGACAAGGGCAACGAGAGAAATTAACATCGAATAAGTACCTAAAGAAAACTCATTATTTGTCGAAATATATACTAACAACCCTGTAAGAAAAGTAATAACCCCTTCTCTTCCGCCTTGCGCAATCATTCCCAGGGAAATATTACGCCAAGGTGTTGGAGTTAAACTTTGTTTTAACACTTTTGTTAAACGATATCTCCCCTTTGATGGTCGTTTATAAAAAAGAAAACTAATAAGAACTGCAACCAAAAATACAAATAAGGAGATAAAAAAGATGTAACGGTATCCAGTAAAACCTGTATTATGAGAGATTAACCATCCGGATAAAAAAGGAGCTATGATTCCGCCAAAAGAAGTAAATAAACCATTCATTCCGTTAAAAATATCTCGATTTTTTGGGTTTGTAATTTCAAAATATAAGGTATTAAAAGAAAACCAATAGAATCCTTGGCCTACACCAAGTAAAGCTCCCAAAGACATTGAATATTTTGCTGAAAGAGACCCAAGTAGTAGAACAACAAGGTAAAAAACAGTTAATATCGCTACTCCTGTTCGTAGTAAAATCACACGGTCCAAATATTTAGCTAGTTTTCCTGCAACAATAAAAATCAGTAAGGTTGTTAAATATTGAAAAAAATTAAACCATCCAATCAAAATATAGTTTTTCTCTAACTTCCATAAATATACATTTACAAATGTATTCGATAACGCAATGGCAATCGTGTATAATGTGCTTACCAGTAAAAGCAATCTAGCGTTTTTATCTAATGTCTTAGGGTGATTCATTTTAAACCACTCCAAAAAAAAAGTGTCTTTTTCATCTTTCCCCAATTCCAATGAAAAATTTAAAAAAAAGACTGGTTGATGAAACCAGTCTCGTCTTTCCTTCTTTATTACGCTTTTAGTTCAACAACCGTTACACCAGAACCCCCTTCACCATATTGACCCATACGAATCGATTTTGTTAATTTATGCCTTTTTAGAAAATCCTGTACCCCGCTGCGAAGAACCCCTGTTCCCTTCCCATGAATAATGGATACTTGTTTGTATCCTGCCAAGAGCGCGTCAGCCAAGTAACGATCAATCTCGATCATCGCTTCATCAACCGTCTTACCGCGAAGATCTAATTCTGGTTTTACATACTCTTTCGTGCGTTTTACCCCTGTCATGATCGCCTCAGGATTAGAACGTTTCTTTTCTTCGCTAACTTCTAAATCCTGTCTATTGATCTTCATTTTGATGATTCCGATTTGGACAATAAATTCGTTCTCGCTTACTTGTTCAATCACATTTCCTTTTTGTCCTAAACTTAAAACCTTTACTTCGTCCCCTACCTCAATCTTCTTGTTTTGTTTTTTGGAAATAGGCTTTGGTTTTTCTAGGTCAGGTACCGATTCATTTAAACGTTTTTTCATGGCAATTAATTCATGTTCTTTTACATCTACCCGTTTTTCCTGAATTAATTTTCTTAATTCACGAATGATTTCATCGGCTTCCCTGGTGGCTTTGCGAATGATTTTTTCTGCCTCTTGTTTTGCTTCTTCTAAAATTTTGAAGCGATTTTGTTCTAATAAAGCCAGTTTTTCTTCCACTTCTTTTTTCATCTCTTGTGTTTGCTTTCTTAAACGTTCTGCTTCAAGTCGTTCTTTTTCTGCTATTTTTTGGTTCCATTCAAGGGAATGAATCATCAATTCTACTTGTTGATCTTCTTCACTTAATTGTTCTTTTGCAAATTGAATAATCTCTTCCTCAAGCCCAAGCCTTTTGGCAATGGCAAACGCATTGCTTCGACCAGGTACGCCGATTAGCAAGCGATAGGTAGGTTTTAGAGTTTTTACATCAAATTCCACACTAGCATTTACAACACCTTGATGATTATAGGCATATGCTTTTAATTCGCTGTAGTGAGTCGTAGCAACAACCCTGGCTTGCAGCAAGCGAATTTTCTCTAAAATTGCAATAGCTAATGCTGCCCCTTCAGTTGGATCGGTACCTGCCCCCAATTCATCCAACAAGATCAAACTATTCGTATCCACTTTTTTCAGGATTTCGATAATATTTTTTAAATGACTGGAAAATGTGCTTAAATTTTGCTCGATACTTTGTTCATCACCAATATCGGCAAAGATGGAGGAAAAAACAGCAACCTCGCTCTCTTCATCAGCGGGAATATGAAAGCCAGCCATCGCCATTAAAGTAAGTAAACCAATCGTTTTTAAAGTAACCGTTTTTCCCCCGGTATTAGGGCCTGTTATGATTAAAACATGAAACTCTTGGCCTAAATGAACATCAATCGGAACCACTTCTTCAGGATTGATCAATGGATGTCGAGCTTTTTTTAAACGAATATATCCTTGTCGGTTGAGTTTGGGGAGAGTTGCTTTCATCTCTTTAGCAAGTTCCCCTTTTGCTTGGATAACATCTAACCTTCCAAGATGTTTCACCATTTCTGCAATGGAATCTGCTTCCATCCGAATCAAATCAGTCAGTTGTCTTAGAATTTTTTCAATCTCTTTTACTTCTTTTAATTGATACTCCCTTAGTTGATTATTCAATTGAACGACAGAATCGGGCTCAATAAATAAAGTAGCTCCTGAAGCCGACTGATCATGAATCATCCCACCAAAAACCCCACGATACTCTTGTTTGACTGGAATGACATAGCGACCATTACGAATGGTAATGATTGGATCTTGCAACATTTTTTGATAATGAGGATTTCGCAAAATCGATTCTAATTTCTCTTTCACTCTGCTTTCAATTAAGCGAATTTGATTACGGATCATTTTTAATTCTGTACTTGCTAAATCAACCACTTCATTGTATTCATTAATACTTTCATTGATTTTCTTTTCGATTTCAAAAAGCTCGATGATTGGTTCAACCAGGGTTCGCAAAATAGGTAGGGATAATTCTTCATTTAATTGAAGAATCAATTTCTTCAATTTCCTTGCTGCCATTAAAGTAGAAGAGATTTGTCTTAATTGTTCTGGGGCAAGTATTCCACCGATTTTGGCTCGTTTGATAAAGCCGCGTATATCATGAACCCCATCAAAAGAAAGGCCCCCTTTTAAGCGAATGACCTCTAATCCTTCATGGGTTTCTTTTTGTCGATAAACAACTTCTTCCAAATCAAAAGAAGGAAGTATTGTTGCTGCCAATTCTTTTCCCATAGGAGTCATCGCTTTATTGATTAGTCGATCAATAATTTTGTGAAATTCTAAAATCGTTAGTGTACGATCCACAAATAGTCCTCCTTAAGTTAGAAAGCGTACTTTTTACCGCATCGGAAAGTTTAACTTCATTAAAGTAATAAATCGAAGTTAAATTTGAACGATCGACATAAAAAACTACCTCTAAAGAAGAACTCGACTACGTCTTCGAAAAGACTTCGATAGAAGTTTTTTTTTTATTATATCATTTGACGATAAAAACTCATAAAAGCAACGCATTCTGGAAAGTATACAAATATCCTTTCATTTTTAAATTTAAAAGGAGGATTAAAAAAGATGACCATTATTCGACATATCATTCGTTTTGCAGTTGCTGCTCTTGTTTTATTATTTGTAGGAGCTATCGTTCCAAACTTTGTGATCAATGGTTTTTGGAACGCATTTTTAGCAGCACTCGTCATTGCAGTGCTTGGATGGATTATTGAGGCCATTTTCGGAGAGAATGTTTCCCCATTTAGTCGTGGCATTGTCGGCTTTCTTACAAGCGCCTTAGTCATCTATCTAACCCAATTTTTTATCCCAGGTGTAAGAGTCACCGTTGTAGGTGCTTTAATTGCTGCTTTAGTCATTGGGATTATTGATCTATTTGTCCCAATAAAAAGAAAATTCACAGGTGAAGAGCGATCCTGATTTTACAGTAATTCACATTTATAGTTTAGTAATCATCTGGAGATTTTAATTTTTCTGTGAAAAGGAGGTGAATAAAATGACTGTTGGAATTCAACTACAACAAACCATTGCAAGTGCACAAAGCGTTGCTGCGAATTTAAAATCATTTGCTCTTCAAACTCAAGACCAACAAGCAAAACAAATGTTTAACCAACTTGCACAAAATATGGATAACACCATTTCTGCTTTGCAAGCACGATTAAATTATATAACAAATGAAGAGCCTCAATACAAACAACAATAAATAAAAAGCTACGTAAAAAATATTATCCCTCTATAGTAGACAAAAAAAGTACTGTCTACTATAGAGGGATATTTTATGGAGTAAGTCTTTTAGTGCCTTCTTTTTTGAACATACCAATCATTCCAATTAACGAAAGAAGAAGACTTAGCCATTGTTCTTGTGTTAAGCCTAAGATCAATTTGATATTGACATCAAAGATAGAAATGATTAATAAACCATAACCTAATCCCATATATAACAACATGAGTTTGGTGAAAGTGAATTCCTTTCTCCAGCGAAAAAATAAGATTAATAACAAACCGAGCCAAAAGGCTTTATAGAGATTGACTGGATGGTAAAGGTGTTGTGATTGGATCGCTTTTCCATCATCTTTGATCAATAACGAATAGAAAAAGAAAGTAATGGTATAAATGAACCAAGAAAACTGCAAAATATCAACCCATGAAAAACCCTTTTTTCTTACTTGAAAAACCAAGTAAAGAATAGCGATTAATATTCCTATCCAGAAACTGGTATTTGTTCCAGAGGCCCAAATGACTACTTGGGGGTTTTGGATCACTCGTTTTAGATCAAATACGATCCAGCCAAATTTATAGACCAAAAGCACGATTAGTATAAGAGTAAATACTAAATCAGAAAAGTTCTCTTTCTCCCATCCTTTTTTTCGTGCCATTTGTTCACTAACAAAAGTTCCAAGAAAAAGTCCAATAAATAAAATGATCCATTGAAGGGGAAGTTGAATAGGACCGATTTTCAGAATCTGATTTGCTTCGATCATCCGTTACTCCCCCAAAATCTTTTTGATGTTTGTTTCAATCGTCTTATAATCCATCGCTCCCACATGTTTAACTTGAATCACACCCTCTTTATCGATAAAGAAACTAGTGGGAATGGTATTGGCTCGATACAATTTGGCAACTGTATGATCTGGGTTTGGATTTTCATCGAATAAGATCGGCATTTGATACCCGTTTGCTTTCATGAAATTGATTGCCTCAGATTTTGAATCATTAAAGGTTAGATTAATTCCATAAAAAGCGACCTGATTTTTATATTTTTCATAAGCTTGTTGAATATATGGCATTTCCACTTTACAAGGGGGACACCAAGAGGCCCAAAAGTTTAAAAATACTGGCTTTCCTTTTAACTGACTTAATGAAATGCTTTCTCCCTGTTCATTTTTTAAAGTAAAATCAGGAGCAAGAAACCCTTCTTCAGGTCGAACATCTTTTTGCCTACCCCCACTGGTTTGATTATAATAGATAATTCCTCCAACCAGTAAGATCGCAATGAGAACACTTATCCATCCTTTTTTCAAAGCGCCCTACCTTCTTTCTATATATTTTTTCTTTTCTCTATCTACATTTTTTATCAAGATATGGTAACTTCGTCAATGATTGAAACATTATAGGAACCAAAAACGAATGATGGCTATTGATAATTTCCATCAATAGCCATTTTACCCATCTCAGATTCCTTTAGTCAACAACATCATATCCTTGATCTTCAATTGCTTCTTTCATCTGTTCAAATGTTACTTTTCCTTCATCAAAAGTTACGGTAACATTTTTGTTTTCAAGGCTTACAACCGCATTAATAACACCACTTAATTTTTTTAATGCACCTTCTACTGCCATTTTACAATGATTGCAAGTCATTCCTTCGACACGAATTACTTTTTCCATTTGTTATTCCCTCCAATATAAGATTTTTATTTTATATGAAACCCTTTCTTTTTTTTGTAAGGGTCACAAGCGAAAATCGTCATCTTTATAATTTTATATTTTTTAAGCGCAATGAATTTAAGACAACGGATACTGAACTCATTGCCATTGCTGCCCCAGCTATCCAAGGAGCTAGTAAACCGGCAATGGCCACAGGAATACTAATTGTGTTGTAAAATAAAGAAGCAAAAAGATTCTGCTTAATATTTTTTAAAGTTTGCTTACTTATATAAATCGCATCTGCGACCCCTTTTAGGCTGCCACCAATTAATGTTACATCAGCAGCTTCAATTGCGATATCTGCCCCAGTACCAATGGCAATTCCTACGTCAGCTGTTGCTAATGCAGGAGCATCATTAATCCCATCACCAACCATGGCAACAATATAACCTTGATCTTTTAATTTTTGCACTTCTTTTGCTTTATCTTCTGGTAAGACTTCTGCCCGAATTTCATCTACACCCACTTGCTCCGCAATACTCTTAGCTGTACGCTGGTTGTCACCAGTAATCATCACAACTTTGATGTCCATCTCTTTTAATTTCTGAATTGCCTCTTTTGAATCATGTTTTACTGTATCCGCTACAGCAATCAACCCTAAAATCCTTGTTTCAGTTGCAGCAAGTACAACGGTTTTCCCCTGTTCTTCAAATTTAGCCATTTTTTCTTCTATGGTTTCAATACTCAATCCTAGCTCACTGATTAATTTGCGTGTTCCAATATAGACCATTACTTCATTTACTTTCGCTTTTAGACCTTTTCCTGGAATAATTTCAAAATCACTTACAGGTAATAAAGGAATTCCTTTATCTTCCATTCCTTTTACAATAGCTTTACCAATGGGGTGCTCAGAACTTTTCTCTACAGAGCCTACGAGTTGTAGTAATTCTTCTTCTGAAGCATTTACAGGAATTGTATCCGTTAATTCAGGCTCACCTTTTGTAATCGTTCCTGTCTTATCCAAGACAATCGCATTAATCTTCTTTGCATTCTCTAAATGTTCTCCACCTTTAAACAAAATGCCATGCTCTGCTGCCTTACCCGTTCCAACCATAATCGAAGTTGGTGTTGCTAATCCTAAAGCACATGGACAAGCGATAACAAGAACAGCAATTGCATTCACAAGCGCGTGTTCAAAATTATAAGGATCTGCAAAGAAATAATATCCTATGAAGGTGAGTAATGCGATGGCAACAACGATTGGAACAAAGATCCCTGAAATGACATCAGCCATACGTTGAATGGGAGCTTTGGTACTATTTGCTTCTTCTACTACTTTGATAATTTGAGCTAAAGCGGTGTCCTTCCCAACCTTAGTTGCTTTAAATTTAAAAGTGCCATGTTTATTTATTGTTGCCCCAATAACGGTATCCCCTATTTTTTTATCAACCGGGATACTTTCACCCGTTAACATGGATTCATCTACCGAAGAGAAACCATCGATAATTTCCCCATCGACAGGAATTTTTTCCCCAGGGCGAACCATCACGATATCGCCTTTCACAACCTCTTTAATGGGAACTTCAATAAACTCTCCATCTCTTTGTACCATCGCCGTTTTGGCCTGTAAATCGATCAGCTTTTTAATCGCATCAGATGTTCTACCTTTTGCCAACGCTTCTAAGTATTTACCAAAAAGTACTAAAGTTATTAAGATTGCACTTGTTTCAAAATAGAGTTGATGTGTTCCCACAATCATTCCATAAATACTATAGAAATAGGCGGCTGAAGTTCCAAGTGCAACAAGAACGTCCATATTGGCACTACCATTTTTCAATGCTGAATATGCACCATGGTAAAATTGATAACCAATATAAAACTGAACGGGAGTGGCTAAAAGAAGTTGAAACCAAGGGTTCATCATAAATTCTGGGACTAAAGACATCGCTCCCATATGACCAAGCATTGTCCATAATAACGGCAAAGACAAAATTGCAGAAGTAATTAATTTATTTCGCTTCTTCCGTAATTCCTTTTCCTTCGCTGATTCACCGATTTGTTCATCTTCATGAGCTTTGCCATCGTAACCTAAATCTCGAATCTTTTTAATGAAATCATCAAGATCGACTTCATCAGCATTGTATTCGATAACTGCCCTCTCCATTGCAAGATTTACCGTTGCAGAATAAACACCTGGCATTTTATTTAGACCTTTTTCAATTCTTGCGGAACAAGCCGCACAAGTCATACCGACAATATCTAGTTCTACTTTATCTTTCCTTACACCATAGCCTAAATCTTTAATTTTTTGTTCAATTTGTTCTAACGTTACTTTACTAGGATCATAAGTAATCGCAGCTTTTTCTAAGGTTAAATTTAAAGATGCGTTTACCCCATCTAATTTATTTAACCCTTTTTCGATCCTTGTTGAACAAGCTGCACATGTCATCCCCTCAATTTTTAATGTAGCTTTCGCTTCACTCGCCACGCAACTCACTCCTCATATACTTACGATCTATTTAATAAAAAGATTGATAACATCCATTAATTCATCAATAATAGCGTCGCCTTCACCTGATTTGATTGCCTTTTGGACACAACCATGTGTATGTTTTTCTAAAACCGCTAATCCTACTTTATCTAAAGCAGCACGAACAGCAGCAATTTGCGTAAGTATATCAACGCAGTAGCGTTTATCCTCAACCATTTTTTGAATGCCACGAACCTGACCTTCAATTCGTTTTAATCTTCGAAGAATCTTTTGATCTGTCTCATTTGGTAACAGATCATCTGTTAAGCGTTCCATACCTATACCCCCTTTAGGTATTATTATAAAAGATTTTATTTTTGATTGGAAGGACAAATTTTCATTTAGTAATAATTTTTTTAAACAAAACCATTTTTTATAAATACCCTATATAGGTATTTATTCAAATGAATATATTCGCATAAGTGAAAAACGGCCAGAATTTGGCCGTTTAAAACAATCATCGGGTTCTTTTATTCACACGCCTACTTATACTGCGTTTTCAATCGCTTGAATTAATTTATCTTCGATTTTCTTTGCAATCTCCGTTAGGTTTTCTTGTTCCATAAGCCCAATTAGTATTGATGGACGAACCAATCCCACTTTTGTTTGCCCTTCTTGTTCGGAAACGACGATCTTGCAAGGCAAGAAATAACTAGACATCGGGTCTGCAGCAATAATCCCCGAGGATTCATTCGGATTGCATACTTCTAAAACAACAATCTTATGTTCAATTGGAAGTTCTAACTCACTTAGCTTTTGATGAATATCAAATCTCCACAAAACCCCGAAACGGATTTCCTTTAACTCCTTTTCAAGATCTGCAATCACTTGTTCTAATTCCTTCTTTGTCTCAAACGTTACATGATAATGATCTTGTTTCATCCTTAAATAAGACCCCTTTCTACTATACCCCTTATTGTGCTCTGCTTATTTTCTGTGAATCAGCAAAAATAATAATCTGAACAGTTTTTAAAATAACAGAGTATTGTGAAGAAAATATGAATTTCCTTTGATCTCATTCAGTCCTTTTTTATTTCTCCAATTAAAATGTACTGATCTGGATTTGGCCGTTCTAGTGAGACCTGAAAATTGCTGTTTTCTAGTACTTGCTTTAATTTAAATGAGTCTATTCTCTCTTCAATGGGTGGTCCAGACTCACTTATTTTCTTCTCCCACTCAATAACTAATAATTTCCCTTTAGGATGTAATACCCGGTGAATTTCCCTTATTGTCTGATTCAAATCTTTCACTTCGTGTAATACAAGGGACACAATAACCTTTTCTGCGATTTGGTCATCAAAGGGTAAAGTTTCTATTTCGTGTTGAATCATCTCGATATTATCTATTTTTTCCCGTTTCATTTCTTGCTTCAGATGACTCAACATTTCCTCTGACACATCAACAGCAATGACTTTTTTTACCAGTTTTGCAATTGGTAAAGAAAAATAACCTGTACCTGCTCCTAAATCAAGCACCGTATCCTCTTTCTTTAAATCAAGATATTGAAGAACTTTATCAGGAGGTAACATTTTCTTTCTTTCGTCATTATTCAATTTACTCGCATGTTTTGGATCAAAACGATGCACCATTAAACTCTCAACTCCTGCAAATGCAAATTTTTAGCTAAACATATTTTTACCCAATTAATTGAAACTATCAAAGTTTTAAGTGTGAATTCTATACTTCAAAGAAAAAAATAGGTTTGTATATTCCAACGCTTATGGAATATACAAACCCGATATATGTTAAAAAGATCAGAGAAACAGATCCCTGGCCATACTACAACTATTTGATTTTTAATAATAATTGCAATGTATCTTTAATAATCTTATCTGTATCCAGTTCCTCTTTATTTTTGAGATGTTCAACCAAGCAATTACTCATATCTACCCCGACTACATTGACGATTATCCGATCAACAGCATTTCGGATTGCCGATAATTGATGGACAACTTGATCACATTCTTTTCCGTCTTCCATCATTTTAAGAACGCCTCGAATCTGACCTTCGACTCTCTTCATACGGTTGATAATATCTGTCGGATATTCCAAAAGGTTCACCTCCGAGAACAAATTTGCTTCAATTTCGCTTAGAAATTAGCATTTAAGCCAGGTTCATTGAAATTGGCAAAAAAGCACATTAAAGTGAACCGATTGTTGATGAATTCCAAAGATTATATAACGTTTTCGTAATCATTGGTGTTAAGGAATATAAATATTGAGAGAAAAGAGAACCTTCTACCCATTGGTTCAGCTTTGGCGATGGTATAACAGAAACGATATTTATGAGTATAATCAAAATAAGAAGCATTTGGATCAAACCAACGGTTGCACCTAAAGTTTGATTTACAATGGCGATACCTGGAAAACTAGCCACTTGATGCAGAATCGCTCCACCTAAATTTAATGCGAACTTCGTTATCATAAAAAGAAGAAAGAAGGATATTGCATGATAAAACATTCCTTCTAATTGAAAGTTTTTGGAAAACATTCGGACCGAAGATTGCTGAAAAATTGGTGTCGGCACGATTTGTTTGATCCAAGGGACCAATTCTTCAGAAAAATGATAAGCAACAAAAAACGCCACGAAATAACCAACAAAGTGAATCATTTGCCGTATGAGACCCATCTGATATCCTCTGATGAGCGAAGTAATTAAGAGAAAAAGAATAATAAGGTCTACTATATTCATCATATCCCTCTATTCTTCATCTTCAATCAACTTCAATAATTCATCATATTCTTGTTTTAAACGAAAATATTCGTCAGCGATATTCACTGCCGTTAAAACAGCTATTTTGGTCGAATCCAGACGCTGATTCGATTTTGCAATTTCTCTCATCTTTTCATCCACATATCCTGAAATCATCCTTATATAATTAGGGCTCGCTTTTCCTACTATTGTATATTGTTGTCCAAATATGGAGATTGTTAACCGATTTTTTTGTGCTTCATTCACTCGGCAAATCCTCCCTGCTGCAAAATGAAATCATTCTTCCATAATGATAAGTATACCACGTGTGGCATAAAATTTCTTCGCAAATTTTTGAGCCATATAAATAGGTTTATATATTCCAACAACTTATGGAAACATGAAAAAAAGACTGTTGGAAATTTCCCAACAGTCGAGGGTGAATTAACGAAGTTCTGCTTGCGCATGTTCCTTTAGGGCTTCAATCACTTTCTCTTGCATGGAGACAATTTCTTCATCCGTTAATGTTCTCTCTTTATGGCGATAAATTAGAGAAAATGCCATACTCTTCTTATCTGTCCCTAATTTCTCGTTGGTATACACATCAAAAAGTGTCACTGATTCAAGCAAATTACCTGCAGCTTTTTTAATAATATCGATTAATTTTTGTGCCGTAACTTCTTTTGGGACCAACACAGCCAAATCTCGTTCTACCGCTGGATATTTTGGCAATGGGCGATATTCAATTTCAGTGTTTGCCATCTCAAGAAGAGTACTTAAATCTAATTCAAAAACGAAAGTCTCAGCTAGATCATATTGTTGTTGAACTATAGGATGAATCTGGCCTATATAGCCTAATAAGATTTCGCCTTTTTTCAATGTTGCAGTACGTCCAGGGTGGTATCCTTTAATTGTAGCTGGTTCTACCTGAATAGAGGTGATTCCTAAGCATGTTAAAAGCTCTTCCACAATTCCTTTCGTATAATAAAAATCATAAACCTCATTTTTATTCTGCCAATAAGTCGGCGCTTGACCCGTTACAAGCCCAGCAATGACTTTTTTTTCCTTAGGCAAAGTAGTTACATTCATTTCATCGGTAAGAAACACTTTCCCTATTTCATAAATTCGGATATTTGTTTGATTTCTGTTGATATTGTATTGTGCAACTTCTAAAAGATGAGGAATTAAATCGGTTCTTAGATATTTTCTTTCTTCACTCATTGGCAGTGCTAAAGCTATCGGTTTCAAACCATCTGCTAATCCTTGATTCAATCCAAGTTGCTTCTCACCAGTCAAAGTATAAGTAATCACTTCTTGAAGCCCCATTGCTTCTAGTCGATTTTTGATTATGCGCTGAAGGTGTTGTTTTGACTTAAGTCCACCCTGTGAATACTTTCCAATTGGCATGGTCGTTGGTATCTCATCATAGCCATGGATTCTTGCAATTTCTTCGATTAAGTCAACCTCTTGCATAATATCTTGACGTCTCGTTGGAACTGTTACCATCAGTCCATCTTCTACTTGATCCGTAACGAAATGAAGTCGTTTAAAAATTCGTTTCATTTCATCAACAGTAATTTTGGTACCGAGTACTTGATTCACCCAATTGGTTCGAACGTGAATTTTCCTTTCTTCAGGTTCTGCTATTTTTTCTTCCGTTATATCTCCTTCAAGAGTTGCCCCTGCTAACTGCAGTAAAAGCGCTGCTGCCCGATTTAATGCAGCATAGATTCGATTCGGATCTACTCCTTTTTCAAAACGCATACTTGCCTCAGAACGAAGTCCTAATTTTTTAGACGTTTTCCGAATGGAAATTCCATCAAAATAAGCAGACTCCAACAGAACTTGTGTTGTTTTTTCTGTTACTTCCGTATTTGCTCCTCCCATGACGCCAGCAATGGCGATTGGTTTTACCCCGTCTGTAATTAAGAGCATCTCTTCATCTAAGGTTCGTTCTTGATCATCAAGGGTAATGATTTTTTCTTCAGGTTTTGCTAAGCGTACAACGATTTTCGATTGATCTAAGCGTTCAAAATCAAAGGCATGCAATGGTTGTCCATATTCTAACATCACATAGTTTGTCACATCGACCACATTATTGATGGGACGAATTCCTGCAGCGATTAAGCGATTTTGCAGCCATTGAGGAGACTCTTTCACTTGAATATTTTTAACAACTCGAGCTGCATAATGTTTACATTCCTTTGGTGCATCAATCTCAATTTGCACAGGATGGTTGGGATCGATTTTAACCTCTAAAGGATCTTCAGGTAGTTTAACAGGCCGTTCTAAAATGGCAGCGACTTCATAAGCGACACCAATCATACTTAGACAATCGGCGCGATTAGGGGTTAAGTCAAGCTCTAAGATATAGTCATCAAAACCTAATAAAGGCTCAATAGGCTCACCAATTTTTGCATCATCTTGTAAAACGAGAATCCCTTCTGTTTTTTCTTTGGAAAGCAAACGTTCATTCATCCCTAATTCTTTTGCTGAACAAATCATTCCTTGGGATTCAACCCCACGCAGTTTGGCCTTTTTAATTTTGACCCCACCAGGTAATTTGGCCCCAACTAAAGCAACAGGAACTTTTTGTCCTGTAGCTACATTCGCTGCCCCGCAAATAATTTGCAAGGTTTCTTCCTTGCCCACATCGACTTTACAAATCTTTAATTTATCTGCTTCAGGGTGTTTGCTGGTCTCAATTACATGGCCGACGACCACTTTTTCAATGTCTGGATTCACTTGCTGAACCACATCGACAGCAACACCACTTCTTGTCAATTTTTCTGCCAATTCATATGGACTGATGTCATTAATATCTACAAATTGGGTTAACCATTGGTAGGATACTTTCACTTCTATAACCTCCTTACATTCGTTTAAATTGATCAAGAAAACGCAGATCATTAATATAAAACTGACGAATATCATCGATTCCATATTTCAACATAGCAATTCTTTCTACACCCATCCCAAAAGCAAAACCAGTGTATTTGTTAGAATCATAACCAGCATTTTCTAATACCTTCGGATGGACCATCCCTGCACCTAAGATTTCAATCCATCCTGTTTCTTTACATACCCGACATCCTTCTCCATGGCAGATCATACAGGAAACGTCTACTTCTGCACTTGGTTCAGTAAAAGGGAAAAAGCTAGGACGCAAACGAATCTTGGACTGTTCCCCAAACATTCGCTTCGCAAAACTTAATAAGATCCCTTTTAAATCACTCATGCTAATGTTTTCATCTACCACAAGTCCTTCAATCTGAGTAAATTGATGGGAATGAGTGGCATCATCCTCATCTTTGCGATACACTTTCCCAGGACAAATAATTTTTACTGGAACATCTCCTTTTTTCGCTAACATAGTCCGAACTTGAACAGGAGAAGTATGGGTACGCATGAGGATATCTTCTGTGATATAAAAGGTATCTTGCATATCCCTTGCTGGATGGTCTTTAGGAATGTTTAGAGCTTCAAAATTATAATAGTCCGATTCTACTTCTGGACCTTCGGCTACCTCAAATCCCATACCAATAAAAATATCTTCAATCTCTTCAATGATTCTTGTTAACGGATGGCGATTCCCTTGAATCGATGGTTGACCGGGCAAGGTAACATCGATGGTTTCCTCTTTTAATCTTTGTTCCATTTCTTTTTCTCGCAGAAACTCTTCTTTTTGCCTTAGAACTTGTTCAATTTCTTCACGAATCTCATTGACTAATTTCCCAATGTAAGGACGCTCTTCTTGAGATAAAGCCCCCATCCCTCTTAATACCTCTGTAATTTCGCCTTTTTTCCCTAAGTACTTAATCCGTAACGATTGTAAGGATTGTAAGTCTGTAACTTGATCAATCTCAGCCAGTGCGTTCACACGAATTTGCTTTAACCTGTCTTGCATCGTTCAAACCTCCTTAAAAATATAAAAGGCTTCCCGCCCAAGGGACGAAAAGCCGCGTTACCACCCTAATTCAAGGAAAACAACACAAAACGTTATTTTCCTCCTCGATGTCTTAACGCCAACAAACGGGATACTCCTACTATCTTTCAAAGCCCTGCTCCAGAGTGAACTTCAACAACTTGATCTTTAAAGATGCTTTCAGTCTATGGCACCTTCTCCCTGAGAAAGATCAATCCGTTGTCTACTCTCTCTTTCCTCGCATTTTATATCTAATTTTTTATTTTATTATAAATAAAACTTCAAGATGATTTCAATATTTGTCTAGCTCGCTCAAATAAAATGATACTAGTCGCTATTGCCACATTTAAAGATTCAGCTTGACCCATAAAAGGAATTTGCACCATTTGATCGACTTGCTCCATTCTTGATTCAGCCAATCCCCTTGCTTCATTACCAACAAGAATGGCCGTTTTTTGTTTATAATCCATTTCAAAATACGCCTTTTTGGCATAAGGGCTTGTACCAATCACCTGAAAAGAAGATTCCTTCAAACGGGGTATCACTTCATCTAAACTTGCTTTTACGATGGGAAGATGAAACATAGACCCCATGGCGGAACGAATCACTTTTCCATTATAAGGATCGACTGTTCCATCACCTAAGATAATCCCTTCAACTCCAGCTGCATCCGCACTGCGAATAATTGTGCCTAAATTCCCTGGATCTTGAATTTCATCTACTAAAAGTAAAAAGGAGTGGGAGAGTAAGGTTTCTATGGTATGTAGTTCTTGTTTTACGATGGCAAAAAAACCCTGAGGGGTTTTTGTTTCTGCTAGTTTTTCGATAATATGTTGGCTAACCTGATATAAATGAATGGGTTGTTTAGACTGCTCCATTTTTGTTCGCCATGAATCAGGAATCTCTTTGTCCTCTCCGTAGATAATACTCACCACTTCTTGTCCTGATTGTAATACCTCTTCAACGTTCTTGATTCCTTCAATCAAAAATAACCCTTGTTCATTTCTTCCTTGTTTGGTCTTTAAGCGAATCCATGACTTGACTTTTGGATTGTGCACCGATTGAATGATTTCTACATTTGTATTCATCGATATCTTCATCGCTTTCCATTCATGACAAAGTCTTGGAATTTTTTCAAATCATTATTATGACCAATAACAACAAGCACGTCTCCTTCATAGATTATATCCTTTGCACTTGGTGCGATATTAATTTTGTCTTGATTTTTAATCGCCATTACGTTACAGCCAAACCTTGCGCGAATATTTAATTCAACTAAACTTTTCCCTGACAATTTTTCACTGGCAATAATTTCAACAATGCTATATTCATCAGAGAGTTCAATATAGTCAAGAATATTGGGGGTAACAAGATTATGGGCAACCCTTTGTCCCATATCCCGTTCAGGGAAAACAACTTTTGTTGCCCCGATTTTATATAAAACCTTAGCATGAAGTTGATTTTGCGCTTTGACGACAATCGTTTCTACACCTAATTCTTTAAGAATTAAAGTAGTTAAAATACTGGCCTGAATATCTTGACCAATGGCAACAACAACAACATCAAAGTTGCGAATCCCTAATGATTTTAAGGCCATTTCATCGGTTGAATCGGCTTGTACCACGTGGGTAACCTGGTTCATATTTTCTTGAATCCTTTCTCCGTCTTTATCAATTGCTAAGACTTCATAGTCTAATTCGTGTAAGGTTTTTGCCACACTTAAACCAAACCGACCTAGACCAATGACCGCAAATTGCTTACCCATATTGTTTCTCCCTTCAAAGCATTTTAAATTTTATTATATCATAACTATTGATTGAAATCGATTTGGATATACTAAGAATTAATACACTGGAAATAAGGAGGTTCTTCAATCAATATGAATTTTGATCTTCGCCAAGCGATTATCAATAACATAAGAGGAAAAACAGAAGAAGAGTTGAGGGATATGATCGTAACATCCATCGAAGAACATGAAGAAAAAACGTTACCGGGTTTAGGTGTTTTGTTTGAAATTATTTGGTCAAATGTAGATGCAGATACCCAGGAGTATATGGTGGAAACATTGAGTAAACATATTAATTGAGTATGAAAAAGAGTGCTTTTTTATAGCACTCTTTTAGATTTAGGCATTATTTTTAATTTGGTTAACCGTATCTTCATCTAATCGCTTGATCACCTTAACGAGAAGTTCAACGGCTTGTTCGAAATCATCCCGATGTAAGATCGCAGCATGACTATGAATGTAACGAGTTGCAATCCCAACAACAAGAGAAGGAACTCCCCTTCCTTGTAAATGGAAGCGTCCAGCATCAGTTCCCCCACCAGATAATGCATCAAACTGAAAGGGAATTTTCTCCTCTTCTGCAATACGAATCACAAAATCACGAAGCCCCCGATGAGGAACCATGGATGCATCATAAAGTAAAATTTGTGGCCCTTTTCCCATCTTACTAATAGCCTCATCGGGTGTTACACCTGGTGTATCCCCAGCAATTCCCACATCGATAGCAAAGGCAATATCAGGTTTTACCGTATTGACAACGGTTTGAGCTCCCCGTAATCCTACTTCTTCCTGAACAGTACCCGCACCATAAACCGTATTTGGATGTTGTTCATTCTTTAATCGTTTTAACACTTCAATCGCAATCGCACAACCAATACGGTTATCCCAAGCTTTTGCCATTAACATCTTTGAATTTTTCATCACCGTAAATGGAGATACAGGAGTAATTGGATCTCCAGGACGTACGCCAAATTCCTCTGCCTCTTCCTTGCTTGATGCCCCGATATCAATGAACATATCCTTTTTCTCGACGGGTTTTTTTCTCGCTTCTGCCGGCAAAATGTGTGGCGGTTTTGAACCTATAATGCCAATAACTTCTCCTTTTCGCGTATGTACAGTAACACGTTGAGCAAGCATTACTTGCTCCCACCAGCCACCTAATGGTTGAAATTTTAGAAAACCTTCATCGGTAATCCGTGTGACCATAAAGCCAACTTCATCAAGGTGGCCGGCAATAAGGATTTTTGGCCCTTTATCCCCTTTTCTAGCGATTAGACTTCCTAAATTATCCGTAAAGACTTCATCGGCATATGGAGAGATATATTTTCTCATCACCTCACGAACAGGTCCTTCATGACCAGGAACACCAGGTGCTTCTGTTAGTTCTTTAAACATTTGTAAAGTTTGGTCTTCCACTTTAGCTCAACCTCCTTGATTTAGATTGGTACGTTTAAACAAACTTATTATACCGAATAATAAAAACAAATTATACAAATATTTCGGGAGGCGAATAAATAAAAAAAGGATTGAAAAGAGATTTTTCTCTCTTCAATCCTGAATTCAGAGGTTAATTGATTCTTTTGATCCTTAACATTTTACCAACGATAAAAGCAATCAACGCTGTACTTGCACTAAAGAGCGCTCCCATTTTCGCTGCACCTTGGACTTTTAGATCGGTAAATGCTGCTCCGGCAACAAACAGAGCAACCGTTAATCCCATCGCTGCAACAACCCCTGCTAAAAACAGCTCTTTTTTACCCATACCGTTTGGTAATGAAAATCCTATTAGATTAGCGATCAAACCTAATGTAAATATCCCAAACGTTTTACCGACAAGGAGTGCAATAAACACTAACCATGTCGCAGTAGCGATTTCAGAGAATTCAACTCCTGCATTTGCCAATCCAAAGGTAAATAGGCCAAAATCAACGAAGGCTTTCCACTGATGCTCAAATTGATGTAATGTTGACATATCTGATTCATCTTCTTCAAATAATTCCCCAGGATTTTGAATTGGATGAGGTAAAAATGGAATGATAAAGACCAAAGCCAATGCAGGATGCAAGTGGGCATTGTGCAAGCCTGTCCAACTTAATGCTCCGCCTATGATAAGATATGGCCAATAGCTCTTTACATTCGCTTTTCTTAAAATAAAAGCCACAGTCATCCCTGCTAATGTTAATAATAACCAAACGGGTTCAACAGGATGGGCAGGATCTGGGTAGAAAATAGCGATAATGGCCAACCCAATGGCGTCATCTGCGATCGCTAATAAAAGTAAGAAAGACACAGCTGGGTGCTTATTACCAAAGACAAATCTTGCAACCAACCAAGCTAAAGCAATATCTGTTGCTGTTGGTATACCCCAACCCCGAAAGAGTTCTGGTGAGCCAATGATCGCATTTAATGTCATATAGACAATAGCAGGTCCTAATACCCCACCCAAAGTGGCCATAAGTGGGTTAACCGCTTTTTTGATGGGATTTAAAGCACCACCTGGCATAAAGCTTTGCGTAATCTCAACCGCAGCAATCGCAAAGAAAAAGACCATAAAAATATCATTAACAAAGAAATGAAAATCAAATTCACCAAATAATTTTCCGTAAACAAAGCTTTTATAACTCTCTGGTGAGAGATTCGCCCATATTAATGCGACAATGACACCGGAAATCAATGGAATAGAAAATTCTCTTAATAAGTTTACCGTTTTTCGCAATCAGCATCCCCCTTTTGTAGTTCAATTCTGTCACTATTCTATAACAAATCCGATTTTAACTTTACTTTCTTATGATGTCAAACCTCTTTTAAAAAATAAATGGGTTCTTTCGGGGGATTAAAGTAAACAAGGAATAAGGTATCTTGTTTGACCATTGCTCCTGTTTCAAAATAATCCCCAAGATGATAGGGAAGGATCTCTACCATCGTATGTTTATGCAAATCTTTTTCGCTCAATCCTAGCATCTGGAATTGAGCAGAAAATCTTTCAGGATGTTGAACCAACTGTTTAAAAATATCATTCAATTTCTGTTTAGAAATCGCAAATTCCCACCAGGTTTTTCTTGGTTTATGTGTAAAATTTAAAAAGTAGTCAAATTTCATTAAACTTACGATAAAGTCAATGTGTTTGGTTTGACGATCTTGTAAAAACTCAAGAAGCCTTAAAAATAAGGTTTCTAACTGATGTCCGATACGATGCCAGCCTTTTGCTGTCCAATAATCACCAAATTCCTGAAAAAAATCAAAAGGAGAAGAAAACTCTTTGTCAACGAGGTATTCAATGGTCTGATCCATCCGATGCCCATTCCAATATTTTTCTAACACATCCTCCACTCTTTTGAGGCGAATCACATCGTCAAATGGCAAATCATCATTTTTTAGAATCTCATAAGGAGCATAATCTTGATAGACATATCCATATTGTTCTGCTTCATACCAGATTTTTGTTCCCCGCAACATTTTGAGAAATCCAAGTTGTAATTCTTCAGGTCGCAGTGCGAATACATCATTAAATGTATTACGAAAAGAAGCATAATCTTCTTTAGGTAGCCCGGCGATTAAATCTAGATGTTGATCGATTTTTCCACTTTCTTTGATTTTCAAAACCGTTTGGCTTAGTTTTTTGAAGTTCTGTTTTCGATTTACAAGGGCATTCGTATAGTCATTGGTCGATTGAATGCCGATTTCGAAACGAAAAACCCCCTTTGGCGCATGATCGACAAGATATTGAAGGACATCTTCCTTCATAATATCAGCGGTGATCTCAAATTGAAAAACAGTCCCCTGATGATTCTCAATTAAAAACTGGAAGATTTCCATAGCATACTTTTTATTTAGATTAAACGTTCGATCAACAAATTTAATGGTCTTAACTCCGTGTTGAATCAATCGGAATAGATCCTCTTTTACGCGGTCAATAGCAAAATAACGGACCCCAGTTTCAACTGAAGATAAGCAATAGGCACAGGAAAAAGGACATCCACGACTAGCTTCAAAATAGACGATTTTATCTCGCAATGAGGCTAAATCTTCTTCATCTTGGTACGGGCTTGGAATCTGATTGAGATCCAATTTTGGCCGAGGAGGATTAATATAGTAGCCTGTTTCTGTTCGATAAGCAATCCCTTGTACCTGATTTAATGTTTCTCCCTTTTGTAGAGTTTGCAAAAGATGAAGAAATGTTGCCTCTCCCTCACCGTAAACAATCACATCAATTTCTTCTATACGATTAAACCAATAGGAGATATCGTAAGAAACTTCAGGCCCACCTAAAACGATCGTTAAATCAGGTCTTACCTTCTTTAACATCTGAATCAATTGAATCGTCTCTTCAATATTCCATATGTAACATGAAAACCCGATCACATCTGGTTTTCTTTCATATAGATCGGTTAAAATCGTCATTAAGGGTTCATTAATGGAATACTCACAGATTTCTATATTGGGAAACTCTTTCTGACTATATGCTTTGAGATAGCGTAAAGCAAGTGACGAATGGATATATTTCGCATTCAAGGTTGATAAGACGATTTTCATCGCAATCCTCTTCCTTTTTACTAAAAATAGGTTTGTATATTCCAACGCACCCCGTTGTCCGTGTATAAATACACTACCAAAAGTCGCTGCTTATGGAATATACAAACCCAGTTAGAACATACAAGCCATTTCACGTTTTGTAAGGGAGCTATTGCTTCAAACATTATTATACTTTCTTATCTTTGAAAAAAAACACCCGCTAAGGGTGCTTTTTTCAATAATCATATTAAGCATTGATTTTTTCTTTTGCTAATTGTGCTAACTCAGAAAATGCTTTTGCATCATTTACAGCTAAGTCAGCTAATACTTTACGGTTCATATCTACACCAGCTACTTTTAAACCATACATGAATTTGCTATAGGATAAACCATTCATGCGAGCAGCTGCGTTGATACGAGCAATCCATAGTTTGCGGAAATCGCGCTTACGTTGACGACGGTCACGGTAAGCATATAATAAAGATTTCATGACTTGAGCATTTGCAGTCTTAAATAAACGGTGCTTAGAACCGAAATAACCTTTTGCTAGTTTTAATACTTTTTTGCGGCGACGACGAGTCACATATCCGCCTTTTACTCTTGGCATATTAATTTCCCTCCTCGATCATGACCTTGTTCATTAATTATAGATAGGTAACTAATTGTTTAATACGTTTATAATCACCTTTACTTACAAGAGTACTCTTACGTAAATGACGAGCGCGTTTTGGGCTTTTCCCTTCTAAAAGGTGGCTAGTAAAAGCATGGCTTCTTTTCAACTTACCACTACCTGTTTTCTTAAAGCGTTTTGCTGCTCCACGATGTGTTTTCATTTTTGGCATAACCAATTCCTCCAATCTATCATAAACTCTTATTTCGGCGCTAAAATCATAACCATACTACGACCTTCTAATTTTGGCTTCCGTTCAACAACAGAAATCTCTTCTACTTCTTTAGCTAAACGGTTTAAGACATTTTCGCCAATATTTTGGTGAGTGATTTCACGTCCGCGAAAGCGAATGGTGACTTTTACTTTATTTCCCGCTTTTAAAAATTTAATCGCACTGCGAAGCTTCGTTTGAAAGTCGTTTTCTTCAATGGTTGGACTTAAGCGAATCTCTTTGGTGTTGATCACTTTTTGATTCTTCCGTGCTTCTTTTTCCTTTTTACTTTGTTCGTAACGGAATTTGCCGTAATCCATGATCCTGCAAACAGGCGGTTTAGCTGCAGGAGCAACATTTACCAAATCAAGATTTTGCTCTTCAGCAATTCTTAATGCCTCTTTTAAAGGAACAATCCCAATCTGTTCTCCATCAGGCCCGATTAGACGAACTTCGCGAGCACGAATGTCCTCATTGACTAAATATTCTTTGATAATAATTTGCCACCTCCAAAAAACTTTCCATGGATAAAAAAGCAAGAAAAAAGTGTAGACGCAATGCGCCCACACTTATCCATCCTTCTCATTCATATTAACCCATTGACCCTAGTCAATAAGGTGAGAAGCGGGCGCTTCTGCTTGATTATCCATATGATTGCTAAATCAGCATAGCACAATTTTATATCTTTGTCAATAAACTATCTTGCTTTTGTTCTTATTTCTTCGATGATCTGAGCGATAACTTCATCTACTGGTTTTGCACCTAGATCACCATAGCTGCGTTTTCTAACAGATAGTGTTCCATTCTCAACTTCCTTATCCCCGATAACGAGCATATAAGGTACTTTTTGCAATTGTGCTTCACGAATCTTATAGCCGATCTTCTCATTGCGATCATCCAGTTTGACCCGAATTCCTTGTTCGATCATCTTGTGGTAGACATCATTGGCATACTCCACATGGGCTTGTGCAATTGGGAGCAATTTCACCTGAATAGGAGCTAACCAAACGGGAAAAGCTCCAGCAAAATGTTCGGTGATGATTCCAATAAAACGATCGATCGATCCCATGATTGCACGGTGGATCACAACGGGACGATATCGGTTATTATCCTCCCCAATATAATGTAAATCAAATTTCTCTGGCATTTGAAAATCAAGCTGAATGGTTGCTAACTGCCAGCTTCGTTTTAAGGCATCAAGAATATGGAAGTCTATCTTTGGCCCATAGAATGCACCGTCCCCTTCATTGATGACATACTCCATTCCCAGATGGTCTAATACATTTTTTAAGGCTGTTTCTGCTTGTTCCCATAATTCATCTGATCCCATGGAATCTTCTGGACGAGTGGATAATTCCACACGGTAATCAAAACCAAAGACACCATAAATCTGATCAATAAGGTTGATTACATTTTTAATTTCTGATTCAATCTGATCAGGACGAACAAAGATATGAGCATCATCTTGAGTAAAGGTGCGAACACGCATCATTCCATTTAAGGCTCCAGATAATTCATGGCGATGAACTTGGCCAAACTCTGCGATACGAAGGGGCAAATCGCGATAGGAATGAAGCTGGCTTTTATAGATTAACATATGGCCTGGGCAGTTCATTGGTTTTAAAGCAAACTTGGTATTATCAACCTCTGTAAAATACATATTCTCATGATAATGATCCCAATGTCCAGATTGCTCCCATAGGCGTTGGTTCATCATTAATGGAGTGCGAACTTCCATATATCCTGCTCGTTCTTGAAGTTTTCTAGAGAAATTCTCAAGCTCGTTGCGAATAATCATCCCATTTTCAAGGTAAAAAGGCATTCCAGGAGCTTCTTCGGAAAACATAAAGAGTTCCAGTTCACGACCTAATTTGCGATGATCCCGTTTCTTGGCTTCTTCTAGGAAATGCAAATATTCCTCAAGTTGTGACTCTTTGGGGAAAGAAGTTCCATAAATCCGTTGTAACATTTGTCTGTTGGAATCTCCTTTCCAATAAGCGCCTGCTATGCTTAGCAATTTAATGGCTTTTATTTTCCCTGTTGAGGGAAGATGTGGCCCGCGACAAAGATCAAAGAACTCCCCTTGTTCATAAATAGAGATCTCTGCATCTTCTGGTAGTTCATTAATGATCTCCACCTTTAGATCATCGCCACTTTCTTGGAAAATTCGTAATGCTTCTTCACGAGACACCACACGGCGACGAATGGGTAAGTCTTCTTTAATAATTTTTTTCATTTCATTTTCAATTTTTTCAAGATCTTCGCTTGATAAAGTGACAGGTACATCCATATCATAATAAAATCCATCTTCAATGACTGGCCCGATTCCAAACTTTGTTCCAGGATATAAGCGATTGACCGCTTGCGCAAGGAGGTGGGCAGAACTATGACGATAAACTTCTAATCCTTCTTCTGAATCTAATGTGATGACTTCAAGTGTTGCATCTTCTTCAATAGGTATATATAGATCGATGAGTTTTCCATTTACTTTTCCTGCGATTGCTTTTTTCTTAAGACTTGGGCTAATCGATTCTGCGATTTGCCAAGTGGTAACACCTTTGTCAAATTCCCTTACAGAACCATCAGGTAATGTAATCTTGATTTTGTCCATTTCTTTCACTCCTTGTTTTTGTCGTTATAAACGAAAAAAGACACGTATCATCCTATTGGGACGATCGTGTCGTGGTTCCACCCAAATTCGGTTTAGATGTGTAAACAGAAATCTATACATTGATCTAAACCCTCTTCGTTGATAACGGGGCCATTCCCGATCAAAGCTACTGGTTTCACCTTGATTTCTTCGAGGTGGTAAATCATCATTCTTCGTTAAGAACCTTTCAGCCAGTGGGTTCTCTCTCTGGAAACGGGTGTTCTGATGATTCATGTCCTCATCATCGAATCTGAAATTTATCAAGTTATAACATTGATAAAAATTATAGTGATTCCATAGTCAAAAGTCAAGAACCACAGATTTCGTTAACTTTGTGATTGCAATGCGTCTTCGTTGTCTGGATTGGTCTAAGATTCTTCAAGATTTTGTTGATGGAATTGAATGTTGGTAAATATGTTTAGAAGAATTTCTTTTGTCTGTCCAATCGTTCGAAGTGTCTCTTTCAATTCACTTCCACATTCCTGATTAAACGATTGGTTTGGAAAATGGCTTGTTGCATTGTCCATTTTCCATCACTACCATACAATCATTTTGTTTATCCCTTTGATGTTTCATGGCTATAGTGGCTGCTTCGAGTATACTCATTTCCCAATGCGCCGTCCACTCGATCATTAAATAAGGGAATAATTTGTTCCACAATTATCTAAAAGCAATGGCTGTTGAATAGTATTTTAACTGGAATCGATCAAAGCTTTCCATAAGTACCTTCCTGTAGCTTCTTTTACTACAAGGATAATCTTCTATTATTAAGAGAGTGTAAACGTTATATTAATTTTTGCAATGTTATATTTACCAATATTTGGTTTATATATTCTTCTTTTATAAGTAAGTAATATGTTTTTCAGCTAAATCCCTTGTCATATCCTTTGTTTTGTGTAAATATAGATGTAAAGACAAGTGTGTTGTTAGTATTTTAAGGAGGCTTTATTAATGAAAATGAGAAAAGCCGATGTAATTATAATTGGCAGTGGGATAGCAGGTTTATATGCTGCCTACCTCCTTTCCAGCAAAAAAAAAGTGATTTTAATTACAAAGGGAAAGCTAGATCATAGTAATTCGATCTTGGCTCAAGGGGGAATTGCAGCAGCGATTGGTAAAAATGATTCTTGGAAACATCATTTTCAGGATACGATTATCGCTGGCCATTATCATAATGTCGAAGAAGCTGTGAGATGCCTTGTGCAAAATGCTCCAAAAATCATTCAACAACTCATTGATATTGGAGTTACTTTTGATCGCGATCACCATCGCAACTTGGAATTAGGTAGAGAAGGGGGACATCATAACAGAAGAATCGTCCATGCAGGAGGAGATTCGACTGGGAAAATCATCATTGAAAAATTAATTAAGCTTATCAAACCCCATGTTACCATATATGAAGATGAGATGGTTTACGAACTATTAACTCATAATGGTAATTGTGTCGGTGTCATAACCAAAAATATGCAGGGTGAATATTTTATTTATCAAGCTGACCATATCGTTTTAGCTACTGGGGGTATTGGTAGGCTTTATCCAATTAGTTCTAACGATCATACAATTACCGGTGATGGAATTGCTATGGCCTATCGAGCAGGGGCTGATTTAATTGATCTTGAATTTATTCAATTTCATCCAACAATGCTCGTTCATAACAGTATCCCTTTTGGATTAGTATCCGAAGCTGTTCGCGGTGAAGGAGCAAGACTTGTCAACCAAAAGGGAGAATTGATCATGGAAGGTATTCATCCTCTAAAAGACCTTGCGCCAAGAGATATTGTGGCAAGAACAATCTATCTGTCTATGCAAAATGGTGATCAAGTATATCTTGATATATCCATAATTAAAGATTTTACTAAACGTTTTCCTACCATTTCTAAAATGTGTGAAACTGGCCATATCGACATAAACACTGGATTATTACCAATAGCTCCAGGTGCCCATTTTATCATGGGCGGAGTTAAAACCAATGCTTATGGTGAAACAACCTTGAAAGGACTATATGCTATCGGCGAAGTAGCTTATACCGGTGTTCATGGAGCTAACCGTTTAGCTAGCAACTCTCTTTTAGAAGGAGTTGTTTTTGCAAATAAAGTAGCTGAATATATTTTCATGCGACCTAAAAAGAACATAAGGAGAGATCCAATGATTCCTCAAATACAAAAACTGAAATTATCACTGCCGGAAATAAAAGAAATTCAAGATGTAATGATGAAGAACGTAGGAATCATTCGAGATGAAGCTAGCCTTCTTTTTGCCAAAGAATGGTTTGAACAGTTTCTACCAAAATTTCATTCTAACATGATAATCGACTTGTCTTTTGAGGAAATAACTAGATTAAATATGGTAACTACAGGATGGTTAATTACAACATCAGCTTTAAAAAGAACTGAAAGCCGTGGTGGACATTTTCGCAAAGACTACCCTTATTCTAATGATGAAAAATGGCTGAAACGATATATTGTAAGAAGGAGTGAAGAAAATGAATTCAATCAAGTTAAAAATGTTACTTCAACAGTTCTTCATTGAAGACATAGGAGAAAGGGACATTACAAGCGAAACAATATTTTCTGAAGAAAGTAAAGGCTGCGGTCAATTTGTGGTTAAAGAAGATGGGATAATTTGTGGGCTACAAGTTATAAAAGAAGGATATGCGATTTTTGATCCTTCGATCGATGTAATACTTTATGCTAATGACGGTGATCAGGTTAAAAAAGGAGATATCATTGCTTCAGTTTGCGGTCCAATCACTTATCTTCTTAGCGGAGAAAGGGTAATATTAAATCTTCTACAGCGAATGAGTGGTATTGCTACAATAACAAAAAAAGCAGTTGACTTACTAAACAGTGACCATACAAGAATATGTGATACGAGAAAAACCACCCCTGGCCTTAGGATGATGGAAAAATATGCTATACGCTGTGGTGGCGGTTATAATCATCGGTTTGGGCTTTATGATGGTGTAATGCTTAAAGATAACCACACTGCCTATCTAGGCAGCATTACAAAAGCTATACAAACCATGAAACAACAATTAGGACATATGGTTAAAATTGAAGTTGAAACAGAAACAAAGGAAGAAGTTATAGAAGCGGTTAATGCCGGTGCTGACATCATTCTATTTGATAATTGTACACCTGAACAAGTGAAAGAATATGTATCCCTTGTCCCTGATCATATCATTACAGAAGCATCAGGTGGAATTACACTGGACAATATAGCACAGTATCGTGATACAGGAGTTGATTACATCTCTTTAGGAATGCTTACCCACTCAGCAAATGCATTAGATATTAGCTTTAATATTTCTGGAGGGAAAAAGTAATGGAAGCGTTAGAGTTGAGCGTAAAACAAATGGAAGAACGCATACAGGAAATTAAGAAAAAACTTGGGAGTCGTTTGTACATACTTGGTCATCACTATCAGAAGGACGAAGTGATACAATTTGCTGATGATATAGGAGATTCTCTTAAGTTAGCGCAATTAGCTGCTGAAAATAAAGAAGCTGAATTTATTGTTTTTTGTGGTGTGCATTTTATGGCTGAAACAGCCGATATTTTGACGAATGCTAACCAAAAAGTAATACTACCAGATTTAGAGGCTGGATGTTCGATGGCAGATATGGCAACTTTAGAGCAAGCAGAAAAAGCTTGGCAATATTTAACCCATATCTATGGTGATACCATCATTCCTTTAACTTATGTAAATTCTACTGCAGCGATAAAGGCATTTGTAGGTAGACATGGTGGAGCTACAGTTACCTCATCCAATGCAAAAAAAATACTTTCTTGGGCCTTCACTAAAAAACAACGCGTCCTGTTTTTACCTGATCAACATTTAGGTCGTAATACAGCATATACCCTTGGAATTCAGCTTGATGAAATGGCTGTTTGGGATCCTATAAAAGAAGAATTAGAATTAGATGGAGATGTAAATAATATTAAAATTATTTTATGGAAAGGTCATTGTGGAGTTCATCAAAACTTTACTGTGGAAGATATAAAACATCTTCGTAGAACAGAACCTGATATGAAAATTATTGTTCATCCTGAATGTACTTTTGAAGTAGCACAAATGGCTGATGAAAACGGGTCAACCAACAAAATTATTCAAACGATTGAACAGTCAGAAAGTGGAAGCAAATGGGCGATAGGTACAGAACTTAATTTAGTCAATCGCTTGAAACATAATAATCCAGACAAAAAAATTATCTCGTTAAATCCATATACCTGTATCAATTG
The DNA here is from genome assembly GCF_048381575.1 of Tepidibacillus sp. LV47. Lineage (NCBI taxonomy): Bacteria > Bacillati > Bacillota > Bacilli > Caryophanales > Bacillaceae > Tepidibacillus > Tepidibacillus sp. LV47. The sequence continues at coordinate 94,975 of NZ_JBLWIF010000005.1, forward strand.
TTATACTATGAATAAAATTGATTTAATAGATTTGCTAAATTCCTTAGAAAATATTGTTAAAGGCAGGGTTGTTAATCAAATAATTGTAGATGAAAAAACAAAAGAAGATGCTTTATTAGCACTTAACAACATGTTCATGATTAAATAATCTAATAATCGATTCGAAAATTTGAGTTGAGATAGACCTTTTCCATCTTTGTAAAGGTCTATCTTGTTTTTTAGGACTTTTTAATTTAATATATAAGCATGTAATTATATTTTACATAGTTTTGAAGGTAGAGGAGTGTGTTTACAGTTGAGTGAAAAAGTCAGCAAAAGATTATCTTTTTTGGATCGTTATCTTACGATATGGATTTTTACAGCGATGATTGTTGGGATTGGGGCTGGGTTTTTGTTTCCTAACTTTGTTTCCTTCTTAAATCAATTTCAAGTGGGAACGACCTCTATTCCAATTGCAATTGGATTAATCCTGATGATGTATCCTCCATTAGCAAAAGTTCGTTATGAAGAGATGGGTCAAGTTTTTCGTAATGGCAAAGTTTTAGGACTTTCGTTAATCCAAAACTGGCTAATCGGTCCATTATTCATGTTTTTCCTTGCCATTATCTTCTTACGAGATTATCCAGAATACATGATTGGTTTGATTATGATCGGATTGGCCCGTTGTATTGCTATGGTTATTGTTTGGAATGATCTGGCCAAAGGAGATACCGAATACGCAGCTGGGCTTGTAGCGTTTAATTCTATTTTCCAAGTGTTATTTTATTCCCTTTACACCTATATTTTCATTACTATCTTACCAGGTTGGTTTGGTTTACAAGGATTTGCTGTCGATATTACGATTGCTGAAGTGGCGAAAAGTGTCTTTATCTATTTAGGGGTACCTTTTATTGCCGGAATGATTACTCGCTATTCTTTAGTCAAAACAAAAGGAAAGGAATGGTATGAAAAAAAGTTCATTCCAAAGATCAGTCCAATCACATTGATTTCATTGCTCTTTACGATTATTGTTATGTTTTCTTTAAAAGGAAACATGATTATTAAATTACCTCTTGATGTAGTTCGTATCGCTATTCCTTTATTGATCTATTTTGTGGTTATGTTTTTAGTTTCTTTCTATATTAGTAAAAAAGCCGGCGCTAACTATTCCATTTCCACGACCTTATCCTTTACTGCTGCAAGCAACAACTTTGAATTAGCGATTGCCGTTGCTGTCGGGGTATTTGGAATCAATTCTGGAGCCGCTTTTGCTGCTGTTATCGGTCCACTTGTAGAGGTTCCAGTTATGATTGGTTTAGTGAATGTGGCATTATGGTTTCAAAAGAAATATTTTCCACAATCTATGTAAAAATCTAAGAATGTGAGGATGATATCATGGCAAAAAACAAACCAATTATCTACTTTATTTGTACAGGGAACTCTTGCCGTAGTCAAATGGCCGAAGGCTTTGGGAAAAAATATGCGGGTGGAGACTTTGACATCTATAGCGCAGGTGTCGAAGCCCATGGATTGAACAAAAGAGCGGTGGAAGTAATGAAAGAAGTTGGAGTAGATATTAGCAATCATACATCCGATATCATTGACCCAGAAATTCTAAATAACGCTCTTTATGCGATCACATTATGCGGAGATGCGGAAGAACGTTGCCCATACACCCCTCCACACGTGAAACGAATTCACTGGCCACTGCAAGATCCAGCGAAAACGACGGGGACAGAAGAAGAAATTATGGCTGTTTTCCGTAAAGTAAGGGATCAAATTGACAAATTGGTTTATGACATCATTGAAGAAGCAAGGCAAACGTTAAAGGAGGAATAATCCTTGGACAATCCTCATATCCAGGAGATTGATGAAATGGCTGAACTATTAAAAATACTTGGGGATAAAACGAGACTCACTCTTTTTTCCCTATTAAAGGTAAGAGAGCTATGTGTTTGTGAGCTTACCGAATTACTTGATGTTTCTCAACCAGCCATCTCTCAACATCTTCGAAAGTTAAAACTGATGAACTTGGTCAAAGAACGGAAACAGGGACAATGGGTCTATTATTCCTTACGAGCACCAGAAGAAAGTGATCTTATACGCAAAGCAATTATTGAGCTATTACCCGATCTCACAGATTGGGTCAACTCTATTGATGTGGGAAATACTTGTAGCTTGCCTCCTAGTAAAAAGTGAGTTTCGTTCCTATGAATGCTATAACCTATCCCCCTCAAAAGCCAAAAACCCGTATGATTTTTGCATTCATACGGGTTTCTTTATATTTATTTTTCCTTACTTCCTACTTACTTATTTATTCTCTACGGATTCTACCCATTCTATCATTGTTTTGTTAGCATTCTCCATTGGTGCCTCCATGAAACTAAGGACAAACTTATCTTCATATTCCACAACCCCAATCGAGCGAGGACGTAATGCCAACGTATTCGGGTTAGGAATCCTCACCCCAAAACAAAAGATAAAGTTCTTGGCATCCACAATTCCTTCTGCAATTTCTCCGTTTTCTAGATTTTTTGTATGTTGATAATGATCATATATAGCAATGAATTCTGCTGCTGGATGCGCTGTTGCTTTTTGTTTCAGATGCTCCATAATTTCATCTACAGTTTGAAACGTGGTATTAGACTTCATAATATTCTTAGTGTATACCGAGTAGTTCTCCATAAATTTAATTTTTTCCATACTATAGTACCCTCCAATGACGATTTATAAAAATAAAAAAGAGATTGCAGAATTTATTATCCCGCAATCCTTTATTCATATCAACACTACAAGTTTAAGTCAGGCTTTTTCCCCTTAACTAAATAAATCACACTTTCTCCAATGTTTGTTGCGTGGTCCCCGATTCGTTCAATGTAACGAGCAACAAAAGATAAGAGCATGGCTTGACTTAAGGTTTCTGGTCTTTGAGTCATTATTTCTAACAGGTCTCGCAATACTTGGCTGTACAATTTATCAACTCGATCATCAATTTCTGCTAAAGCAAACGCTAATTCGACATTTTCAGTGATATAGGACTCTATCCCATTTGCAAGCATTTCTTTGACCATTTCTGCCATCTTTGGTATATCAATGAGTGGTTTCATTAATTGATCTTCCTGAATACGAATCGTCACTTTTGCTATATCAACAGAAAGATCTGCCATTCTTTCCAAACTGCTCGCAATTTTAATCGCAGCGATGATTTTACGCAAATCCTTTGCAACAGGTTGTTGTGTTGCAATTAATTGAAGGGCCAAGCTTTCAATCTCATCTTCCATTTCATTGACTTTAATATCATCATCTACTACTTTTCTGGCAAGCTCACGATCCAAATTGGATAAAGATTCTAACGCTCGTTCTAATGCTTGCTCAACAAACTGGCCCATATGAACGAGTTTCTGTTGTAAGTTGTTCAATTCTTGGTCAAAAGTTTTACGATGCATGTGATCACTCCTTTATTAACCAAAACGACCTGTAATATAATCTTCGGTCTTTTGGTTTTTGGGATTTGAAAATATGGTTACAGTATCATCATATTCAATTAATTCCCCATTTAGAAAAAATGCGGTTTTATCTGATACACGAGCAGCTTGTTGCATATTGTGAGTAACGATAATAATAGTATATTTATCTTTTAAAGAATGAACCAGTTCTTCTACTCTTAAAGTAGAAATGGGGTCAAGTGCTGAAGTTGGTTCATCCATTAAAATAATGCTGGGCTCTACGGCTAGCGTTCTTGCAATACATAAACGTTGTTGCTGACCACCAGATAGTCCCATTGCGTTTTTGTGTAAGCGATCTTTAACTTCATCCCATAGGTTGGCTTGAACTAAACTTTTTTCTACAACCTCATCTAATATTTTTTTGTTTTTAATCCCATTTAGACGTAATCCTGCTACTACATTATCGTAAATGGACATGGTTGGAAATGGATTTGGTTTTTGGAAAACCATTCCGATCTTATGACGAATATTTACTGGATCTACATCTGAGTCATATATATTTTTCCCATCAACAATGATTTCACCTGAAACTCTTGCACCTTCTATCACTTCATGCATACGGTTAATGGTACGTAAAAAAGTAGATTTCCCACATCCTGAAGGTCCGATTAATGCAGTTACTTGTTTATCGGCAATATCTAAATTTATATCTTTAATCGCATGAAAATCCCCATACCAAGCATTTAAATTGTTGACTTGAATTGACATGGTTTCACCTCATTTGAACAAAATCACGAAGATCTTTGCCTTGTTATAAACCGCGCAGAAACGTTAAATAATAAGACCAAAAGAATTAATGTTAAAGCCCCAGCCCACGCTTGAGCTTGCCAATCTTTATAAGGAGATGTGGCATAAGTATAGACTTGAACAGGTAGAGAAGCCATTGGTTGTAATAAAGATGTACTAAAATAAGAATTACCAAAAGCCGTAAATAATAAGGGTGCTGTTTCTCCGGAAACACGTGCCACGGCTAACATAACACCAGTCACAATTCCGCGTAAAGCAGAAGGAACGACAATAAATAAGATGACTCTCCACTTCGGTAAACCAAGGGCTAATCCAGCTTCTCGAATATCGTTTGGGATTAGTTTTAGCATTTCTTCTGTAGTACGTGTAACCGCAGGAATCATAATGATCGCCAAAGCTACACCACCCGCGATTGCGGTAAAACCGCCCATACGAATTACTAATAGTGTATATACGACAATTCCTACAACAATAGATGGCACTCCAATTAAGATATCTGTTAAGAAACTGATGATCTTCCCTAAGCGATTTCTCCCATACTCAGATAGATAGATTCCTGTCATTAAACCAATTGGAATTCCCATTAATGATGCAAGTGTAATTAAAATCAAGGTCCCTAAAATGGCCTGTGCCATTCCTCCTCCTGGTTCACCAGCAGGTGCAGGAAGTTGGGTAAAGAAATCAATATTTAATGCAGGTAAACCTTTTGCAAGTACATAACCAAAAATACTAAAAAGAGGGATTAAAGCAGCAATTGTGAATAATATCGTGATACTAATCATAAGGGCACTTTTTATTTTTCTAATTTTTAATGAATTCATCATTTCACCTCTTGAACTCCCTTTGAAACAGACCAAATTAATAATCTCGCACTAATATTAATTAACAATGTAACTCCAAATAATAATAGACCAATCTCAATTAATGCGGATAGATACAGGTTAGAAGATGCTTCTGTAAATTCGTTTGCAATGACACTGGCCATCGAATAGGCAGGTTGGAAAATCGTCTCCGCAATGGCAGGACGGTTTCCGATCACCATCGTAACAGCCATCGTTTCCCCGATCGCTCGCCCTAATCCAATAATCATACCACCAATGATTCCTGTTCTCGCATAGGTTAATACAGCCATACGAATCATTTCCCATTTTGTTGCACCCAATGCTAATGCAGCTTCCCGTTGAGAATTTGGTACAGTCATAATAACTTCTTTTGCAATTGAAGCAATGGTTGGCGTAATCATGATGGCTAAAATAATTCCTGCTGTAATGAGTCCAACCCCAAACGAAGGACCTCTAAAAAAAGGAATGATTTGGCCAAGGGTCTTATCAACAAACGGCGCTACATCTTCGGCAATGATTGGGGCCAACACAAAAATGCCCCATAAACCATAAACTATCGATGGAATGGCAGCCAAGAGCTCAATCATAAAGCCAACCACATTGCGAACCCATTTTGGTGCCACTTCTACTAAATAAATACCAATTCCTACACTGATTGGCGTTGCGATCAATAACGCAATCAAGGAGGATACAATGGTTCCATAAATAAAAGTCAAAGCTCCAAAATTTTCTTCAACAGGATTCCAATCTTTTTGAAAGATAAACCCAAGCCCAAACTCACTCATCGATAATTTTGAGCCCTGATACATTTCGTAGACCATGAAAAACAATAAAAAAAGAATCGAAAACCCAAAAACATATGCGATTCCTTTAAAAATCTTATCCCCTAAATTTTTTTTCAAGCCATACACTCCTTGCCAGATAAAATACACAAGCTAAAGCAAAAAACCCTAATGGAAGGGCTTTTTGCTTTAGCAGAACCACTATGATTTTACTATTTTACTTTCACTTTGTCTAATTCTTTTAGATCAAGATCCTGAATTTCTTTTGGTAATGGAGCATACCCTAAAGCTTCTGCATATTGTTGACCGTCAGTTACTAAATATTTTAAAAAGTCAACAACTTGTTTTGTTTTTGTAGCATCTAATGGAGATTGCTCATATACCAATGCCCATGTCGTTCCAACGATCGGATAGCTATCTTTACCTGGCTGATTCACTAAAGAACTCTTCATATCTTTTGCAAAGCTTTGTGCTGCACCTACCGCTGCCGCAGTAACGGAAGCAAGAGTTGGTTTTACAAATTGGCCGTCTTTATTTTGAATGGAAGCAGCAGTCATATTATTTTGAATCACATAAGCTAATTCAACATATCCAATAGCACCTTTTGTATTTTGGATTTGAGCTGCTACCCCAGCATTTCCTTTCGCACCAATAGCATTTTTATTCGCAGCCATATCGATGTTTTTATCCACTTTCTCTTTTGTCCAAATGTTTGGAGCCGCTGCATTTAAATAACTTGTGAAAATAAAGGTTGTTCCAGATCCTTCTGAACGATATACAGGAGCGATTAATAGATCAGGTAATTGAACCCCAGGATTTAGATCTGCAATCTTCTTATCATTCCATTTTGTAATTTTCCCCGTATAGATTTCAGCAAGTACTTCACCTGTTAATTTTAAATCCTGAACTCCTTCTAAGTTATAAGAGATTGCTACTCCACCAAGGGTAACAGGAATATGAAGGACATTTCCACCAGCTTTTTGAATTTCATCTTCTTTCATCGGAGCATCAGAAGCACCGAATTCAACAGTTTTTGCAATCAATTGCTGAATTCCAGCACCACTACCAGTGCCTTTGTAATTCACGCGAATTCCCGCTTTTTGTTCGTACCCTGCCCTTGCTTTGTCAATCAACGGATAAACAAAAGTAGATCCAGAACCATTAATAAGTGTTCCATTTCCCTTTGCTGGTTGATTATTGTTGGATGCGCCTTGCCCACCTTGTGGTTGTTGAGCTTGACATGCACCTAAAGTAAAGATAATCACTAATGCTAAGAAAAATAAGCCTATTTTTTTGAAATACACGATTACTTTTCCTCCTCAGATTTTTGTGTTTTCTTAACTCACATTTTGAATTATAGCTTGTCTTTTTCAAGCTTACATGAACAGAATGTTAAGAAATTGTAAATTCCTAAAGATTATTTTTCATATGTTCCCCTCATTTTTATGTTTTCATGCTTAATATTTTTGGTTTTCCAAAATTAAATCAGACATAGTTGTTTAAGGGCATAACTGATACCACCATTGTTAACATGTTTTGTGATGAACTTGGCAAAAGGTTTTACTTCTTCATGAGCGTTTCCCATAGCAATTCCTGCACCGACAAAAGAAAGCATCTCTCGATCGTTTAAACCGTCACCAAAAGCTACAGCCTCTGATGGAGAGATCCCTAAGTAATTAAGCATCATCTCGATTCCTTTAGCCTTTGAGCCCCCTTTTGGAATAACATCCATCGAATATTGATGCCAACGAACAAATTGAAGATCAATAAAGCTCTTGATATAATAACTTTCTTCATGATCTTGACAATAGAGTAATGCTTGGTAAATGGTTTCTTCCTGCCAATAAGATTGACGGTAATTTGGCGAATTTAATTTTAAAGAATGAAAAGATTCAATGATATGGTGATGATCCTTTACATTAGCAAAACAATCTTTATCACTCAAATAAACTATCGGGTGATTCCTCTCATTTGCGTGTTGCTCTAGTAATGCCAAATCGTTCTTGCTAATAGGATGTTGATATATAATTTTTCCTTTATAAACAACATAAGAACCATTAAAACTAATAAAAGAATCAATCCCTAATTCTTTTCTTATTTCTTCAAAGTGAAAAGGAGCTCGTCCTGTAGCTATTGCAATGAGAATTCCCTTATTCTTTAAGTCTTGCAAGGCTTCTTTGGTATCAGAGGGAATCCTTTTTTCTTCGTCCACTAATGTTCCGTCAATATCAAAAAAGACAATTTTGTATGACATGTTTCACGCTCCTAATTTCATAACAAATTTCAATACATAGGAAATTATATCATAGAAATACGCTGTTTTTGGATAAGATGTTCGTAGTGTTTATCCATGTTGTATAGATTTTGCTTTTTTAAGCATTCTATAGATAGAACTCAAACCTATTAATAAAGGAGTGACAAACATGCCATTGCTTGAAATTAGTGTTGTTCCCGTTGGGACAAATTCGCCAAGTTTTAGTTCCCATGTCTCCAATGCTGTACGTTTAATTGAACAAAAGGGATTAAAATATCAGATTACCCCTACAGCAACGATCATTGAAGGAGACATTAATCAATTAATGGATGTGGCAAAGGAAATTCATCAAAATGCCATAACCAATGGAGTACAGCGTGTCATTACAAATATAAGTATTGATGATCGCGTAGACAAAAATATGGAAATGAATCATCAAGTATCCGTCGTTCAACAATCCTTACATTAATTCAAAATAAAGATAAAAAGATGCCACAACGAAGTGACATCTTTTTATCTTTATTTATAGATCTCGCTCCCACTTTCTCTAAATTCTTTTGCCTTTTCTTTTAACCCTTCATTTATTGCCTCATCATACGAGATTCCTTTCTTTCTCGCATATTCGCGGATATCCTGAGTGATTCTCATACTACAGAATTTTGGCCCGCACATAGAACAGAAATGAACCGTTTTGGCTGCTTCATCTGGAAGGGTTTCATCATGATATTCCATTGCCCTTTCCGGATCAAGGGAAAGGTTAAACTGATCGCGCCAGCGGAATTCAAACCGTGCCTTAGAAATAGCATCATCTCTTATTTGCGCCCCTGGATGTCCTTTGGCAAGATCAGCAGCATGGGCAGCAATCTTGTAGGCAATTACACCTTCTCGCACATCATTTTTATTTGGTAATCCAAGATGTTCCTTTGGCGTTACATAACATAGCATCGAGGTGCCAAACCAGCCAATCATCGCCGCGCCAATTGCTGAGGTAATATGATCATATCCAGGAGCAATATCGGTGGTGATAGGACCTAACGTATAGAATGGGGCTTCATGGCAAACTTCAAGTTGGCGTTCCACATTTTCTTTAATTTTATGCATGGGAACATGACCTGGACCTTCGATCATCACTTGAACGTCGTGCTTCCAAGCGATCTTTGTTAGTTCCCCGAGAGTTTCTAATTCAGCGAATTGTGCTTCATCATTAGCATCAGCAATCGATCCAGGACGAAGACCATCGCCAAGGGAAATAGCTACATCGTAGGTCTTTAAAATTTCGCAAATCTCTTCAAAATGGGTATAAAGGAAATTCTCCTCATGATGGGCAAGGCACCAAGCAGCCATGATGGAACCGCCGCGAGATACGATCCCCGTTACCCGCTTTTCTGTCAAAGGAATATAACGCAGTAAAACACCAGCATGGATGGTAAAATAATCCACTCCTTGCTCTGCTTGCTCAATTAAGGTATCCCGGAAAATTTCCCACGTCAAATCCTCTGCTTTTCCATTTACCTTTTCTAACGCTTGATAGATTGGAACCGTTCCAACAGGAACAGGAGAATTGCGAATGATCCATTCCCGTGTGGTATGAATATTTTTCCCAGTAGAAAGGTCCATGATCGTATCTGCTCCCCAGCGGATTGCCCAAGTCATTTTTTCCACTTCTTCTTCAATGGAAGAAGTAACAGCTGAGTTCCCAATATTGGCGTTGACTTTAACATGAAAGTTGCGGCCAATGATCATCGGTTCACTTTCTGGATGATTAATATTGGCAGGAATAATCGCCCGTCCCCTTGCTATTTCTTGCCGTACAAACTCTGGTGACACGTTTTCACGAATGGCAACAAACTCCATTTCAGGAGTAATGATTCCTTGACGTGCATAGTACATTTGGGTTACAGTTCGTCCTGCTTTTGCTCTAAGGGGTTTTCTTTTAAAGCTAGAAGGAATTTCTAGATTGGGATCACCTTTACGGAATCCATTATCCTCTGGTTTAACTTCACGTCCTGGATATTCTTCCACGTCCCCCCGTTCTAAAATCCACTGACGACGAAGGGCAGGTAGTCCTTTACGAATATCGACAGAGTAGGAAGGATCGGTATAAGGGCCACTTGTGTCGTAAACGCGGACTGGCGGATTTTTCTCTTCTCCAAATGGGCCTATAGACGTAGCTAGTTCGATTTCTCGCATAGGTACTTTTAAATCGGGCCTCGATCCTTGAACATATACTTTTTTACTCCCAGGAAAAGACGACAAAGAAATATTGTTTTTTTCACCATATTCTTTTGCCATGACAATAACCTCCTTTAATAATGTCCATTATAAGTGAAACTTGAACCTTTTCTAAAAGGTGGAGAAAACATGTAAACAAAAAAGACCGCCTAGGTATATAAGCGGTCTAATGATTAGATGTTCTTTGTACATCTAGTTGTAAATCGTGATCGCATTGTACGTTGATTCCTCCGCTGGCATTACCCAGTTCAGGTTCGGCGGTCGATAACAGAATAGTTATCCTCTCAGCCTAGTTCCCCTAAGCTCCCGCATGATTCAATTTTAAATTAAAATTATCTAAATTTTTTCGTTTTGTCAATCTATTTTTAGCCTTTGTCTCTTTATGATCGCTATTTTAATACTAAAGATTCAGACCTTTATTTTGATTAATTTTGCATGATAAAATCTTTCTCGACCTTTTCATCTTGATCAAAAATATGGAGAATCTCATATTTTGTATTTCTTTGTGCAGGAATATGCCCCGTTTCACGAATGAGTTGAATGATTAAATTTGTATTTATTTTATGTGTTGTACCTGCTGCAGAAACGACATTTTCTTCCATCATTGTACTACCAAAATCATTACAACCATAAAATAGGGATTGTTTACCGACTTCGGCTCCCATCGTAACCCATGAGGATTGAATGTTAGGAATATTATCCAACATCAGCCGGCTAATCGCTACGGTTTTCAAATATTCTTCAGGCGTTACTTTTTCTGCTTTCAGGTTCGTATTATCAGGTTGGAATGTCCATGGAATAAACGCAAGAAATCCACCTGTTTCATCCTGAGCTTCACGAATTCGAATTAAATGTAGAATGCGCTCTTCCATCGATTCTCCAAAGCCAATTACCATTGTACCGGTTGTTGTCAAACCTACCTTATTTGCTGTTTTCATCACATTGATCCAATCTTTCCAAGAACCTTTCTTTTTGCTAATTCTGATCCTCGTTCGATCATCAAGGATTTCAGCTCCTGCACCAGGTAAAGAATCAAGCCCTGCCTCATACAATAATCGTATCGTTTCCTCCAAAGTGAGACCAGATATTTCTTTCATTTTCATAATTTCCGCTGGAGAGAAAGAGTGCATATGTATATTTGGAAAATGCCTTTTAATCTCCCTCAATAAATTGAGATAATAATCAAATGGTAAATCGGGGTGGGTTCCTCCCTGCATTAGAACTTCTGTACCGCCAACATCTACAAGTTCTTGAATCTTATGTAAAATTTCCTCATTCGATAGTACATAAGCGCCTTCTTCTCCCGGCTTTTTATAAAAGGCACAAAAACGACAATACGTATCACAAACATTGGAATAGTTGATATTTCTGCCAATGACAAAGGTCGTAATCGGTTCTGGATGGAGTCGTTTTTTGATCTCATTCGCTGCTTGACCAATTTTTTCAACTTCATTACTCTCAAATAGTTCTATTCCATCTTCCAGCGTTAATCGTTCTCCATTTAATGCTTTTTCTAAAATCTGATCGATATGCGACATATTTCTCCCTCCACGATGTCCAAATCACTCATTTCCATCGTAACATAAACCAGATAATTTGCCTATATTTTAAGGGTATTCATCAGGCCCTTAGTATGATCTTTATCACTGTTAAAAAAGCTAATGTGGTTGATCAACAATTAAGCAGTAGTATTCAACAGATAGATTTAGCAATTAATAAATAATGCAATTAATAAATAATAAAGAGATAAAACAAAAAACCCCTCAACACATTCAAATGAGGGGTAATTTTCATGTAATATTCAAAATAAATGGTGCCGAGGACCGGACTTGAACCGGTACGGTAGTCAACCCACCGCAGGATTTTAAGTCCTGTGCGTCTGCCAATTCCGCCACCCCGGCAGATTAAGATGTAATGGAGCGGACGACGGGATTCGAACCCGCGACCCTCGCCTTGGCAAGGCGATACTCTACCACTGAGCCACGTCCGCAAATATAGTTATCGGATGTTCTCGAAATAATAAATGATATTCAGAAAAATGGTGGCTCGGGACGGAATCGAACCGCCGACACGAGGATTTTCAGTCCTCTGCTCTACCGACTGAGCTACCGAGCCTTTTTCGGACGAATTTTATATTATCATTTCTCTAGTTTCATGTCAATGTTTTTAAAAATTTTTCACTTTCCCTGATTAAGTATTATTCTTTCTACTTACTACATACTCCACTGTATTTTTCCCTGTAGAATAGATTCCTACAGCTACAACACCATCACGTATTCCTTGCCTAATCGCATCGATTACTGCATGATCCGTAAATAGAATAGCATTAGCTATATTAAAAAGTACAATCAATACAAGTGCCGTCCAAGCTCGCAATTTTTTATTGATATGAAGCTTTTCGCTGATTATTGGTGTTAAAGAAATGGCCATCGCAATGATAATGCTGATTTCAATCATTTTAACCCCTCCCATCGTTTTCTGATTAATTTATTATATGTACGTCAATATTGTATTACCTGCATATTTGTCCAGCTGTTTCAAAAATATATAAATTTTATAATTAGTATTTTGTGATAATTACTAAAAACCAATGGAATTTTTTTATCAACTTGTATAAAATATTTGTTAGAGAATTCCATCAAGTAATCTTTGTTTCAAGGAACTTACTAAGTTCATTATTGAACAAAGATGAAAAAGATGTCTCAAAGGTTTTTTAATGAATAAAGAGATACAGGGAGGGTAAAAGAAATGGCAAAAAACATTGTTATCCTTGGCGGTGGTACTGGCGGTACAATGGTAGCTAACCACCTAGCTAAAGGATTAAAGCATGAGATTAAAAAAGGTGAAGTGAAACTCACCATGATCACCAATGAAGCAGAACATATTTATCAGCCTGGTTGGTTATTCGTTGCTTTTGGTCTTCAACATCCAGAGCATTATATCAGGAAGCAAAGAACGATTACACACCCTAGTGTAAATCTTGTAATTGCTGAAGCAACCAAAATTGACAAAGACAAAAAAGTCGTACATACCAATAAAGGAGATTTCTCCTATGATTATTTGGTCATTGGTACGGGAGCAGTTCCACGTTTTGACTTAATTCCTGGATTAAAAGAAGCGGGGGACAACTTCTATTCACCAGAGGGAACCCTTAAATTAAGAGAAAAATTAACCAATTTTAAAGGCGGAAAAATTGTTATTACATTGGGTATGCCCCATAAATGTCCCGTTGCTCCTATAGAATTTTATTTTATGGCGCATGAATTTTTCGAAAAGAAAGGAATACGCGATAAGGTTGAACTGGTTTACACCTATCCACTAGAAACGGTTCACATGGCAGCAAATGTAGCAACCTGGGTTAAACCAGAATTAGAGAAACGTAACATCCGTTATGTAACCAATTTCGTTCCTGCAAAAGTTGATCCGCAAAAGAAAATCCTTTACTCCAAAGATGGAAAAGAAGAATCTTTTGACTTGTTAGTATCCATCCCACCTCATCGCGGTGCAAAAGTGATCTTTGACTCTGGCTTGGGAAATGAAATGGGCTTCATTCCTGTTAACCAGTATACATTAAAGGCTGTCAACGATAACTATATTTACGTAATTGGTGACGCTACTGCATTGCAAATCAGTAAAGCAGGTTCTACTGCTCACTATGAGTCTGAATACGTTGCAAAAAACATCGAACAAGAATTACATGGCCAAACACCTACCAACTTCTATGATGGTAAAGTATTCTGTTTCATTGAAGCAGGTCTAGAAGAAGGTACCTATATCAATATGGATTATAACCATCCACCAAATCCAGTTCCTCAATCGGCAATGATCCATTGGTTTAAACATGCCTTTAACGAAATGTATTGGATGACAGCTCGAGGACTATTATAGGAAGGGGTGTTGAAGAATGAGTGTTACTAGCGAACAACAATTACAACTAACCGCTGAAGAAGTGGCAATGATTAAAGAATTACTACAAACTCTTAAAGTGCTGAAGGAAAAAAATGTCTTAAAAGACCTTATAGACTTAGCAACTCTTATTTCAAGTGCAACAAGAGCGTTAAATACAAGTGCTGTAACTAAGTTAGCTGGTATTGCAGGCACAGCAATGGAATATGGTGATCGTCTCTTTGCAGATATCGGCGGAATGGATACCATTGACAAACTTCTAGAAGCGATTGAAGAAACTCAAGAGCAAGTAAAACATGATACTTCTAAAGTAGGAATTGGCTCTCTATTAAAATTAATGAAAGATCCTGGAATACAAAAAGCAATAAAATTCGTTCTCACCTTATCCAAAAATTTAACAAAATAATATTAGATGAAAAACCTACCGAATAAACGAATACCCCTTTTTAACAAAAAAGTTAAAAAGGGGTTTTTCATATCATACACCCAATTTTAAAATTCGTTATAAATTTCCGAACAAGTAAGAATTTCTCCTCTTTTTTAAGAATTTAAGCGGTTTCACCTCCAAAAAAACATAAATTTGATCATTTGACATCACACTTTTAAAGTAGTAAGGTTTATAAAAATCAAAACCTTCTGAAGGAGATGAATAATGTCAAAAAAAATTGCATTTTTAGGGCCTCATGGAACATTTACAGAAGAAGCTGCCCGTTCCATTTTTAAAAACGATACAGTTACTTATCTTCCTTTTCGTAGCATTCCAGATGTCCTTGAAGCTGCTAACACAAAAAAGGTTGATTACGCGGTTGTTCCATTGGAAAATTCAATCGAAGGCTCTGTTAATCTTACGTTAGATTGGATCATTCATGAGATAGAATTACCAATTTTAACTGAGTTTGTACTACCGATCACCCAACATTTATTGGTTTCACCGTCTCAATCTTCGATATCTCTTTCAGAGATACAAAGAGTGTACTCACATCCGCAAGCGATTGCTCAATGCCGCCGTTTTATTTATAGTACTTTCACACATGCTGAAATAATATATACCAATAGTACGGCTGAAGCAGCACAAATGATACAGGAGAATCCTGATAAGCCTTGGGCTGCTATTGGTACACGTTTAGCTAAGGAAATTTATTCATTATCTTTTAAGAAAGAGAGTATTGAAGATTATAAAGACAATTACACTCGTTTTATCGTTCTTGGTGATCAACCACTCAACTTTAAACCATTGCAATCATCATCTTATAAGACAATGATCCTCGTTACACTCCCTAAAGATTACCCTGGAGCCTTATACCAAGTTCTAGCCGCTTTTGCTTGGAGAAAAATCAACCTATCACGAATTGAATCTAGACCTACAAAAAGAGGACTCGGAAATTACTATTTTATCATTGACATCGAACAGAAAATGGACGATGTCTTACTACCTGGAGCTTTTGCTGAAATTGAAGCTTTAGGATGCCAGATTCGAATATTAGGAAGTTATCCTTATTTTGTAAAGACAATGAATGGAGTGCGCTCTTAATTTTCTTTTTTATAAAATTATCGAAATATTTCTATTATTTAAAAGGGGGAGAAATTGATGTCTGAGTGGGTTTATATGAATGGAGAATACGTGAAAAAGGAAGATGCGAAAGTATCTGTTTTTGACCATGGATTCTTATATGGAGATGGAATTTTTGAAGGGATTCGGGTATATAACGGAAATATCTTTCGTTTAGACGAACATATTAAACGGTTATACGATTCGGCAAAATCGATCTTACTTGAAATTGGCATGACTCAAGAAGAAATGAAAGAAGCAGTTGTTGCAACCGTTCGTAAGAATAATTATCGGGATGCCTATATTCGATTGGTTGTTTCCCGAGGGATTGGTGATTTGGGATTAGATCCTTTCAAATGCGAGAAGCCAGAAGTCATTATTATCGTACAGCCCCTAGCCTTATTTCCAAAGGAACTTTATGAAAAAGGAATTCGGGTGGTTACCGTTCCAACGAGAAGAAATACACCTGATGCACTTAATCCACAAATTAAATCTTTAAACTATTTAAACAATGTTCTTGTTAAGATTGAAGCGAATCGCGCAGGTGCCAGTGAAGCTCTCATGTTAAATGCAAATGGTTATGTAGCTGAAGGATCGGGAGATAATATCTTTATTGTGAAAAATGGTGTTCTCTACACTCCACCCACATACCTTGGCGCTCTTGAAGGAATTACGCGAAAAGCGATTATGGACATCGCGAAAAAATTAGGTTACCAAGTTATCGAGCAACCATTTACACGTCATGATGTTTATGTCGCTGATGAAGTATTGTTAACGGGTACAGCAGCTGAAGTCATTGCAGTTATCGACGTTGATGGCAGACAAATTGGCGATGGTGTACCTGGTCCGATTACAAGACATCTATTAACAGAGTTTCGAAAAATCGTCCAAATTGAAGGAACACAAGTCTATCAAGATATGGAACAAAAAGCTTCAAGTTCTTTAATTTGACAGATGAAAGTTTATTTTGATAATAAAATAGGTTTGTATGTTCTATAAGCTGCGACTTTAAAGTTTGGAGCAGCGTTAGCACATACAGTCAAAAAAGTCTACCTGCTTCTTTGCAAGTAGACTTTTTTCATCCATTTATCTTTTTCTTTGCAAAATCCCACTTTGGTCAATCAATTCAATAGCTCTTTTCAATTTCTCCTCCGGTTGAACTAAAGCAATCCGCACATATCCTTCACCTTGAACACCAAAAGCGTTTCCTGGTGTCACAACAACACCCGCTTGGATTAATTCTAAAGCAAATTCCTTAGATCTCCAACCTTTGGGAATTTCTGCCCAAATAAACATCGTAGCAGATGGTTTTTCCACATGCCATCCTAATGAGGACAAACCTTCAACAAGAATATTGCGACGTCTTTCGTAAATTTTCCTATTTTGATGCAAAAACTCAGTTCCACCTTTTAAAGCAGTGGCTGCTGCCTTTTGAATCGGTAAAAAGGTTCCATAATCTAGATTCGATTTCACTTTGGCTATTTCTTCAATCATCTTTTCATTGCCAACAATATAACCGATACGAGCTCCTGCCAGATTAAAACTTTTTGATAAAGAATTAAATTCAATTCCAACTTCTTTTGCTCCTTCGATTTCTAAAAAACTGATTCCTTTTTTTTCGTCAAAAATTAATTCGGAATAAGCAAAATCATGAACGACAATAATCTCATATTTTTTTGCAAATTGAACAACTTCTTCGAAAAATTCTTTTGTCGCTAGAGCAGGAACTGGGTTCCCAGGAAAATTTAAAATCATCATTTTTGCTTTTTTTGCCACGTCTTCAGGAATCTCCCTTAAACATGGCAAAAATTGATTCTCCTTTTTTAGTGGCATTGGATAAAGGGTTGCACTTGCTAGATGAACACCTGCTTCATAAGCCGTATACCCTGGATCTGGAACAAGAATCAAATCACCAGGATCGGCAAAGATCATCGGTAAATGCACCAGCCCATCTTGGGAACCCATGAGTTGCAAAATTTCTTTGCTTGGATCCAATAAAACGGAGAACCTTTTCTCATAATAATGAGCTACCGCTTCATGAAACTCATCCGTGCCCTTTAGTGCATATCCATATTGTGTTGGATCCTTTACTGCATCTGCCAAAACTTCCATTACATAAACAGGCGGCGGTAAGTCAGGACTACCCACACTTAAATCGATCACTTCTAACCCTTGTTCGAGCCGTTGTTTCTTATAAGCAAATAGTTCAGAAAAAACGTTGGTTTGAAACACCCTAACTCTTTCTGATACGGAAATATTCATACCTTCTCCCCCAATGAAACAATACAAAAGTTTCTTTCTTGTTTAAATGATCAAAATATTTACATTAATATTATAAATATTATATTAAAGTTCATGGGAAAACTAGAAAAATCTCATGCAGCAAATTCATTTTTAAATAAAATGGCCTAGCTTCCAAAGGAAACTAGACCACGAATAATCCTATGTATGGTGGAGCATAGGGGGCTCGAACCCCTGACCTCTACGCTGCCAGCGTAGCGCTCTCCCAGCTGAGCTAATGCCCCATCTTTTTGGGACAAAATATAGTATAGCATGTTGGTTTTTCTCACGCAAGATGAGAAATTTTAATTTCCCATCATTCTTCGATTTGGTCCATCTAAAAAATAAGGAATGGTATAATGGCGAATTCTTTCCATAATTCGTTTCGCTTTTAGTTCTTCAATTCCCCCTTTGCTCGAATAGGACAAGTGTTCTTCTAGATCATCATAATTCAGATTAGAGGTATATAAAGTTGGTAATCCTTTTACCATTCTTGCCTGAAGAATAGCACCTAGAATTTCATCTCTCTCCCATTGAGAGATCGTTTCCGCTCCAATGTCATCTAAAATCAGAACCTCAACTTCTTTTAACAATTTCATTTTTTCATTTAATGATTGATCATGGATCGAGTTTTTTATTTCTCGGAAAAAGTCAGGAACGTAAATCATCAATGTGGAAATTCCTTTATCTGCTAATAATCTGGCCGTTGCAGCCATCAAATGGCTTTTTCCCACTCCTAATGGTCCATAGAGATAGATTCCTTTTTGTTTTTTCCCTTCCTGTTGATTGGCGATAAACTTCAACAGTGCTCGAATGACCTCTTGTCTTTCTCCCGTTTTATCCAAATCTTTAAATGAAGCGTTCAAAATATCCTTTGCAATATATTGACTGTGGAATAATTTCTCTTTATAAGTTTGTTCTTCATGTTGAATGAGAAAACGACATTTGGTTAAAGCGGACTGAATTTGCCCAAAGGAAAAAGTTAACTGGGTAAAATGACCTTTCAATAGATTCTGGCAATGGTCAAGTCCCTTACACATCTCACAATGCTTTTTTTCTTCAATATATTGGTATAACTGATTTAAAGCTGGCAGTAAATGCTCTTTTGTTAGTTGTTGTTTGTGAATCATTTCTTCTAATTCTGGATGATGTTCAAAATATTGCAGCCAATTTTGTTTATCTATGAAAAGTTTAGGGAGCATTTCACTTAATACTTGACCTAAATGGTTCATTTTTTACGCTCCTTCCCCTGTTTCCCCCAATTTCCTTAACAATTCCTCAATTTCTTCTTGGGCTTTTGGATCCAATTCTTTTTGAGCTTCACTGCTTCGATTCCCGTGATATTTCTTCTCCTGATTCAAAATGTAATCGGGAACTTTTTCTCTTTTTTCTATTTTCCTTTCCTTGACCGTTTTAATTGAGGAGCTTCCTTTTTTGCTTCCTTCTTTCCATCCCCGATATAACTGATGTTCTTTCTTTGCAATTTGTAATGCTTCCTCAACCGTGGTGATATTTAGTCTTTTCCAATGACCGGCTATCTTCTCCGTTAGTTTCTTTGGTAACTTGTATTGATTGGATAGTAAGACATATTCAATTAAAACATTAACCACCTGATAAGGTAAACCGTAATCGCGAATTAGTCCTTCGATTAAATGAAGATCAGCTTCTGGAATTTTTGCTCCACGCTGATATCGTTTTAATAATTCAATCGGTGAATAATGTTCTAATATCCACATATGCCTTTGCTCTTTATCTTCAATATTTGGTACTTGTCCTTCTTTTGGCGAATGAAGGGTTTTTCCTTTTTCAACAAAGAACATTTCTTTTTGTTCATATTGTAATCTTTCTCTAACACGTTCTCTAAGCAAATCTTCTTGTAATTTTCCGTGTGAATCATAAATATAAGGATCATGTAAAAGGTGAATCAGATCCATTTCCGATAAGTGATAAAGAAAAGCAAGTTCATGAAAAAGTTGAATATTTTCTTGTGAGAAAATATGTTGGTCTTGATATAAATTGCTTGTCATTCCTTTAATAAATTCAATATCTAAATATTGATCTTTGATTGTGATTGTTTTTCTCTGCGAATTTTTTGCAGAAATGGAGGAATAAGGTTTGATGAACTGATCGATCTCTGATTCGGGTGAAATGGTAATCTCAGACCAAAGAATCGAATCAAATACCTCATCAAACGATTTCGTGATCTCTTTCTCAATATATTCTGATGAAGGGGCCGTTTTTTCATCGACGAGAAGTTGTTCCATTAATGCTTGATAGGCATTTTTTCCAATGCGATTTAGTAACATAATACTTAAAATATCGCTTTGAAAGAATTCAACAGGTTTAAGGGGAGGAATAAGAATATATTCAATAAACTGTTTTTCTTCAAGGGAATGTTGATATTTCTTTGTTTTTAATAAACCTACTGCTTCTAAAGTTTTTCGCGCTTTCATAAGAATATGAAAGGGGACGTATACCTGATTGGCCAATTGGCGATGCATATGTTGTGAAGAAACACCTAGATATTGGGATGGAAAGTGATTCCGCAGAGTTAAGTATAAACTGACTGCTTCAGGACCAATAATCGGTTGGTATAAATGGATTAGGTATGAGATATGAGACATCTCAATGGATTCTGTCATTCGTACTTGGTATGGGTCTAACGGTGTGATCTCATTGAAAGGATATGGCATCATCTCATCCCCTTTATATTCAACAGGTCACTATTTTATTATATCATCAGTTTCATTTATCCGAAACTATCTATTGCTCTATCGTACTAAACTATATATAATGTTTTTATGAATTAAAATAATTCTTATCTTGTTATTTATATTTGGTTTAAGACAAGGGAAAGGAGATAAGGGATGGTAACTGTTACACCTAGCGCAAAGGAGAAGCTTGCACAAATCCTAAAAGAGAAACAAAGTAGTGCAGCGATCCGTGTATATATAGCCGGTTTTGGCTGAGGGGGACCCTCTTTGGGGTTGGCTCTGGATGAGCCAAATGAAGAAGATAAAATATTTGATCAAGATGAATTCAAAGTGGTTGTCAATGCTCAAGAATTAGAAAATATCGGTGAGGTAGAGATCGATTTTAAAAATTCTCGTTTTGGCAGCGGATTTACAGTAAGATCGACTTATGGTTCAACATGTTCATAATATAAAAAATAGGCTTGTATGTTCTAAAAGCTGATTCTCTAGAGCGAGTTTTCCTACCAACCGTGTATTCAGGGAAAACCGTAAGGTTAGGGACAGAGTAACAACATACAAGCCACTTTTTGTTTTATAAGGAGATCCTAGCGCTTTATGATTTACGCAATAGTTCCGTAATCTCTTGTAAAAAGACATTAATATCTTTAAATTGACGGTAAACGGAAGCAAAACGAACATACGCGATCTCATCGATATGATATAATCGTTCCATCACCATTTCGCCAATTTTTTGGCTCTCGATTTCAGTAAGTAAATCATTCCTTAATTCTTTTTCTATATCAGAAACAATATTTTCTAATGTTTCTATACCAACAGGTCTTTTTTCACAAGCCCGTAATAACCCCCGTAAAATTTTTTCTCTGCTAAATTCTTCACGGCTTCCATCTTTTTTGATCACATAAATCGGGGTTTCCTCTACTTCTTCATAAGTATTAAAACGACGTCCACACGATTCGCATTCTCTTCTTCTCCGTATTGATTTTCCATTATTAATGGGTCTAGAATCTAAAACCTTTGTTCCATTGTAATTACAAAAGGGGCAACGCAACAATCCTCACCTCATTCCTTATAAACCTTCTTTATTTTTAGTATATTAAAAAAGGAAGGATTTTTACATCCTTCCTTTTACATCTTGCTTTTAAGCAAAAGTTTCGACCTTCATTGGGTCAATTTTCACTGGTCCCATTCCACGAGGTACTTCAACTGATTCACGCGTTTTTGCTTCTAATTGTTTTGTAATGTAATCTGCAGCGATTTGCGGATCAATTCGATCCCCGCAAGTATATACATCAATACTTGCATAACCATGTTCTGGAAAACTATGGATAGTCAAGTGAGATTCGGAAATAATCACAACTCCACTTACTCCCATTGGTGCAAACTTATGAAAAGCAACTTCTCGAATTTCTGCACCAGCTTCTAATGCTGCATCTACCATCATTTTTTCAATAAATTTAAAATCGTTTAGTTTTTCGACGTTACATCCCCATAATTCTGCGATAATGTGACGTCCCATAGTATCCATCATTCAATCCCCCTTAAATTCATAATTTTCATGCCCTTTCAAGCATGCGGGACCTACGCTATCTACCACGGGGGCAAGTTAGTCCAATGAGGTCCTAACCCTTTAAGTAGATACTGGTTCCTTTAGTTTTGAATCATAATGAATTTCACGAATTTCAGTATACTGGTTTTAATCTCTTTTTGCAAGGATTTTTTTGGATTAAGATTGATTATAAATTAGATTTCCCAAGTTAGGAATGAGTTACCTGTATTTGTTTTGTGAGTTCAACACAAAATACAAGTACAAACTCAAAGGAGGTGACAATCATGGCAAAAGGTCAAGAACGTAGCAGCAATCAATTACTTGTACCAGAAGCTGGTCAAGCTTTAGATCAACTTAAGTTTGAAATGGCTACTCAACTAGGAATTCAAATTCCTCAAGATGGTTACATGGGCTTTATCGCTTCCCGTGATAACGGTTCTATCGGAGGTCACATTACTCGTCATTTAGTTCAAATCGCTGAACAACAGCTTGCAGGAGGAGCTAAATTGCCTCAAGCTTAAGTGAATATCCTTTTCTAACCATTTGGAAATATGGCTAGAAAAAAAGGAGGGGGCGAGTTTTCTCGGCCCCTCCGTATTATTCAGTAGTGAGAGGTTAGAGGTACTTTATTTTCTCGTTTGCTAACTTCAAAATTTGATACATAGCGAGCTAAATCAACGACTCGACATGAATATCCCCATTCATTATCATACCAAGCCATCACTTTAATCTGATGTTCACCAATCACCATGGTCGATAAGGCATCCACAATGGCTGAATGATCATTGCCAATAAAATCAGCAGAGACTAAAGGTTCTTCACAGTATTGAATAATTCCCTTCATTTCATTTTGGCTTGCCCTTTTTAATACTTCATTGACTTGTAAAGCAGTAACGCTTTCTTTTACGTTTACAACAAGGTCAACAATTGAAACATCAGGTGTTGGTACACGAAGTGCAATTCCGTTTAATTTTCCTTTTAATTCTGGTAAAACTAAAGATACGGCTTTTGCAGCACCTGTTGTTGTTGGAATAATGGCTTGACCTGCACTTCTTGCCCTTCGTAAATCTTTATGCATATTATCAAGAACTCTTTGGTCATTCGTATAGGAATGAACTGTTGTCATCATTCCTTCTTCAATGGTGAAATGTTCATGTAATACCTTTGCTACAGGTGCTAAACAGTTTGTTGTACAAGATGCATTCGAGATAATATGATGCTTTTCTGGATCATATACTTCTTGATTGACTCCCATGACAATCGTTACATCTTCTCCTTTGGCAGGTGCTGTAATGATCACTTTTTTCGCCCCAGCTGTTAAGTGTTTGCCTGCATTTTCCCGATCTCGATGTTTACCTGTTGCTTCAATTACAACTTCTATGTTCATCTCTTTCCAAGGCAGTTTTTCAGGATTGCGTTCTGGAATGATTTTGGTTTCTCTTCCATTTACTATAATCGAATCATCTGTGGTTTCTATTTTCGCATCTAATTTCCCATGAACGGTATCATATTTTAACATATGTGCCAATATCTCTGGTTTATAACTTGCATTGACAGCGACAATATTAATTTCTGGAAATTGCATAGCTCGACGGAATACCATTCTTCCGATTCTTCCAAACCCGCTAATCGCCATTCGAATTGACATTATCTGCTTCTCCTCTCTATATTATTACACACTATTTATATTATTTATTATAATCAGTATGACATATTGCGCAACAAAATTTCAAAAAAATAATCACTTTAAATATTTAGGAGTAATTTTTAGGCTTGTTTGATTCTATGCAATCCATTTCTAATAGATAAAAAATAGCACTTCAAAATATGAAGTGCTACCAAAAAAAGAAAGGATCAGAATTCATCTTTGTAAATCCATTGATATCGTTCATAAAAATGGAGAACTCTTTGTACATAATGTCTTGTTTCACCAAAGGGGATTCGATTTAATTGTTCAAATGAACCATCCCATAGACCTTGTTGCATCCATTTTTCCACATTCCTCGGACCTGCATTATAGGCTGCAATGGTAGCATAGATATTGCCATTAAACCGTTGGTGCATTTGAGCTAAATACCAACTTCCAAAGGCAATATTATTATCTGGCTGATGTAAATTTTTAGCCATGTGAGGAGGAAAACCCCCTTTTTCTGCAATCCACTTTGCTGTATCGGGCATAATTTGCATCAGACCGATTGCACCTTTTGCTGACTGTTTATCCTTTTGAAAACGAGTCTCCACTTGAATAATGGCTAATACCAAATAGGGATCAACACGAAACTCACTCGTATAAACCTTGATTTGCTTTTCATATTTTATAGGATACATAAACTTCCAAATAGCGCGGGAATTGATCGCAAGAAAGACAAGGAACAATAAGAAAAAGAAAAATATGGGTTTTCGATAACGTTTTAATTTGAACATCATCTTAAATCCTTTTCCTTTGCCAATCTGCAATGATTTGTTTTACTTGTTCTTCCGTTTTGTCAATCCCTTTATCATTATAGATCACAAGATCTGCCCTTTTTTTCTTCTCTTCTAAATCCATTTGTGACTTTATTTTCATGATGGCTTCTTCTTTTGAAATTTGATCCCGTTTCATTAAACGTTCTAATTGAACCGCAAAAGGAACATAAACAACAATGATTTGATCAAATAATTCTTCCCTTTTTGATTCAAATAATAAGGGAATATCGACAATCACAAGAGAGTGTTTCTTTTCCAACTCCCTCGCTTGATCCAGTGTTTTTTGAATGATGATCGGGTGAGTGATATCATTTAAGATTTTTCTTTTCTTTTCATCTTGAAAAATTATTCTCCCTAACTTTTTGCGATCGATTTCTTGATTTGGCAACAGAATCTCTTCGCCAAAATGTTCAATGATTTTTTGCCATGCTTCCAGGTTTGGCTTTACAACTTCCCTTGCGATCTGATCAACATCAACAATAGGAATTCCATACTTTATAAAGAGCTTCGCTACCGTACTCTTACCGCTACCGATTCCCCCAGTTAGACCAACAATCAACTCAACTCACCCTTTACATTCATTTTTTCAAAAATCGGAAAAAACCCATCAAGATTAAAATAATCCCTGGTATTAACGTAAATTTTTTTAACCATGTTACTTCCGAAAACCAAAAGCCAACTTTCATCCCGATTAAAATAAAAAGGCCACTCATTCCTGCTATGGAAATGGCTGTAATCAAAGGTTTAAATCCAATTAAAGAAGCTCCTAACCCTGCGCCAAAAGCATCTAAAGAAAGAGCTAATCCCAAAAATATCGCCTCTAATAAAGATATGCTTCCTGAACGGTCAATATCTGCTTTCATCGGTGTTTTTAATATTTGAATCACCAAACCTAATTTTTTAAATTCAATTATGAATACTTTTTGAACTTCAAAACCGATTTCATGATCATAATCTTCATCTTTTTGGCGAAAAACTTGAATAATAGCCCAAATGCCAATCAAAATCAAAATCATTGCCCCAATAAACTTAGCAATGTTTGGGGATAGAAAAGCTTGGACCACCCCCCCTAATTGCATCGATAATAAAATCATGGCCGCAGAAGCAATACTTATGATTATAATCGAATAAATAGGAATCAACACTTTACGAAAACCATAGGTCACACCAACGCTAAAGCTATCTAAACTAACAGCAAGTGATAAAATCAATAGTGAAACGATGCTCAAGCTTCATCTCTCCCTCTCCAATCTTCAATAGATATCTTATTGGAAAGGAAGAAAAGAAGTGCCTAATTATATTCTTTTGGTTCCTTTTGACAGTTAGGGCAGAAATGAGTTCCTCTGCCAGCCACTTTTATCTTTTGAATGGAAGTACCACAGAACAAACAAGGTTTTCCTGTCCGCCCGTATACGAGCAAATGGTCTTGCATCGACCCTTTTCCATAAATGGTTTCAAAGCTACGGATGGTTGAACCGCCTTTTTCAATCGCCTTTTCCAAAACTTGTTTCATTGACTTGATTAGAGTCGAGATTTCTTGATCGGTTAATGATTTTCCTTGACGTAATGGATGAATTTTGCTGAGAGCAAGGCTGTCATCTACATAAATATTGCCAAGTCCGCTTACGATCTCTTGATTCAATAATATCTGTTTGATGGGCGCAGATCTTTGCCTCACTTGCTGCTTAAAACGTTCTGGATCAAAATGAGGATCAATCGGTTCTTGCCCTAATTTTTTAATCCCTTTAAAACTCATTTCGTTCCCTCTTTTAACCAGATCCATAGTTCCGAATTTCCGTACATCGCGATAACGTAACTCTGTTCCATCGGTAAAAGAAAAGATCACATGATGGTGTTGATCATAAGGCTCATTTGGCTTTTCGGTATAGATATACTTTCCTTCCATTCTTAGATGAGAAATCAGGGTATAATCAGTGAAATAGAAAAGTAAATATTTCCCTCTTCTGCCGATCGATCGAATGGTTTGGCCGATAAGCAGAAATTTAAATTGTTCCATGTCTTGTAGCGAACGAATGATTTTGGGATAAAAAACTTGGACTTCTTTTATTACTTTTCCAATTAAAACCAGTTCTAAACCCCGTCTAACGGTTTCCACTTCTGGTAATTCAGGCATTATTCATCCTCTTTCCCACTTATTTTGCATCGTACCACGTTTTGCCAAAGTGGAGATCCACTTTTAGAGGTACTTTTAATTGGATGGCATTTTCCATCATATGTTTGACAAGTTCTTCCATAGTCTCTTTTTCATCAGGAGAAACTTCAAAAATCAATTCGTCATGCACCTGCAATAATAAACGACTTTTCAGTTGTAAACGTCTCATTTCTTGATCGATTTTAATCATCGCAATTTTGATAATGTCAGCCGCACTTCCCTGAATTGGGGTATTCATTGCCGTCCGTTCAGCGAAACTGCGAAGATTGAAGTTGGAACTATGAATATCGGGCAGATATCTTCTCCGGTTCATTAAAGTGCTCACATAACCATCTTTTCTTGCTTTTTCAACGATTTCCTTCATATAGATTTTTACCCCAGAAAAGACGGAGAAATAACGATCTATAAATTCAGCTGCTTCTTTTCTTGAAATATTCAAATTTTGCGCTAGCCCATAATCGCTAATTCCATAGACGATCCCGAAATTGACCGCTTTGGCTTGTCTTCTCATTAATGGTGTCACTTCATCTTCTTTTATCCCAAACACATCCATTGCCGTTTTTGTGTGAATATCCATATCATAAAGAAATGCTTGAATTAAGTTTTCATCTTCAGAAATGTGCGCAAGTACCCGTAATTCTATTTGCGAGTAGTCAGAGGAAAGAATCAACCAATCGTCTTCTGATGGAATAAAAGCCTGACGAATTTTCCTTCCCTCTTCAAGACGTATTGGGATATTTTGTAAATTAGGTTCCGTACTACTTAACCGTCCCGTTGCGGTAATCGCTTGGTTAAAGGAGGTATGAATTCTTTTTGTTTCTTGATCCACCATCTTTAATAATCCTTCGATATAAGTGGATTGCAATTTCCCAATTTGCCGATATTTTAGAATCAAGCCGACAATTGGATGATAAGGTTCTAATTTTTCCAATACATCTGCGCTCGTTGAATAACCTGTCTTCGTTTTTTTGATGATGGGAAGCTGCAGTTTGTCAAAAAGGATTTCTCCTAGTTGTTTTGGTGAATTTATATTAAATTCAGTGCCAGCCAGTTCATAAATCTCTTCTGTTAAAGAAATCAGGGTCTGATTCAGCTCTTCACCCATTTCCTTTAAACGATCAATATCAATCCGAACCCCAACTTTCTCCATCCGTGCCAAAACTCTTGACAAGGGAAGCTCCACTTCATATAGTAATCGACTCAGATTTGTCTCTATTAACTTTTCATCAATGATTGGAATTAACGAATAAATGGCATCCGCTTTTCGGCTGATATGTTCCACATAGACTTCTTCTTCAGGAATGGCATATTTTGCTCCTTTGCCATAAATGATTTCATCATCGGCAAGACCTTGATAATGATATTGTTTAGCAATATCAGCTAAACTAGGGGAACCATCTTGGGGATTGAGCAAATAAGCCCCTAACAATAAATCAGAAGCAATCCCTTGAATATCCATTTGATTCCAAAAAAGAATCATTTCCATTCTTTTGCCATCAAAAACCCATTTCTTTTTCGAAGAATCCTTTAACCAATGCTGAAAAGCATTCCACTTTTTCAATTCATCTTGATTGATAAAGAGAATCTCTTTTCCGTTTGTCACGGATAGACCTAAAATTTGCCGGTTATGAAGCTGTTCACCAATCGTCTCAATAGAAAGAGCAAGAGTTTCTTGTTCTTGCAAGATTTGCTCCCATTTTCTTTTTGTCTCTTTTGTCAGTCGATCGATGTTCAACTCTTGTTTTTGTCCTTTCTCTTCTTCTGATCTTTTCATTCCCAATCGGTCAATCAAACTATGGAATTCCCATTTGCTAAACAATTGGTACACTTCATCACGTTGATATCCTTTGTCATCCACTTTTAAATCTTCCAATTGCAAATCAATGGGAACATCACGATAAATGGTTGCTAGTTGCTTGCTTAAAATGGCCTGATCTTGATAAGCCATGAGTTTCTCTTTTACTTTTTTTGCTGTGATCTGATCGATATTGGCGAATACTTCTTCCACCGACCCGTATTCGTGTAATAATTTTAATGCAGTTTTCTCACCAATACCTGGAACACCAGGAATATTATCGGATGGATCCCCCATTAATCCTTTTAGGTCAATGATTTGTTTTGGCTCTAAACCATACTTATTCATCACTTGTTTAGGAGTATATGCTTCTACTTCTGTGATACCTTTTCGCGTTAAATGGATCGTCACGTACTCAGATGCCAATTGAAGCATATCCTTATCCCCGGTATAGATGATCGTTTTAATCCCCTTCTTTTCCGCTTTTTTAGAAAGGGTACCAATAATATCGTCTGCCTCATATCCTTCCAGTTCAAAATATTGTAAGTGAAAGGCATCCAATAATTCGCGAATCATGGGAAATTGCTCCGATAATTCAGATGGGGTTTTCATTCGTTTCCCTTTATATTCTTTAAAATCGGTATGCCGAAAGGTGACTTTTCCCGCATCAAAGGCAACTAAAAGATAATCTGGTTTTATTTCTTCTAAGATTTTTAATAAAATTTGCGTAAATCCATAAACAGCATTCGTATAAAGCCCTTGTTTATTACTAAGAAGTGGTAATGCGTAAAACGTGCGATTGGCGATACTATTTCCGTCAATTAAAACGAACTTTTCCATACGACTTACTCCTCTTTCAATATTCTTCAACTATCATATCATATCGATTTGTCTACTTCTAGGCGCGCACCGTTGTTCCGCCCAAATGAAAAACAGTCTTCCAGCTGAAGACTGTTTCGTAAGAGATGATCTCATTTTTGCAAACCATTGACGTCAATAAATGGAATACTACCACCTGTTACATTCGGCAATTTGCCATCCCATTTCTTGATCGCTTCCATTTGTGCTTCGATCTTTCGTAATTCAATTAATTCTTTGGTTACTTCTTGTTTTTGTAATTTTAAAGCTTCTGCTTCCGCTTTGGCCTGTTCGATTTTTTGTTTGGCCTCAATTTCAACTCGTTGGAGATCCAGTTTTGCTTTTAAGGCCTGTTGTTCGGCAATTTGCTTTTGTTCGATGGCTTGATTGTATTCATCGCTAAATTTAAATTCTGTAATATTAATCTCGTCCAGTTGCATATAATAGGTCGCCAATTTTTTGGCTAGGGTTTCTTTCACTTTTTCACTGACTTCTGAACGTTTAGAAATCAGTTCTTCTGCTGTATATTGGGCAGTTACCGCTTTTAATGACTCACCAATTGCAGGTGCCACAATCCGTTCTTTATAAGCCATGCCCACTTTTTGGTAAAGATGATTCACTTCATCTGGAATGAGATGAAAGTTCACAGCGACTGTCGTTGTTACGACTTGAAGATCTTTTGACGCTGCTGTTTGCTCTGTTTGTTCCTTTTGCACGCGAACCTCCAGCTGGATCACTTGTTGAATAAATGGGATCTTAAAATGTAACCCTTCATTTAGGACACGATTTTGTACAGCTCCTAATTGGGTCACAACTCCCCTGTTACCAGCATCTACAATGACAAAGGAGTCAATAAGCAAGAAAATGGTCAGAAATAGAATGATCAATGAAACAATGATTTTTTTCATGTTCTTTGGTTTCTTGGGAACCATATCAACAATTTTTTCTGTTTCCATTCCTTTTCTCCTCTCAAGAGTTTCATAACATAATCTATTCTCCTATTAAAAATCTATACCTTATATCTTTTTTTCGGGAGTAGAATCGTGAATTTACTTCCCTTTTGCACTTCACTTTCCACCTTGATATTCCCCCCATGGGACTCAACAATATGTTTCACTATAGCTAGTCCTAAACCAGTTCCTCCAGATTCCCTTGATCTTGCCTTATCTACCCGATAAAACCGTTCAAAAATTCTCGGTAAACTTTTCTTCGGAATTCCGATTCCCGTGTCTTCTACTTCAATTGCAAAGAGTTGATCCGAATATTCATATAGGCGAATCGTAATCGTACCTTTCGGTGGAGTATAATTGATGGCATTGGTTAAGAGATTAATCACCACTTGTCGCAAGCGATCCTCATCCACTTCTGCTTGAAGCGAACTTAATTCTTGAATGATTGTAAGTTCCTTTTTGGCTGCTTCAGGGCGAATCATTTCAACAGTGGATTCAATAAATGACTTTAGATCAACAAGAGTATATTTTAGGAGATCTTGATTAAATTCAATTTTAGATAGATCAAGAAGGTCACTAATCAAACGATGGAGACGATCACTTTCTTTATAAATAATTTGCAGAAAGGACTTACAGGTTTCCTCATCTTTCATTGCTCCGTCTAATAAAGTTTCAGCAAATCCCCTTACAGCTGTAATGGGTGTACGCAATTCATGAGATACGTTTGCTACAAATTCTTTACGCATATTTTCTAAATTTTTTAATTTGGTAATATCATGTAAAACAGCTACAACACCATTGATTTCACCTTTAGCATCAAGGATAGGAGCTAAACTACTATCTAAAGATTTTTTCGTAGGATAATGGGTATCAATCTCTGTTCGGATAGATTCCCCTGTGTTTAATGACCGTTCAATCAATTCACTTAATAGGTAATTTGGACCAACTTCCATATGATATTTGCCAATGATATCCTCATTTTTAACTCCAAGGAGCCATTCTAGAGCAGGATTAGCCAAAATGATTTTTCCTTTTTTGTCTACGAGTAAGATTCCTGATGTCATATGATTGAGAACCGTACTTAATTTGCTTTGATTTTCGTGAATCATATCAATCTGGTTTTGTAAACTGTCTGCCATTAAATTAATCGCTGCACCCAATTGCCCAATCTCATCTTGGGTATGGATATGCACACGCGCACGATAATCTCGATTCGTGATTCGTTTGGCAATATAGATAATATGTTCGATCGGTCTTGTAATTTTCGAAGCCACTTGGTTGCTTATAAAAATCGTAATGAGAAAAACAATCGTTAAACCAAAGACAAGACTATACCAAAAAGAGTTGATAGAATCTTCGATTTCTCTAAACGGAATCGCCAAACGAACAGCTCCTACTTGATGTTGACCGTAATAAACAGGTGAAGCAATATATAACATTTTCATTCCTAATGTGCGACTATAGCGTATTTCTTTTCCCACTTGACCAGCTAATGCCTTTTTAAATTCTGGACGAGAAGCATGATTATCCATTTTATCCTTATCAAAATCTGATTCTGCAAGTACATTTCCATTTACATCGATGATTGTAATTCTTGTATTCAACTTTTCTTTAATCTGTTTTGCTTCTTCGTTAAGGGCTTTTGTATCGCTGCGATTAATTACCCAGGAAATTTCTTCACGTAAGAGGGTTGATTCTTTTGTTAGCCGCTCACCGATTGCATCAATATAAGTTTCTTCAATTAATTTCGCTAGAAAAATACCTAAACCTATCACAAAAATTCCGATAAGTATGATATACGTCATCGTCAAACGGGTTTTTAATTTTTTCATTTTTGCGGATCACCAAATTTATAACCAATTCCACGAATTGTTTTAATGTATTTCGGCTGCTTGGTATCTTCTTCAATTTTCTCCCTCAAATGACTGATATGAACATCGACAATTCTTGAATCTCCAGCAAAATCATAGTTCCACACTGCATTTAATAATTGATCTCGTGTTAACACTTTCCCTTGGTTCTTGGCTAAATAGAGTAAAAGTTCAAACTCTTTTGGCGTCAGTTCTAATAATTGACCTTTTAATCTAGCTTCAAATTTTTCAGGTTCGATGACTAAATCTCCAATTCGTATTTCTTCTAATTCTTTTTCTTCAGTATATGAGGGATTTGAAGATAACCTCCGTAAAACAGCTTTCACCCTTGCCGTTAATTCTCTTGGACTAAATGGCTTTGTCATATAATCGTCGGCGCCAAGCTCAAGTCCCAAGACCTTATCAAATTCGTCATCCTTGGCTGTTAGCATTAAGATGGGAATATTGATCTGTTTTGTTCTTAATTCTTTTAAGACCTCTAATCCATCTAACCCAGGCAGCATTACATCAAGCACCATAAGGTCGAATGGTTCTTTTTCACATCGTTCCACTGCTTGTCTGCCATCAAAGGCTGTTTCCACATCAAACCCTGTTTTTTCCAGGTTAAATTTAACCAGAGTTACAATCGATGGTTCATCATCGACAACTAAGATCTTTTTGGGCAAAATCGTCCCACTCCTTTTCATACTTTCCTATTCTTATTTTATCATTTTTCTACATAAGTCTCATAATATTTTTATTTACATTGCTATATCCTATTGAGATTCAGGCTTAAAATATCATATAATACCTCATGATTATTGGTAATATATCATTTTGAGAGAGAAGATGAATATGAAAAAGCGAATTTGGTTGATCCGTGTTATGCTCGGTCTTTTCTTTACACTCGTTTCTATTCTTTATGCCTATATGCGAGAAGGAAATTTCCTATTAAATTATTCGAATACAACGTTTATGATCGGTTTAAGTTTGTTATTAATCAGTGGAATTGGGATTGTTCACATTTCTGGTTTCTTTCATGTATTTTGGCTTGGATGGAAGAAAATGTTTTTTAGGGAAGACCCTTATACCGATTCAACTCATTGGAGCCAAGAAAAAGATAAAGTTCCGAAAGAGATCATCCTACGAAAAAAGAAAGCTAAATATGAACTTTTTATCTACCTCCCATTATTCATCGCAATAATTCTTATTATCCAAGCAATCCTATTTTTATTTCTCCTATTAAAATAGGTTTGTATATTTCAGTGCGCTCCGTTGTCCGTTTATTTCTTTTTTGGCTTGTATGATTCTATAAACTAAGTAAGACTTAGCGAATGAGCTTTCCTACCGACTGTTTATTAAGGAAAAGCCGTAAGGTTAGAATCAGAGTTAGAACATACAAGCGATAAAAAAAGACACCTTTATTGATTGATCGATAAAGGTGTCTTTTATTTCATTAGTTATATAAATGACAAGCAACAAAATGGCCTGGCTTTACTTCATTTAATTTTGGTGTTTCAATTGCACACTCTGGCATGGCTTTTGGGCAACGAGTTCGAAAACGACATCCACTTGGTGGATTCATCGGGCTTGGAACGTCTCCTTCTAGAATAATCCTTTCTCTTGTACGAGATAACTTGGGATCTGGCAATGGAATCGCAGATAATAATGCTTCCGTGTATGGATGTAACGGGTTTTCATATAATTCAACGCTCTCGGCCAACTCCACTAAATTCCCTAAATACATTACTCCGATTCGATCACTGATATGTTTCACCATTGATAAATCATGGGCAATAAATAAATAAGTCAAACCTTTTTCTTTTTGTAAATCTTGAAGCAAGTTAACGACCTGCGCTTGAATGGAAACGTCAAGAGCTGAAATAGGTTCATCAGCAATAATAAAATCTGGTTCAACTGCCAGTGCTCTCGCAATCCCAATCCTTTGCCTTTGACCACCACTGAATTCATGAGGAAAACGGTTTGCATGTTCTTTATTCAAACCAACCGTTTCTAACAAATGATAAATGCGTTCCATTCTTTCCTTGCCTGTAGCCAAATTATGAATATCAATACCTTCACCAATAATATCTGCTACTGTCATCCTTGGATTCAAGGATGCATAAGGGTCTTGGAAGATCATCTGCATTTCACGGTTAAATTGTTTTCGTTCTTTTCCTTTTAATTTTTCAATTTTTTTCCCTTTAAAGATAATTTCTCCGCCTGTAGGTTCATATAATTGAATGATTGTTCTTCCAGTCGTTGATTTTCCACAACCAGACTCACCGACTAGTCCTAATGTTTCTCCTTTTTTTACCTGAAAAGTAACACCGTCAACCGCTTTTACAACACCTTTTCCTACATAGAAATATTTCTTCAAGTCTTTTACTTCTAAAATATAATCGTTGTTTGTTTGTTGTGTATTTTTATTTTCCATGATAAGCCCCTCCTATTTTTACCGGAACGTCATCCTTTGGTGCATCAGGATGTTGTAACCAACAATACGTTTTATGTGTTGGTGAAATTTCGGTTTCATCTGGGAAATGGGCCGTACAGATTTCCATCGCATAAGGACAACGGGGGTAAAATGGACAACCATTAGGAGGTGATAATAAATCTGGCGGTGTCCCTTCGATCGACTCTAAACGGTTTCCCTTTGAATCTAATCTTGGTACAGAACGTAATAATCCCCAAGTATATGGATGTTGTGGGTTGTAAAAAATCTCATCTACAGAACCTTGTTCTACAACTTTCCCAGCATACATGACAATCACTTTTTGGGCAATGTCCGCTACAACACCCAAATCATGAGTAATGATAATTATTGAAGTATTCATTTTCTTTTGCAAGTCCTTCATTAAGTCAATAATTTGTGCCTGTATCGTTACGTCTAACGCTGTTGTCGGTTCGTCAGCAATTAATAATTTTGGACTACATGCAAGGGCGATTGCGATCATTACCCTTTGTCTCATTCCTCCGCTAAATTCATGGGGATATTGTTTTACACGAACTTCAGGATTTGGTATACCGACTAACTTCAACATTTCAACAGCACGATTCATTGCCTCAGATTTGTTTAACCCATGATGTTTCATAAGCCCTTCAGCAATTTGTCTTCCCACGGTCATCGTTGGATTTAACGATGTCATTGGATCCTGAAAGATCATTCCGATTTCCGAACCGCGAATCGACTCCATTTCTTTATTTGAAAGTTTAATTAGATCTTTGCCGCCAAACAAAATTTGGCCGTTTTTGTATACACCAGGTGGTGTAGGAATTAATTTCATGATGGCTTGAGAAGTAACACTTTTTCCACTACCTGATTCACCAACAATAGCGACTGCTTCCCCTTTTTCCACATCAAACGAAAGGCCGCGTACCGCTTTCACCTCTCCAGCATATGTCAAGAAGGAGACTTCTAAGTCTTTAACTTGTAGTATTTTTTCAGCCATACTTGCTCCTCCCTTATTTTCGTAATTTAGGATCTAATGCATCTCGTAATCCATCTCCAAAAACGTTAAATGCAAACATCGTTAGTGAGATTAAGGTTGCTGGGAAAAATAATCGCCACCAGTAACCCGAGATGATTGTTACAACAGCATCATTGACCATTGTTCCCCAGCTAGCAAGCGGAGGTGTAACGCCTAGTCCAATAAAACTTAAAAATGCTTCACCAAATATCGCACCTGGTACAGATAATGTCATACTGACAATAATTGGACCTAACGTATTTGGAATTAAATGAGTAAAGAGTAATCTCTTTGTATCAGCCCCAAGTGTTTTAGCAGCTAATACGAATTCCATCTGCTTTAGTTGCAAAATTTGTCCTCGAACTAAACGCGCCATTCCAATCCAACCAGTAGCAGCTAATGCTACAATGATCGGAAAAAGTCCTTGATCCATTACAACCATAAGCAATATAACCACGATTAGATAAGGTAGTCCATAAAGGACATCCACAATTCGCATCATAATTTGATCAATTTTTCCACCTTTAAATCCAGAAATACCACCATATACTACTCCTATTAAAAGGTCAAACATCGCAGCTGCAAAACCGATAAATAATGAGATACGCGCTCCTTCCCAAGATCTCGCAAATACATCTCGCCCTAAATCATCTGTTCCAAACCAATGCTTTGCTGATATTGGTTGATTCGTATTACTTAGATCTTGTGTCTTATAATCATATGGGGTCAAATGTGGACCAATAATCGCCATTAATATTAAAAAGATAATAATTCCTAAGCCCACCATCGCTAACTTGTTTTTCTTCAGGCGTCGCCATGCATCCTGCCAGAAATTGATACTAGGACGGCTAATTTGCTCTGACTGATGGATGTCTCTTTCAATTCGTTTGAAGCTGTCTTTTGTGATTTCTGGCATTCTTATTCCCCCTTAGCTCCTATTTTGATTCTTGGATCAATCAGTCCATATGCAATATCTACTAAAAAATTAGCCGTAATCAGAATTGCACTGTAGAAAATCGTGGTCCCTAAAATCATTGGGTAATCTCGGTCACTAACACTTTGAACAAAGTATTTTCCAAGACCAGGAATACCAAAGATCTGCTCGACAACGAATGTACCAGTCAATAATGTAGCGGCTAATGGACCTAAAATGGTAATAACGGGTAAAATTGCATTTCGAATTGTATGTCTCCAGACAACAACAAAAGAACTAAGCCCTTTTGAACGAGCCGTACGAATATAATCTTGGTTAAGTACCTCAAGCATATTGGAACGCATTAATCGTGCGATGACAGCCATCGAATGAGCCCCTAATGCAATCGATGGTAATACCGTATGTGCAAATGTTCCCCACATCGCAATTGGGAACCACTTGAGTTTCACTGCAAAAATATTGATCAAAATAGGAGCTAAGACGATATTTGGCACAGAAACCCCTAAAACAGCAATAATCATCGCTGTATAATCTAATGCAGTATTATGCCTAAGGGAAGCAATGACTCCTAAGGTCAACCCAAAAACAAGTGCTATTAACAATGACTGAATACCTAGTTGAGCAGAAACAGGAAAGTTACTTGCAATATAATCATTTACTGTTAATGTTTTCGATTTAAAAGATGGGCCAAAATCTTGATGAACAACGATGTTCTTCAAATAATTCACATATTGAACGAGTAAAGGTTTGTCCAATCCATAAAAAGCTTTTAAATTTTGAATGGTTGACTCAGGTAATTTTTTCTCTGAAGTAAAAGGATCACCAGGTATGGCATGCATGAGTATAAATGTTAGTGTGATAACTACCCATAACGTGACCAATAACATCATTAATCTTTGTAGTACATATCTTAGCAAGTATAACACCTCCGGAGAAATGGGTAAAAGACGGAATTAGAGAGGTATACTACATCATAGCATACCTCTCTGTTTCCTTAACTACTCGATATTATTATCTACTCTATATAAGCCCAAGCATATTCAGTGGTACCATCGGCATGACGAACTACGCCTTTTACATTATCATGTTGCATATATACTCGAGTATAATAGTAAATTGGTGCAATTGGCATTTCGTCCATTAGAATTTTCTCTGCTTTTAACATAGCATCCATGCGAACTTTTTGATCCCCAGTAGATTTTGCTTGTTGAACTAATGCATCGTATTCTTTGTTCCCCCATCCTGTATT
Source organism: Tepidibacillus sp. LV47 (assembly GCF_048381575.1). Taxonomy (NCBI): domain Bacteria; kingdom Bacillati; phylum Bacillota; class Bacilli; order Caryophanales; family Bacillaceae; genus Tepidibacillus; species Tepidibacillus sp. LV47. Next base: position 133,057 of record NZ_JBLWIF010000005.1, read on the forward strand.
GTTATTTCCACCATCAGTTACAAAATAATCAATAAATGTCATGGGATCCATATAGTCCGCTAACCAACCCATACGAGAAATTTGGAAATCGCCAGCATTTAAGGTATCAAGATATACTTTCCATTCTTGGTTTTTCAATTCAACGTCAACGCCAAGGTTTTGTTTCCACATTGCTTGGATCGCCTCAGCAATCTTCTTATGGCCTTCATTTGTGTTATAAAGAAGAGTTACTTTTGGCAATGTTTTAAGCCCTAGTTCTTGCAAACCTTTTTGTAACAATGCTTTTGCATCAGCTGGTTTTTTCACAAAATCCCCGTTTTCTTTACGGAAATCAGCTCCCATATCCGGAGAAGCATTTGGTGGAACTAAAGCATATGCAGGAATTTGGCCACCTTTTGTTACATTATTAATCAACGCTTCACGGTCAATCGCTGCTGCAAATGCTTGACGAATATATTTATTGTTGAATGGTGGTTTTTTCACATTAAATTGGTACCAATAAGTACCTAATATTGGCTCAGCTTTTGCCTCACCTTTATCGATTAACTCTTTGGTTAGATCAGTTGGTGGTATAGCAATATCCAATTGATTGTTTTGATATAATTGATACTCAGTGTTCTCATCGTTTATCATTGCCCAAGTAATCTTGTTAAGTTTAACTTTATCTTTATTCCAGTAGTCTGGGTTTTTCTCCAACACAACTTCTTTATCATGTTCCCATTTCGCTAATTTGAATGGGCCGTTTGAAACATAAGTAGAAGCTTCAGCCGCCCAGTTTTTGTTAGCCTCCACTACTTTTTTGTTAACAGGCATTAAAGTATAGAATGCTGTTAATTGCAAGAAATATGGTGTTGGGGCTTTTAATTCCACTTCCAAAGTATAATCATCAGTTGCTTTAACCCCTACATCCTCCGCTTTTGCTTTACCTGCATTATACTCTTCGGCATTTTTTATATAGAATAATTGATACGCATAGTCAGCAGCAGTCTTTGGATCTAATACGCGTTTCCATGCATACTCAAAATCATGTGCTGTTACAGGATCACCATTGGTCCATTTCAGACCCTTTTTCAACTTAAAGGTATACTTAAGACCATCTTCACTAATTGTCCAGTCTTCAGCAACACCGGAACCTTTCTCTACTTGGCTTTTCTCATTTAGTCGAACAAGGCCCTCCATTACTTCACGTAAGATATCCCCTGAAGTAGAGTCAGTTGCCGTAGCTGGATCTAAACTTGGTGGTTCAGTTCTTGCATTTAATTTTAAAACTTGTTCTTTATCTGGTTGTGCTTTCTCACCGGTTGAGCTTCCACCACCACAACCAACTAAGCCAACGCTTGCAACCATGATGATCGCTAACATAAGTGCAAGCCATTTGTTTAATTTTTTCATAAGTTAACCCCCTATTTTTATCTTTATTTTTATTTTTTTATAAATTAAGGTTGATAAACAACCTTAATCTTCTACCTAATTCATAAAATGAATTAGAATTTTCAAAATTTTTAGTTAACATCAATTATTAAAAAAAAAAATAAACATCATAAAATCACACTACCAATTATACATAAAAAATTTTGAATGACAAGAAAAATTTTATCTCTATACTTTATGGCTGGCTTCATATGATTAGTCATCGATTCGATATTGTGCAGCACCTTGGATATAGAGATCATTTCCGTAGACATCATTGACGACAATTGCAGGAAAGTTCTCAACGACTAATTTTCGGATCGCTTCTGTTCCTAAATCTTCGTATGCAATCACTTCTGCGCTTTTAATCGTTTTGGCAATTAAAGCAGCGGCACCGCCAACAGCGGCTAAGTAGACTGCTTTATTCTTAACCATCGAATCTTTTACTTCTTGACTCCTACTTCCTTTTCCGATCATTCCTCTTAAACCAAGATCTAACAGAGTCGGCGAATATTTATCCATGCGATAACTAGTTGTTGGACCCGCAGAACCAATCACTTGACCTGGTTTTGCTGGAGTTGGGCCAACAAAATAGATAAATTGATCTTTTATATCAAACGGTAATTCCTGTCCTTGTTCAACTAATTCGACTAAGCGTTTATGTGCAGCATCTCTAGCTGTATAAATCACACCTGAGATCAATACTTGATCCCCAACTTTTAACTTAGATACTTCTTCAGCGGTGACAGGAGTTGTTATATGAATCGTTGCCATTTTTCTCTCTCCCTTCTTCCTTTTTATAACACTACTTCTTTATGTCGTGAAGCATGGCAGTTAATATTAACAGCTACTGGTAATGAAGCAATATGAGCAGGATAAATCTCAATATGAACATCAAGGGCAGTCGTTCTCCCACCTAATCCCTGAGGCCCAATCCCTAATTTATTGATTTTCTCTAGCAGCTCTTCTTCTAACCTTGCAATGTCTTCTAAGTGACTACGTTTTCCAACTTCCCGGAATAATGATTTCTTTGCTAAATAAGCAGCTTTTTCAAATGTTCCACCGATTCCAACACCAACGACGATAGGTGGGCAGGGATTTGGTCCAGCCTGTCTTACGCAATCGATAATAAATTCTTTTACTCCTTCTACTCCATCTGAAGGTTTCATCATTTTAACAAAGGACATATTTTCGCTACCGCCACCTTTAGCAGCCATGTGGATCTTAATTTGATCTCCATCAACGATTTCTACATGAATAACTGCTGGTGTATTATCTCCAGTGTTTTTCCTTTCTAAAGGATGGCCAACAATGGATTTGCGTAGATATCCATCCCGATAACCACGGCGAACTCCTTCATTTATCGCATCATTTAAATTGCCCCCCACAATATGAACATCTTGCCCTAATTCCACAATAAAAACGGCGAACCCTGTATCTTGGCAAATTGGGACTCTTTCTGTTCTAGCAATATCATAATTTTGTAGTAATTGATTTAGTACATCCTTACCTGTTTGCGATTCCTCCGTACTTAATGCACTCCTGATAGCGTTTTCAACATCCCTTCCTAAATCATAATTTGCTTCTTGAACCATTTGTGCTACAGCGTCTATAATTTGATCCACATGTATTTCTCTCACTACTTTTCCCCCCAGCCAATAAATCATTTATTTTATTGTACCATAATTTTTTGAATCTTCGGTTTAGAAATGCTTTTTTTTTTAAAAAACCCCGGAAAATCTCTCCGGGGTGTTAAGCTCACTTTATGAATAATGTTATCTAACAAGTTTTATGATATTCTCAACGGCTTGCGCTGATTTGTCTAATGCAGCTTTTTCTTCTTCAGTTAATTCTAGCTCAAATACTTTCTCGATGCCATTTCCTCCGATAAGAGTAGGTACGCCTAAACAGATGTCATTATAACCATATTCTCCCTCTAAATAGGCGATGGTTGGGATGATTCTCTTCTTATCTTTTAAAATGGCTTCTGCCATTTGAGTCAGAGCAGCTGCTGGCGCGTAGTAAGCACTACCGTTTCCTAATAAGTTAACAATCTCCCCGCCTCCTTTGCGAGTACGCTCAACAATCGCATCTAATTGATCCTTTGGTAATAATTTTTCTAAAGGAATTCCACCAGCATAGGAGTAACGAATTAAAGGAACCATGGTATCGCCATGCACACCAAGCACGAAACCGTTCACATCTTCCACGGATACATTAAGGGCTTGAGCAACAAATGTACGGAAACGTGCAGTGTCAAGAACACCAGCCATACCGATTATCCGTTCTTTTGGAAAACCTGTTATCTTATATGCAACATACGTCATTGCATCAACCGGGTTAGACAACACAATGACATATGAATTTGGAGCGTATTCTTTTACTTTTTCTGCCACCGATCTCATGATATTCGCATTTGTATTGACAAGATCGTCGCGGCTCATACCTGGTTTTCTAGCAACACCAGCTGTAATAATGACAAGGTCCGAATCTTTGATATCATCATAATTGCTAGTACCAATAATATTCACATCGACTCCTAATACAGGAGTAGCTTCAAGCATATCTAACGCTTTCCCTTTTGTTGGATTCTCTAATTGAGGAATATCTAAGAGTACAATATCTCCCAATTCCTTTTGAGCTAAATAAAGGGCTGTCGTTGCACCAGTATAACCAGCACCGATGACAGCAATTTTTCTACGTGTAAAAACCATTTTTTTCCCTTCTAAATCATTTTATATTATAGAAATATTCAATCTGCAGGTACAAATATCCTTTCTACCTGCATATTTTTTAAATTATTACATATTTTTGATTAACTCATCACCAAATTCGGAACACTTCAGTTCAGTTGCTCCTTCCATTAAGCGAGCAAAGTCGTAAGTAACGGTTTTATTAGAAATCGTTTTTTCCATTGCAGAAATAATAAGGTCTGCTGCCTCATTCCAACCCATGTAACGTAACATCATTTCGCCAGAAAGGATTACAGAAGACGGATTCACTTTATCTAATCCTGCATATTTTGGTGCCGTACCATGAGTTGCTTCAAATAATGCTATACCTGTATCGTAGTTGATATTTGCTCCAGGAGCGATTCCAATACCCCCAACCTGAGCAGCAAGAGCATCAGAAATATAATCTCCATTTAAGTTTAAGGTAGCGATGACATCATATTCTTTTGGTCTGGTTAAGATTTGTTGTAAGAAAGCATCAGCAATAACATCCTTAATTAAAAGTTTACCAGCTGCAAGCGCTTCCTCTTGAGCCTTGTTCGCAGCTTCTGTACCTTGTTCAGCAGCAATACGGTCATATTGAGCCCATGTAAATACCTTATCGCCAAATTCTTTCTCAGCAACTTCATAACCCCAATTTTTAAATGCACCTTCTGTAAACTTCATGATGTTCCCTTTATGAACAAGCGTTACACTCTTACGATTATTATCTAATGCATATTGAATGGCAGCACGTACAAGACGGTATGTACCTTCTTTTGATACTGGTTTAATTCCAATACCTGATGTTTCTGGGAAACGAATTTTCTTAACTCCCATTTCGTTAATTAAGAAATTAATGACTTTCTTAACCTCTTCTGTTCCTTCTTGCCATTCAATTCCAGCATATATATCTTCTGCATTCTCACGGAAGATGACCATATCAGTCCACTCTGGATGTTTTACAGGTGAAGGAACGCCTTTGAAATAGCGAACTGGACGTACACATGCATAAAGATCTAATTCTTGACGTAAAGCAACGTTTAAAGAACGAATTCCTCCACCAATCGGTGTTGTTAAAGGCCCCTTAATCCCAACTAAATACTCTCTTAATGCTGTTAATGTATCTTTTGGTAACCATTCGCCCCATTTTTCAAAGGACTTTTCTCCTGTATATACTTCAAACCATTCGATTTTCCTTTCGCCCTTATACGCCTTTTCAACAGCTGCATCTAATACTCTTACAGCTGCAGCCCAAATATCTGGCCCAGTTCCATCCCCCTCAATAAATGGAATAATTGGATTGTTTGGTACATTTAATTTCCCATTTTCAATCGTAATCTTTTCTCCCCTTGTTGGCATGTCGAACTTTTCAAAAATTGACATCTTCAGTTACCTCCCCATTTTCCATAATAATTATTGATAAGAAATTATACATTTGTATAATTTCCTATTTACACAAATGAGATTTTCAAGAATGATTTTCTTGATATCCCTTGTCCTATTTCTATTCTGTATCCAAACAGAATAGAACGTCAATCTATTTTTTGTTCTTTTCTAAAATTTTTATATATTATAATTATTATTCATGATCAAGGGGAAACGCTTTCGAAACATTTCCCCTATCTTTGAAGATTAAGCACTATGTCCGTTTTCCTTTGCTTCTTGAGCCTGTCTAGCAAATTCCTCTAACATATCAGTTGTTACTGACTTTGGCCTTTCTATTGGATATCCAAGCGCTCTATCCCAAGTAATATTCGATAGAACTCCTAAAGCCCTTCCGATTCCAAACAGCACGGTATAAAAATCATATTCTGTTAGACCATAGTACCATTGAATGACACCAGATTGAGCATCTACGTTTGGCCATGGATTTTTTGCTTTGCCATGTTGTCTGAGAATATCAGGTACGACTTCATAAAGTTTGCTTACAAGTTGGAATAATGGATAATCAGGTAAATATTTTAAGCAGTATTCTCTTTGCGCTGTATATCTTGGGTCAGTTTTACGTAACACAGCATGACCATAGCCAGGAATGACTTGCCCGCTGTTAAGCGTATCCCATACCGCTTGTTTTAATTGCTCCTCTGTAGGAACTCCTCCACCAAATTTTTCCATGAATTTTTGAATCCAAGCAAGTACTTCTTGGTTTGCAAGGCCATGAAGCGGACCAGCTAAGCCATTAATACCTGCAGCGAGAGAGTAGTAGGCATCAGAAAGCGCAGATGCGACTAAGTGAGTAGCATGAGCAGAAACGTTACCGCTTTCATGGTCAGAGTGAAGAATGAAATACATTCTTGCTACTTCATCATATGGTGGATCGATTCCCATCATATAAGCGAAGTTACCGCCAAAATCTAGATTTGGATCTGGATCAATCTGCGTATCTCCTTTATATTTCAATCGATAAATAAATGCACCGATTTGTGGAAGCTTTGCCAATAAATTTAATACATCTTCATACATGTATTCCCAGCTGTTGTATTTATTAAGTTTACCTTCGCTGTAAGCCTTTGCAAATACAGATTCTCTTTGCATGGATACGATTGCTGCAGAGAACATCGCCATGGGATGTGAATCTCTTGGTAACGCTCTTAGCATATCAAATACATATTGAGGTACTTGAGATCTCTTCCTCATATCTTCTACTACTTCTAAAGCTTGCTCTTTTGTAGGGATATCACCAGTTAATAGTAGATACAAAAAACCTTCCACATATGGATACTCTTTACCTTCAGGTTTTGGTAATTTCTCCATTACTTCTTGAATGGTATAACCTCTAAACCGAATCCCCTCATATGGATCTAAATAGGAAATGTCTGTTACTAAACTTTTTACCCCTCTCATTCCTCCGATCGCTTGCGCAATTGTGACTTCACTAATCTTTACGTCCCCATATTCTACTAACAGCTTTGTTGTTCTTTTTCTGTGTTCTTCAATTTTTTTCGCAAGCACGTTCTTTAAAGTTGACATCTGAATACCTCCTTACCTCTCCCCTTTTTTAAAATTAATTACCATGTTAGAGGATGAACAATATCCTCAAAATAATAAATTTTCAGAATTATACACCTGCATGTAGATTGCCCTTCTTCTTGTTTGATTATATTGTAAACTATTTCAACTATTTTGTGAACTAGTAATCGAAATTTTCTCAAAAATTATATTTTTTGGTACAAATATTTCAATGAACTACTTCATATATTCGACTTCGCTTCTTCTAACCTTTAACGTCGGATGAAAATATAATATTGGCCATTGCGAATCTTCTTTTCTAACCATCTTTTTATGTAATATTGAAAAAAACTTCTAGTAAAGGGAAATATCAATAAAAAACCGATCGTATCTGTGAAAAATCCTGGAGTTAATAAAAGTAATCCGCCTGAAAAAACACAAATCCCGTCAAGAATAGCTTGCCCAGGAATTCGCCCATTCCTTAAATCTTCTTGTGCCTTTATCCAGATTCTCATTCCTTCTTTCTTCGCTAAATAGGCACCAATAACTCCAGTTGCAATGATCGCTAATAGAGTCTCTAGTCCACCAATCCACTCTGCTGCTTTCACAATTCCCCAGATTTCTAAAGCAGGAACAATGATCATCAATACTACAATCGTTCTAAACAAAGGAATACCTCCTAGTTTTTTGGGTTGATTTTGGCTTGTAAAATTTGATGGATATTTGGTGCAAAACGATCTAAACGTACAGGCCGATAGTCTTTGTCTAACCACACATGTTCAGTCATGCCAGTAGCCAAGAGTTTTCCGTCTTCTTTACGGATCACTTCATATTTTATCTTTATTCTTAAACTATTGTATTCTGTAATTTTTGACCTGACGATAATTTCATCATCATATTTTGCGGATACTTTATATTGACAACGGACATCGACAACCGGCAGATATAATCCTATATTTTCCAATATTTTGTAATCAATTCCAAAATTTCTTATCATTTCTGTACGGGCGACTTCAAACCAAACAAAATAATTGGCATGGTAAACTACTCCCATTTGATCGGTCTCTTGATATCGTACTCGAATCTCTGTCTCAAACCATTCCATCAGCTTTTCCTCCTATCTCAATTCCAAACAGACAACTTAAAAATATGTTTGTATATTCCAACGCTTATAAAGCATAGCAAGCCAGCTTATTAGGTTTGTATATAAGCAGCGACTTTTGGTAGCCACTTTCTCACCTAAATCATTATTAAAAAAAAAAGTGGCTAACAACAAAGCGCGTTGGAATATACAAACCTATAGACAAGCCATTCTCAAAAAAAGAGACTGTTTACACAGCCTCTCCTATTTTATACCATACTAAATCATTTTATTTCCTGCGTAAACATGTCCTCGTTCAGGATCAACAGTTACATACATTCCATCTTCAAACTTTTCATAGGCATTTTCAGCGCCTACAATGACAGGAATACCAAGACTAATTCCAACGACTGCCGCATGAGAAGTTAGTCCACTTTCTTCTGTAATCACTGCAGCAGCTTTTTCAAAAGATTTCATCATCTCTTTATCGGTTGCAATCGTTACTAATATTGCGCCTTCTTCCATCTTTGCTTCAATCTCTTCTGCCGTTTTCCCTTTTACTACTTTTCCTGTGATGATCTTATTCCCAATCCCTTGACCTTTTACTGCAATATCTCCAACCAAGTGTACTTTCATTAAGTTGGTTGTTCCTACTTTCCCTACGGGAACACCTGCAGTGATGACGACCAGATCGCCATGTTTAATATATCCTGCTCCTATTGCTGTATCTACAGATTCTTTTAACATTTCGTCAGTACTTTCAACTTTTTTCCCTAAAAGTGGATATACACCCCAATTTAGGCTTAACTTTTTCATTACTTTTTCATGTGGGGTAATAGCAATGATGGGAACTTTAGGGCGATATTTGGAAACGAGTCTTGCTGTTTGTCCACTTTCAGTGGGAGTTAAAATCGCATTTGCATTCAGATCAATTGCAGTATTAACCACCGCTTGACTAATTGCATCGGTAACGTTGGTTTGTTGCAACGTACTTCTTTTACGGAAAATCTCAGAATAATTTAAGGCCTCTTCCGTTCGCAATGCGATTCGAGCCATTGTAGCAACAGATTCGATCGGGTATTTTCCTGCGGCCGTTTCGCCAGATAACATAATCGCATCGGTTCCATCAAAAATCGCATTTGCAACATCACTCGCTTCTGCACGAGTGGGCCTTGGGTTTCGTTGCATGGAATCGAGCATTTGCGTTGCAGTGATGACTGGTTTTCCAGCTTTATTACATTTTTCGATAATCATTTTTTGAACAAGAGGAACTTCTTCCGCAGGAATTTCAACTCCTAAATCTCCTCTTGCAACCATAATTCCATCAGAGACTTGGAGAATTTCATCGATATTTTCAACACCTTCATGGTTTTCAATTTTCGAAATGATTAATATATCGGCGTTATATTCTTCAAGAATTTCTCTTATTTCTAAAACATCTTTTGCTTTACGAACGAAGGAAGCAGCAATAATATCGATTCCTTGCTCAATACCATAACGGATATCATCTGCATCCTTTTGTGTAATACCTGGAAGATTGATTTTTACACCTGGTACATTAACCCCTTTTTTACTTTTTAAAATTCCTGAATTTAAAATCTTGCAATAGATTTCAGTTCCTTCAATTTTTTCAACTTCTAAGCCAATTAATCCATCGTCAATGAGAATTTTTGAGCCTGGATGTACATCTTGTGGAAGACCTTGATAACTAACAGAGACGCGGTTTTTATCGCCAACAATTTCTTCAGTCGTTAGAATGATGGTTTCTCCTTGTTTTAGTTCAACTTCAGGTACTCCTAGAATACCGGTACGAATTTCTGGACCTTTTGTATCTAAAAGAATGGCCACCGTCTTGCCTGTTTCTTTGGCTGCTTGTCGAATATTTTTTATTCTCCTCCCATGCTCTTCATAATCCCCATGAGAAAAGTTCAAACGTGCTACATTCATTCCTGCATGAATTAATTCTTTTAAAACTTCAACTTCTTCGCTAGCAGGCCCAATCGTACAAACAATTTTTGTCTTTCTCATATACAAACTACATCCTTTCAATATTCCATTATATGGCTAAAATACTTGCCAATTGATATAATGATAAATCTACTGTATGTTTTTGCATTAGTGCCTCTTCAATACTTACAGAGATAATCTGATTATTTTTGATCCCTACCATTTTTCCAGACTGCTTTTTTATTAATAATTCAACTGCTTCAGCACCAAGACGACTAGCAAGTACACGGTCAAAAGCAGTTGGTGAACCGCCTCGTTGAATATGACCTAATACCGTCACCCTTGTTTCAAATCCAGTTTTTTCTTTAATTTTGTTTCCAAACTCAATGCCACTGCCAACGCCTTCTGCGACAATAATAATACTATGTTTTTTACCCCGTTCATGGCCACGCTTTAATCGTTCAATAATTTCATCCATTTCATAGTAAGCTTCAGGAATAATAATCGACTCAGCCCCGTCTGCTAATCCTGACCATAGAGCAATATCGCCGGCATTTCTTCCCATGACCTCAATGATGTATGTTCTTTCATGGGAAGTAGCCGTATCGCGAATTTTGTCAATGGCATTGATGACGGTATTTACCGCTGTATCAAAGCCAATCGTAAAATCAGTTGCAGGAATATCATTATCGATGGTTCCAGGAACACCAACCGTTAAAATTCCTTGTTGAGCTAATTTAAGCGCACCACGGAATGATCCATCTCCACCAATGACAACAAGACCTTCAATTCCATACTTATTTAACTGTTCAATTGCTTGTTTTTGCCCTTCAGGGGTTTTAAATTTTTCACTTCTCGCTGTATATAAAATCGTTCCGCCTCTATGTATAATATCCCCTACAGAGCCAATATCCAGCTTTTCAATCTCACCATTGATTAAACCACTATATCCATGGTAAATCCCGAATACTTCTAATCCGTGGTAATAACCCTTTCTAACTACAGCCCGAATGGCTGCATTCATTCCTGGTGCATCTCCTCCACTTGTTAACACACCAATACGTTTCATCATCACACCTCTTTCTATTATCTAAAAATGTCCAACAGGGACAAATTAAGTCCATATATGATAAAAAAGAGTGTACCCTTATTTTAGGGTACCCTTATTTATTTTCATATAGTAGTATAACATGAAAGGGCCTTTTTTTATTATCTTTTTTAACTTTCTAAATAATCGAAATATATTCTCCAATCGCACGAAATTTTTTATAGCGATGTTCGACTAATTCTTCCCCACTTAAAGGGGATAAATCTTTTAATCCTTGTTCAATATACGTTTTGATCTGCATGGATTGAAATTCTACATCTTTATGAGCACCACCCAGTGGTTCTGGGATAATGCCATCACAGATTCCAAAATGATATAAGTCTTGAGCAGTAATCTTCATTGCGTTAGCCGCTTTCTCTCCTTGCGAACCATCCCGCCAAAGAATAGCCGCCGCTCCTTCCGGAGAAATAACTGAATATATAGAATTCTCCAACATATAGAGATAATTTCCTACCCCTAATGCTAAAGCTCCTCCACTTCCACCTTCGCCAATGACAATACAAATGATTGGAACTTGGAATAGAGCCATTTCTCTCAAATTTCTTGCGATAGCCTCACTTTGTCCTCTTTCTTCCGCACCGATACCTGGAAAAGCACCTGGTGTATCAATAAAGCATATAATTGGGCGACGAAATTTATCCGCTTGTTGCATGAGACGGAGAGCTTTTCGGTACCCTTCTGGATGAGGCATTCCAAAATTGCGATAAATATTTTCCTTCGTATCTCTACCCTTTTGGTGACCAATAACCGTAACAGGCATTCCATTAAATTTGGCAATGCCGCCGACAATGGCATGATCATCACCGTATGCTCGATCTCCATGTAATTCGATAAAATCCGTAAAAATCCGTTCAATATAATCGAGTGTCGTAGGTCTTTGCGCCAACCTTGAGATCTGTGTTTTTTGCCATGGTGTCAAATTCCCATAGATTTGTTGTTCAAGATCCTTTAATTTTTTCTCTAATTCTTCAATTTCTTTTGAGAAATCGATACTTTCATGTTCAGTAAATTGCTTTAACTCTTGGATTTTTTTGCGCAATTCAAAGAGAGGGCGTTCAAACGGTAAATTAGCCATTATATCCTCCCCTTTACCATATGTAAATTTAATAATTGACTAAGGGTTTCTTTTAGATCTTTACGATGAACTATCATATCGAGTTGGCCATGGTCTAATAAAAATTCAGATGTTTGAAATCCTTCAGGTAACTTTTGGCGAATCACTTGTTCGATAACCCTTGGCCCCGCAAAACCAATTAATGCTCCAGGTTCAGCAATATTAATGTCTCCTAACGAAGCAAAGCTAGCAGATACTCCACCAGTTGTTGGATTGGTAAATACAGAAATAAATAAAATTCTTTCTCGATGAAGTTTAGCGATCGCTGCACTCGTTTTGGCCATTTGCATTAAACTAAAAATTCCTTCTTGCATTCTTGCTCCACCTGAAGCTGAAAACATGATAAAGGGATAGCGTTTTACAATGGCTTTTTCAATCGCCCTTGTAATTTTTTCACCGACGACAGAACCCATACTTCCCATGCGAAAACGAGTATCCATTACGCCAATAACGACAGGAAAACCTCCTATCGTTCCCTCTCCAGTTACGACGGCTTCATTTAGGTTCGATTTTTCCATATCGCTTTTTAACTTTTCTGTGTAACCTTCGAACTTTAAAGGATCAGAAGAAATCAAATCCGAATCATATTCAAAAAAATGTCCTTGATCCATGATCATTTTAATTCTTTCGGGAGCAGATAAGGCAAAATGATAGTCACAATTAGGACAAACGTATAGGTTTTTTTCTAATTCCTTAACAAAAGTAATCGTACCACAACGATCGCATTTTTTTACTCTTCCTTCAGGGATATCTTTCTTCGCGTGTTCAGACGGAATGGTAGCAAATCTTTTTTGTTTAAAAAAGAAATCTTTTAACACATCAACACCTCGCATTGGAAGGTTAGAAAGAAGTTAAGCTAAGTTAGAATCTTTGTCAAAACTTCATGGATCTCGCCTAATTCTCCCTTTGGTACTAAGATTTCAAATTGATTTGAAACCTGGCTTTCTCTTATTTTCACTAGGAATCCTTCAGCAGTTAGTTGGTCTTTGATTTTGGTAGCTACTTTTTCATTTGGTGCAATATAGATGACTGTCCACATGATGATCCCCCTCATCATTCCTAGCATGCTCTATGACCATTTATTCTATTTTAGACGATTTTTCTTGGGAGTACAATTAGGCAAAAAATTGGCTCTTTTCTAAGTGCATTTTCATTCTTCGCTCCGCCTCTTCCCTATCTTTCATTCTAAGCGCTTCTAGAATGTACCGATGCTCTTGAATGGAAATTTCTGATCTCCCATGACGTTTAAGGGAGTCTTTTAAAATCGTTCGGCCAAAGTCAACAATCGCTCGCCAAATGCGAAACAATAGATAATTTTCACTTGCAAGTGCAATATATTGATGAAAGAGAAAATCTTCTTCATCAGGTAATAAACCTGACTTGATTCGCTTTTGGGTTTCATCTAATAAACGTTCCATTTTGCGAATTTGTTCTTCGGTAATACGCTCTGCAGCAAGTCCTACTGCATCTAATTCAATGATCTTTCTCATCTCTAAAAGATCTTTTTTTGATTTTTGATCCCTTAAAATAAAGAAAGCAAGAATCTCTACTAGGTGATGAGAAGTGGAATCTTCAATAAATGTACCTTCTCCATGTCTTGTCGAAATTAAACCGAGTAACTCCAATGCCCTCAACGCTTCACGAACAGACGATCTTCCTACTTTGAGTCGTTCTGCGAGTTCTCGTTCAGAAGGTAAACGATCACCTACTTGTAAATTATCTTCCTTGATGATTTCATTAATTTTAACTAAAACTTCTTGATATAACTTTCGATTTTTCGTATCATCGAGCATTGAGCCACCCCATTTTACTTTTACTTCATTCTCAACTATTTTATTACAGATAATCTTCTTGTTTTCTCTTCAATTTCTTTTACATCAACTTGAATACGTGCAGCTCCTGTCTCCATTGCTGCTTTTGCAACAGCTCCGGCTACTTTTGGTGCGACTCTCGGATCAAATGGATGTGGAATCACATAATCTTCTGTTAATTCATCTTCATTAATCAGTTCTGCAATCGCATAAGCAGCAGCAATTTTCATCTCTTCATTGATATCCCTTGCTCGAACATCAAGGGCCCCTCTAAAAATTCCTGGAAATGCAGATACATTGTTCACTTGATTTGGCAAGTCTGAACGACCCGTTCCAACGACTCTGGCACCTGCTGCTTTTGCTTCATCTGGGAAAATCTCTGGCACCGGATTGGCCATTGCAAAAATGATCGCGTCTTTATTCATTGATTTTACCATATCTTGAGTTACTGCACCTGCTACCGATACACCGATGAAAACATCTGCACCTTTTAATGCATCTGCAAGAGTGCCTTGCACTTTTTCTTTATTCGTAATCTTTGCAATTTCCTCTTTTACAGGGTTCATACCAACGGGACGACCTTCATAGATAATTCCCTTGGTGTCACACATGATCACGTCTTTAACACCAACACTCATTAATAGTTTGACAATAGCAATCCCAGCAGCCCCCGCTCCATTCACCACCACTTTGATCTCATCCATCTTTTTATCCACGAGTTTTAGCGCATTAATTAAACCAGCTAAGGTAACAATCGCTGTTCCATGTTGATCATCATGAAAAACAGGAATATTTAGTTCTTTTTTCAAACGTTCTTCAATAATAAAACAATTTGGAGCTGCGATATCTTCTAAGTTCACACCACCAAAGGTTGGTTCTAGGAGTTTCACTGTCTCTACAATTTTATCCACATCTGTAGTATTGAGACAAATTGGAAACGCATCTACGCCTGCAAAATTTTTAAATAGAACAGACTTCCCTTCCATGACAGGCATTGCTGCTTCAGGTCCAATGTTTCCAAGTCCGAGTACAGCAGTCCCATCTGATACTACGGCGACGGTATTTCCTTTCATGGTGTACTCATAAACTTTTTCCTTGTCTTCGTGAATGGCCATACATGGGTCGGCTACCCCTGGCGAATAAGCCAAACTGAGATCGTGTGCGTTCATCAGCGGTACTTTTGCACTTACTTGCAATTTCCCTTGATTTTCACGATGCATCTTTAAAGCTTCTTCTTTTAATGTAGACAAGACCAACAACTCCCCACTTTTTTCTATTAAAATAATCCAGACAGTCTTCCCTAGTGGTCTGACCACTACCATTATAACAGAATCTTGGAACAGATAGCACGAAAAAATTTGATTTGAAAAAAATTTTTTATCATCTTGAATGTTCTGAATACAATCAACTATTCAAAATGGATGGCAACACTATTTTCGCCAAGTATAGTTTCGATTTCTTGTTTCAGTCCTTCATCGAATGTTACCCAATATTTCCTTGACAAACGTCTTGATTTTTTCCCTTGCTCATAATAAAGGATGACAGGTACGTTCCCTTGTCTTTTGGTTAAAACGTTTTGTAGTTTTGTCAATGTTTTGGTATTTTCGTTTTCCTTTGCGATTTTGATCATCATCACTTTTGAATGAAAATGATCCTTCAAGTTGGATAATAAAGACACTTTCTCCACAATGATTTTCACTTTTTCTTCCTGCTTGTCTATCTTCCCTCGGATCAAAACTCCTTGGTCAATTTGCAGTTGAGAAAAATATTTCTGATAGACTTTAGGGAATAACACCAGTTCTACCAGATGTCCGTCTGTCTCTAGTTCTGCAAAGGCCATGGGATCGCCCTTTTTCGTGACAATTGGTTTTAACTCTGTTAATAAACCGCCAAAAGTGATCCTTTCACCATCTTGCAAATGGGCAAATTCAGTAAAATGATGGGAAGTATAAGCTTTTAACAGTTCCCGATACTCTTTTAAGGGATCTCCAGATAAGTAAACCCCAAGTAACTCTTTTTCTTTTTTTAGTTGTTCTTGTTCAGAAAAAGGCTTCACCTCGATCCAATCAAATTCAATCTCTGAGGAAGGATCTAGATCAGCAAATAAATCGATTTGTAAATCGTTTTGCAGTTTTTTTCGCTTCTGAATTCGTTCTAAAAGATCGTCCAAATTGGCCAAAAGTTTTGCTCGATGAATGCCAAAGGAGTCAAAAGCTCCGCTTAGAATGAGGGATTCCATCGTTTTTCGGTTACAAACTTTTGCGTCCACTTCCATACAAAAATCCAAGATACTACGAATCTCTTTCTTGCTTTTTCGTAAATGAAGAATCGATTCAATCACAGAAACGCCAATATTTTTAATGGCACCAAGACCAAAGCGAATTTTATTTCCTTCTATGGAAAATGAATAGAAACTATGTTTGACATCTGGAGGTAAAACTTCGATGCCCATTTTTCTTGCTTCTTCAATATATTCGGTAACCTTTTCCGGATTCCCTATTGATTCAGAAATCAAAGCTGTCATAAATTCAACAGGATAATGAGCTTTTAGGTAAGCGGTTTGAAAGGCAATGACAGCATAAGCGACAGCATGGGAGCGGTTAAACCCGTAATCTGCAAATCGTACAATCATATCATACACATCATTGGCCACTTTTCCCTCGTAACCGTTTTTTATTGCTCCTTTGACGAAATGTTCCCGTTCTTGAATTAAAATCTCCCTTTTCTTTTTTCCTACCGCTCTTCGTAAAAGGTCAGCTTCCCCTAAGCTAAATCCTGCCATCTTTGAAGCAATTTGCATGATTTGTTCTTGATAGACAATGATTCCATAGGTATCCTTTAGGATTGGTTCTAAGCTTTCATGGGGATAAGTCACTTCTTTTTGTCCAAATTTGGCTTTAATATATTCAGGAATGTACTCCATTGGACCGGGACGATATAATGCAAGAATCGCTACAATATCCTCAAAACGGCTTGGTTTTAATTCTTTTAATACACGAATCATCCCCGGGGATTCCAATTGAAAGACTCCTTTGGTATTTCCTTGGCTTAACAATTCATAAGTTTTATGATCTTTCTCATCCAATTGTTGAAGTGAGATTCGTTTTCCTTTCGTTTTTTCAATCCAATCCAACGTTCTTTCAATAATGGTCAAATTTCGCAGACCTAAGAAATCCATTTTTAACAAGCCAATAGTTTCCAATATCCCCATTGAATATTGGGTAAGAGGAATATTCCCTTGACCTTCCTGCAATGGAGTGTAATTTTCTAACGGCCGGTCGCCAATGACAACTCCAGCTGCATGAGTGGAGTGATGTCTTGGCATCCCTTCAATTTTCATTGCAATTTGTAAGATTTTTTTCGTTTCTTCATCTTGTTGATATAAGGTTAATAATTCAGGATTTTCTTTTAGAGCTTTTTCAATCGTAATTCCTAATTGATTTGGGATGAGTTTTGCAATTTTGTCCACTTTGCTGTAAGTGATATTCAGAACTCGGCCCACATCGCGAATAGCTGCTTTAGCGGCAAACGTTCCAAAAGTAATAATTTGCGCGACACGATGTTCCCCATACTTTTCCTTCACATACTGGATTACTTCATCACGACGCTCATAATGAAAATCAATATCAATATCAGGCATATTGACTCGTTCTGGATTTAAAAACCGTTCAAACAAAAGTCCATACTTTATCGGATCAACATTGGTAATTCCTAAAACATAAGCGACCAAACTACCTGCTGCAGACCCTCTTCCTGGTCCTGTCATAATCCCTTTCTTATGAGCATATTTCATAAAATCCCAGACAATTAAAAAATAATCGGAAAAGCCCATTTTTTTTATTACGGATAGCTCATAATCGAGACGATCTTTGATCTCTTTTGTAATTTGTTGATAGCGTTTTTCTAACCCCTTATAGGCTAAGGCTTCTAAATATTGTTCTGAAGTAACGGAATTAGGTACAGGAAACTTCGGTAAAATGGATAAATTTGTCGGAATCTCTAATTGGCAACGATCTGCAATTTTTATAGTATTCTCTAATGCCTCTGGCAAATGAGAAAATAGATCTCTCATCTCCTTGGCGCTTTTTAGATAAAACTCTTTAGTAGGAAAGCGAAACCGTTTTTCATCTTCTAACGTACTTCCTGTGCCAATTGCCATTAATATATCTTGAATGAGGGCATCCTCTTTTTCTACATAGTGAACATCGTTCGTGGCAACGATAGGAATTCCCGTTTCCTGTGATAACTTGATCAACCCTTCTAATAGTCGCTTCTGTTCAGATAGACCGTGATCTTGAATCTCTAAATAAAAATTTTCTTTTCCAAAAATCGATTGATATTCGAGAGCAACTTCTTTTGCTTTTTCATATTGACCTTGTAATAGATGGTCGTTTATTTCACCTTTTAAACAAGCGCTTAAAGCGATAATTCCATCATGATATTCTTTTAATAGCTCTTTATCGATTCGCGGTTTATAATAAAACCCTTCTAAATGGGCAAACGAAGTCAATTTCAGCAGATTTTTATAGCCCGTCTCGTTTTCTGCTAATAACACTAAATGATAAATTTTTTGTTCTTGTCGTGAAATTCGATCGGTTCGGTGACCTGACGTTATATAGGCTTCAACTCCGATGATCGGTTTCATCCCTTCCCTTTTGCAGGCTAGATAAAAAGGAACCACTCCATACATGACACCATGATCAGTAATCGCTAAAGCCGACATTCCCAGATCTTTCGCCTTTTTCACTAAATGGTCGATTCGACTTGCCCCATCTAGCAAACTATATTCGGTATGAACATGTAAGTGAACAAAATTCGTCATAGCTGACACCTCAAGTTTTAGCCTCACTGATTCTTATCATGATTTCTAGATTTGTCCCATACATTCTAGTATAAAGGAAAATTTCGTCATCAAGTTTCTATTCTTGTTGATAAGGGGAAATACGATGGGAGCTTTTATTACCAATTTAATCATGTCATTTTTTCTTGCTTTTGGCGTTGTGATCGGTGGATCTCTCTTTGGGGGAATCGGTGCTTTCTTGACTCATCAACCTCCGATTCTAACTATTAAAGAACTTTCTACTGACCTAAAAATTTGGGCATTGGTTGTTTCTCTAGGGGGTACTTTTGATTCATTTAAAACTTTTGAAAGTGGTTTATTTGATGGAAATCTATCAGGTATTGTTCGCCAACTTTTAATGATTATAACAGGCTTAGTCGGAGCTTATTCCGGCAGAATCGTGATCCTTTGGCTCATAAAAGGAGATATGGAATAATGCGTTATATCTCTTGGGTTTTGCATAAAGTTTGGATTCGTTGTCTCATTTTCTTTGTTATGGGTATTTTTTTGGGGATGTTCTTTTACTTATCTCTTCATGGCAAACATATTGACCATTTAATCACTGAAAATGAACAGTTAAAAAATGAATTAAGAGAAACGAAAGCCGACCTTGAAGTTTTGCAATTAGAGAAAAAAATCAAAAGTAAGAATCAGCTCATTCGTTCTGTTCAATTTCACATTCAAGAGAAACTGAACGGATACATTGAAGCAGAACTTCTTGAGGTCTTAATTGACGAGACTTATTTTCTTGTTGGCAAAAAAGTCGAAGATATTGGCGAAGCGCCAGAAATGATTTATCAATTGTTAAATAATAAGAATTTTACTGTTGGAAAACGACAATTTACAGTAAAGGTGAACATTATTTATGTCGGACCAATCACAAGAATCTGGATCTCTGTACAAGAACATCAATAAGAAAGCATCCAACCGCTTTTTCTATCCTTATTAGAATCACTGGCTTGTATGATCTAACGCTGCTCCTAACCTTACGGCTTTCCATTTTATACAAGCCATTTCATCGTTCAATTACTTGCGATGTAATTAGAGCTTTACTTACCAACTGGTTTTTGTGGTAGACTTCAACATCCACTTTCCCAAACTTTCGACTGACTTCAATGATTTTCGGACGAATCTCTAAAACACTTTCGATTTGGACAGGCTTCACAAAATAAATCATCAAATTCTCAGGAACAAGATCTCCTTTTTTATACTGACGCAAAATGCGGTGGGCAGATTCGATCACTAAGCTAGCTAATGGCCCTGTTGACAAAGAACCAAGCTGGTTGGTCATTTGCGGAGTCACTTCTCCTTTAAAGATAATCGACCCATCTTCTGCCTTTTGTTCTTCAAAAGGTTTCATTATAATGTCATCGATTGTTTCCCCAATTTGCGGCTTTTTTTGGATATATTGCAAAGCTTTGAGTACATCTTGACGGCTGATGACCCCAATTAGTTTACGATGCGTATCGATCACAGGCAGTAGTTCAATCCCTTCCCAGACCATCATGTGCGCAGCTGACGCGATGGAAGTTTTTGCAGTGACAGAAATCGGGTTTTTGGTCATGACTTTATCAATGGTTAGGTTTTTATCTTTATCAAGGATATCTTTTGAAGTTACAATTCCAACCAATTTCATTTGATCATCAACAACGGGAAAGCGACTGTGCTTTGTCTTTTCTACAAGTAAATGGTAGTCTGATACGAGTTGCCTGTCCTTTAAGATCATCACTTCTTTTTGTCCATGAATGATATCTTCTACCATCATGATCTCTTTTTTAATCAAGCGATCATAGATGGCACGATTGATTAATGAAGCAACCGTAAATGTGTCATAGCTTGTAGAAATAACCGGCAGCTCCCTTTCATCCGCCAGTTTTTTCACTTCATCACTGGTATCAAATCCCCCGGTAATTAAAATTGCTGCCCCTTGCTTTAAAGTTAACTTGTGTGCTTGTACGCGATTCCCGACAATCAACAAGTTACCTGGGTCGACGTATTTCATCATATCTTCTAATTTCATCGCACCGATAACGAATTTGTTTAAGGTTTTGTATAATCCATTCCTACCCCCAAGAACATGTCCATCAACAATATTTACCACTTCGGCAAAGGTTAATTTTTCAATGTTTGCTTTATGTTTTTTTTCAATCCGAACCGTTCCTACCCGTTCAATGGTACTGACAAAACCTTGATTCTCTGCCTCTTTTATCGCTCGGTAGGCGGTCCCTTCACTTACGTTCATTTCTTTTGCTATCTGTCTTACAGAGATCTTGTGACCTATGGGTAAACTTTCAATATATTGTAGAATTTTTTCGTGTTTGGTTGCCATAAACTCACCGTACTTTCCATACTGTTATACTTTAATTCCCCACATCTGTTGTACTATATTATAACAGATTGAAGAGCAAATAAAAATAGGCTTGTATGTTCTAAAAAAGCGTTAGAACATACAAGCCATTCAGATTTTGTAAGGGAGCTAGTTAGCGTTTTCCTTGTACCATCTGTATCCGTTTCGGTTGAAGATGTAAGATTTCTTGTTCTTTTTTTAGGCGTTGATATTTTTTTATCCTAGCTAGTTGTTTGCGTTTTTCTTCATCTAAGAAGAGGAGTTGATCTAAATGGGCCCCAACGACAAGCAACGCAAAGAGGATCCATGTAACGGCAAAGATTTGAGCTGATAAGTCACCTTGAAATAAAGGGATTCTGGGTATCGCATAAAACAAGCTCGCTAAGGCGATGATAAAATAGACGATTGATTTTAATAGTCTCATATACTGTCCCTCCTATTCCACTGTATGTAGGAGGCAGACAAGATAGAACAAGATTTATCTGAATAACTCTTCGACCTCGATTGTAAATCCATCGAGGATATTTGATGTTAGGATACCTTTTTCTTTTTGCACTTCAAACTGAATATACTGTTTTTCTTCAGTTATTGATCCGTTTTTCCGTGTATTTCTTTTGAATGAAAGAATAAGTTTTTTATTCACCCTTACAACTTCACCCACTGATTCATGGGAAGAACTTCGCTACTTAGTCCTTTTTCTTGTAAACGATTGACAAATGCTTGAGGATCTTCTTGGATAATAGGGAAGGTATTATAGTGAATCGGAATCGTTTTCTTCGCTTTAATCCATTCCGCTGCTAACAATGCATCTTCCAATCCCATGGTGAAATTGCCCCCAATTGGCAGAAAAGCTACATCCAATTGTTCACGTTCTAGTAACTTCATATCGCCAAACAACCCCGTATCTCCTGCATGATAAATCTTTTTCCCGTCCATCTCAACAATGACTCCACTTGGCATACCCAAATAGATAATCTGTTTGTTCCCCTCATCGACAAATCCAGAACCATGGAACGCTTGTGTTGCTTTCACCCGACCAAATTCAAAGGAATAGCTTCCACCGATATGTAATGGATGAGCCTTAACCCCTTGCCAGCTCATATAAGTGGCTAATTCAAATGGAGCGATAATCGTTGCGGCATTATTTTTGGCAATTTGTACCGCATCGCCAATATGGTCACCATGACCATGGGTAATATAAATGTAGTCTACCTTAATTTCATCAATCGCAACTTTCGCATGAGTATTTCCTGTAATAAATGGATCGATAATGATACTGTATTTTTCACCTCTTAATTCTATACAACTATGTCCATGATAACGAATGTCCATTCTAACCCCACCTTTTAATTAAAGTTTTCATCTTTTGTATAAATTCTTTCTAATGGACCGGTCAAAATCCGATTGATATCGGCAAAAAGGACACTCAACCGTTGTTCCGCTTCTAGAAGTTGTTTCAATTCTAAGTCTTTAATTAATTCTTCATAAAGTTGATTCATTTTTTCCATTTCTTTAGGCCCCACAGGTGATCCTTGCATCTGATTCTTTTGCAGTTGAAATTGCTGAAAACGAAACTCATCTACTTTTTTACTTTTTTCCGGGTGATTCATTACCTTTTGCGAAAGTTGTTTCACCAAAAGATAATTCTCATCTTTTTCTATTGCCCGAGCTAATTCAAAAGCGATATCATAAATATTCGCCATATTCCCCCTCCCTTTTCTATTCTTATCTATAATTTACCATATTACACAAGTATTCTGAAAGTTTTTGATTATGAATAAAAGAGGAACAAAAGTCCCTGAAATAAGCCAATCAACCCACCTAAAATCCCGCCAAAAAAGGTAATCATTTTTAATTCTTTTCCAGATACCTCTACGATCATCTTCTCTAACTCTTTTAGGGAGAAGCGATTTACTTCTTCTCTTACCACTTTTGCTATTGATAAATAAGAAAACCAATGTTCCAAACGCTCTTGAATGAATCCAAAGATTTGCTCATAGAAGCGCTCTAAAAAATTGTTTTCAAGCAGGAAATCAACTGCTTGTCCAATGGGTATTTCTTCAATTTTGGCCACACTTTGCTTGATCCAATTCCCGATTTGTTCTTCCAAGTACGGTTCGATTGGATTGATCCATGTTTCCATCGGCTTTGTTTTTAATTGGTTCCATTCCTTCCGAAGAAAGGTAACAAAAATTTGATAGGCATTTGGTTGATCAAGAAGTTGATCCAAATAAGCCTGTAATTTTTGTAAAAGTTGTGTTCCATCAAAAAATATTCCTGCCAAAAATCCTAACATCTTTCTTCCTTCAAGAAGCTCAAAAATAATCGATTCTAACCACCTAGCTCCTTGTTCAGAATGGAGATAATCTTTCATTTCACCGATAAAAGTAACAGCAAGATTGTCAATTTGTTCCTCAACTCTCTCTAAAATGTCTTGCGAGAAAAGCTCTTCTATACTTTTCTTTTTCCATTCACTTTTTTTTATATATATAGGCATATATTTAGACAAACTAGCCAAATCATGATGAAAAAACGCAGCGAATACATCACCAATTCTCATATTTTGTTCTCGATATCCTTTTAACTTTTCAAGCAATTTTTGGTACAGTTTTTCTTTCATATTCGTTTTTTCGATAAATTCCTTTAAACCTTTTGCCGTAAATAAATACTTTTCCACCATATTCCCTAATTTCTCAGCAATTTCTTCTCGTCTTTTTGGGATTACACCAGGTGTAAAAGGGACTTGCCAATTTCCAATTTTCCATGGTTGATAAGGGCGAAACAACATACGGATCGCCAATTCATTTGTAAGTGCTCCGATGATTGCGCCAATGAAGATAGACATAAATAGTTGAATCATGACGTTATCTCCTTTCATCCTTTCAAGGCCAATGCCTAACACACCTAAATTTTAAAAACATATTATGATAGTAGTTTATTTTTGTTTTGGAAAGGGGAGAAGCGAATGGGTATCGTACAAGTTCAAGTTGAAACACAAGAAGATCAGCAAAAACCGACGATCTATGCAAATATCGCTACAATCAATCGGCTCAACCTTCCCATCAATCAACCCATCTCCCTTAAATTTGGAAAAATAATAACCGAGGTAAAAGTGACTCTTAGCTCCAATAGCGGCAATTTAATGCGAATCCCATCTGATCTTGCAACACAACTTCATATCCCAAATGGTACATTGCTTAACGCGAAATTTGATAAAGAAAAAGGACTATTGTTAGGCCCGATTTTCGGCATATTAGTACAAAGCGTCAATCCTAAACAACCCCAAACCCCATTTGGCAAATTAACAGAGTTCTTTAAAGAGGTTGCTCTTCTTGCAAGAAATCAAGGGATTTTATTTTATATTTTCACCATTCAAGATATTTATCATGGATCGCAAACCATTCAGGGATGGTTCTATCGCAATAATCAATGGGAAGTGGGAATATTCCCCTTGCCTGATGTGATTTATAATCGAATCTCATCTCGCAGTCAAGAAAGAAAATTCAAAGCAAAGATCGCTGAATTACAAAAACAAATTCCTTTTTTTAATGAGCACTTTTTAAATAAATGGCAAGTATATGAAATGCTGAAAAAAACTTCGATTCATCAATTTATGCCAGAAACCACTTATTTTAAAGGAAACCAATCTCTCAAAGAGATGATAAAAAAATACCCGATCGTTTATCTAAAACCGACCAATGGTGCATTAGGTAAAGGGATTATTAAAATCGAACGGTCACCCGAACAATATATTGTTCAATATTCACGGATCAATGGGGCATCTACATTCTATTTTAAAAACTTAAATAAGCTACTTAAACACCTTTATCCTCGATTACAATCGGAACCTTATTTAATCCAAGAGGGACTTAACTTAATTCAACTGAATCGGCGTCCCATCGATTTTCGCATTCTTGTTCAAAAAAACGGCCGGGGCCATTGGTCGATTACATCGATGATTGCAAGAATCGCCAATGATCAGCAATTTGTATCGAATCTTGCTAGAGGTGGAACACAAGCAGGTGTAATGGCAACTATTCGCCAAGCAAGTCCAGAATTAAGCAAAACCATAAAAAAAGAACATTTTCGTAAATTAGCTTTACAAATTGCCAAAAAACTGGAAGAATCAACATCTGGTCATTTTGCAGAATTAGGTATTGACCTAGGTTTAGATAACGATGGGAAAATTTGGCTCCTAGAAGTTAACTCCAAGCCATCGAAAACAGAAGAAACGACCTTAGCTGGACCAAGACCTTCCGTTCATCGTCTGATTCAATATGTACGCTTTCTTACTGGTTTTCCTGAAAGGGTAAAAGGGAGTAGGCGAAAATGAAAAACCGCAAAACCATATTGGGTATTATGACATGCCAGAATAAAAAATACCTCTTTTTTGAGAAAGAGTATTTTAAACAATTATATAAAATTGGGAAAAAAAATAATATTGATGTCTATGTCTTCTATCCAGACTCGATCGATTGGAAAAGCAAAACAACAAATGGATTTCAGTATAATCCCTATAAAAACCGCTTCGAGACAAAAATTTTCCCCATCCCCACATTTATCTATGATCGATGTTTTTATTCGTCAAGAAAAGAATACCGAACTTATCTTCCTTATATCAAGAAAATCAAACAAGAACGAATCCCATTTTTAGGAAATGGGTTAAAGGGAAAATGGGAAGTTTATCAGATTCTTTCAACCAATCCCCTTTTCAAATCTCATCTCCCCAAAACGGCAATCTATCGAGGAGAAAACCAGCTTTTTCAGTGGTTATCGACAATGCCAATCATTCTAAAACCAATCGGAGGAAGCCATGGTAAAGGTGTGATAAAAGTAAGTATCCAAAATCGTGCTTACCATATCTTAGGAAGGGCCTATAACAATAAAAAAATCCACCTTATCTTTCAAAACAAAAAAGAGTTCCTTAATTGGATTCATTCGTTTACAAAAGAAAAACGATACCTTATTCAACAGTATTTAAATTTAACCACTTCACAGTATCAACCATATGATATTAGGGTATTAGTTCAAAAAAACGAAAACGGGCAATGGGAAACCACCGGAATGGCAGCACGAATCGGCGATGCCAGTAATATTACCTCAAATCTTCATGGAGGCGGAAAAGTAGAATCAGCCGTTCACCTCATCCAAAAAGAATTTTCACACTATAAAGCAAAAGAGATCCTTGAACTAATTCACTCTTTTGCCAAAACTATTCCCCCGTTTATAGAACAATCCCACGGAGAACTGTTCGAATTAGGTCTTGATCTTGGCATTGATCAACAAGGAAAAGTATGGATCATCGAAGTGAATTCAAAGCCGGGCAGAAATGTATTTTCGATCCTAGGTGAAGAACAGACAATCATAAAATCTGTGAGCCAGCCCATTCTTTATACGAAATATTTAGCAAAAAATCGATCATTAGGAGGAAATGCACAATGACATCCATTTCCACCAAACTCCGTATCTTTCCATCCCAGAATAACACCATCTTTCTATCAAAAAAACTGATCCACCAATTAGGGATAAAACCTAATCAAAAAATAGATCTTTTTTTGGGCCTGAAACATTTAGATGTAAAAGTGTTAGAGAAAAAAATGAACCAAGATCAAACGTTCCTTTCTTCTTCGGTTTATAAAAAACTTCACCTCCCCTACCAAAAACAAATCATGATCAAGAGAGAGAACAATAGAATCCGCATTGGCCCTCTTATTGGGATATTAACAACCGATTATTCAGGAAAAAAATTTACTAATTCAACTTCTGAATTTGAAAACCCATTTAGTCAGTTTTTTAAAAAATTATTAGAACCTGAACCCTTCTATCCTGCTTATTATTTTGTCTTTACCCCGGAGCAAGTCGACTGGCCAAGTAGAACCGTAAACGGTTTTTTTTATCTTCCACAGTTAAAGGGAAAAGAATGGCAACAAATAAGAGTTCCTCTACCTGATGTTGTCTATAACCGCGTACCTAACCGAACCACTGAGAAAACACCTGCCGTTGTACAATTTAAAGAAAACTATCAACGACTTGGAGGAATACTATTTAACCAAAATTTTTTCAATAAGTGGGAAATGCACCAGATCCTTTCCGTAGATGACAGAATCAAAAAATATTTTCCTGAAACTTATTTAAGTTCCCATATTTCTACTTTGGAATATATGTTAAGCAAATATCCGCTGGTCTACCTAAAACCTTCAGAGGGAAGCCTTGGTCTTGGAATTTATAAGATTCAAAAAGAACGCAATCATTACCTTCTATTTTACCGCCAGCAAAATCAAAATCGAGCCATTTCATTTAAAAATCTCCATAATCTTTATCAAACCATTCTTAGAAATAAACATAAAGCAAATCATTACCTCATCCAGCAGGGAATTCATTTACTAAAATATCAAAATCGACCTGTAGATTTCCGTGTACACATGCATAAAAACAGGGCGAACAAATGGAATGTTGTCGCTATTGGTGCCAAGGTTGCTGGCAACGGCAGTGTGACTACACATATTCGATCAGGAGGAAAATTGCTTGACGCTAAACAATTCATAGAACAACAGTTTCATTCAGACGCAACTGACATTCTCGAAAGATTAAATCAGGCAGCACTGCAAATCGCTCAAGTCGTTGAAGAAAAATCAACAACCCCGATAGGCGAATTGGGACTTGATATGGGAATTGATCAAGATGCACAAATATGGTTATTTGAAGTGAATTCAAAACCAGGCCGGTCCATTTTTAAGCATCCGAATTTAAAAGCAGCTAGCCATACATCAAGACGATCTCTTCTTGAATATTCCACTTACTTATCTGGATTTTAAATCAAACAAGGGAGGAGTTATCTAATGGCCATACCCCAATATGCCTGGTTACAAATTCACCCTTCACAATCATGGAAAATAATCCTTCCTTCTAAAACGAATACAAAAAAATTTGATCATGCCATTTATCCCCTTGCTGTAGGTTCACACAATCAAATCAAAAACATAGCGACGACATCTTATAAAATCAGCCCAGCAAAATTGCCTTATACCTATCCCATTCGCTTGATCAAAAAAGATAAAGGTTACAAAGCTGGACCTTTTGTTGGCATCCTAACGACAAAAGGAACTCAAGGATTTAAAGGAAATGTCAAAAATTTCATTGATATTATCCAAATGGGCAAAAAAGCAGGAGTATTCATCTTTGTTTTCCCTGCTGAAGAGGTAGACTTAATCGACCAAACAGTAAAAGCATATATTTATGATTCCAATCAAAAAAAATGGGTAACACAGATTCTTCCTTTCCCTGATGTGGTGTATAATCGCATCCCAAGTCGAAAAGAAGAAAGCAAACCTAGTGTAAAAGCAGTTTTAGAGTATTTAGTTAAAGAAAACATTCCTTTTTTTAATCCTTATTTTTTCAATAAATGGGCTTTACATCAATGGATGAGTGAGAATAAAGAACTGACTAAAATCCTTCCGGATACCACCATTTTAAAAGAAGAAGATCTAAGTCGCTATCTTCAACAATATACCATGCTATATCTAAAGCCAGTAAATGGAAAAGCAGGAATCGGATTTATGAAAATTGAAAAAAAAGAAAATCATTTCTATCTTACCTATCAAACCAAGCAAATGACCTATCACCAAAGTTTTAGAAACTTCCAATCCTTATGGCAGAAAGTCCATTCCCTTGCCAAGAACAAAAAATATATTATTCAACAAGGTATTTTTCTAAACACTTATCAACAACAACCCTATGACCTCCGAGTATTGGTCCAAAAAAACGGGAAAAACCAGTGGAAAGTGACTGGTATCGGTGTACGCGTAGCTGGAAAACAAAGCATTACCACCCATGTTCCCCAAGGTGGATATATTCAATCGGTGGATCAAGTCTTTAAAGAAACCTTTGCTGATAAAGGACTGTCAAATAAATGGAAAGAAAAAATAGCTAGGCTCGCAGTGAAAATCGCTAAACATATTGAAGCAAAAACTGACCATCTTCTTGGTGAAATGTCAATGGATTTAGGAATTGATAAAAACGGAAATCTCTGGTTCTTTGAAGCCAATGCCAAACCGATGGAATTTGACGAACCAAATATTCGAGAAACATCTCTTTTACGCTTAATTCAATACTTCCGCTATTTATCTGGTTTTGTCCCTAAAGGAGGGAAAGTATGAGGATGATCAAAATCACAAGAGATACGAATGACCAACATCGGCAAATACTGATTCGCTTTATCCAAAAATATGGAGATAACCATATTACCAAAAAAGCCATCGATTGGTTAAAACAAACTCCTTTCAAAAAACTTACCCCTGAAAATGGCGATCTTATTTATGTCATGGTTGATCAGAAAATGATCGTTGGTGTTCTAGCCATCATCCATTATGGACTGAAGCAAGCTTTTATTGTCGTTCATCCGAAAACACGTAAGAAAGGAATTGCTTATCAACTGATCACAGAAGCCCAAAAATTCTTAGACCGTTTCTATGTTAAGGTGGCCAATGACAATATCCCTAGTCTAAAACTTTGTTTTGCCACCGACATGCAAGCATTTGCGTTAACAAAAGGACCAACAGGAAAACCAACTTTGATTTTAGGTTGGGGAAATTGGAGCAAAGAAGAGTGGGAAAGCTCGCTATAAAATTGCGCTGAATCATACAAGCCAAGCTTATTAGAGGTCAGGAAGCCATTTCTCTCAAAAAATGAGGCTCGGAAAACCGAACCTCATTTTTGTTATTGAATAACTCGTTTCGCAAAAAGGAAAGTCTTATTCCAATAGCCTGAGTTTGGATACATGGTGGATGTGGTCACCCCAACACCTGGTTTATAGGTGTGGAGAATTATAATCGTTCCATTCGATAGAACCTCTTTGGCAATCCCTACATGATCGATATATGGTTTGCCATTTACAAACTTACCAGCTGTAGCAAAAAAGAGCAAATCTCCTTTTTGAATATCACTTCTTTTTACATAAGTTCCTACCGTTGCCTGCTGGCGAGAACTACGAGGAAGTCTAATACCATTTTCTCCATAAACTTTTTGCGTAAAGCTAGAACAATCGAACTTATAGGTACCATCTTTGTCATAATCGGCTCCGAATTTATAGTCGACACCCCAATATTTCAAACCTGTTTGAATAATCGCATCTGCCAATTGATTCGTTAGAGTTGGAGCTTGAGTTGTTGTCGTTGGCACTGTACTTGAATTAGAGCTACTTGTATTACTTGATATATTGGTTGGTGCTGCAGTTGTAGGCTGTGCTACGGCTTGTCCATCTATGATAAATCTTCTTGCTCCAAAATACCTTTGATCAAAATAATTACTGTTTAAAGAATGAACCTCTACTTTTCCACTAAATGAGGAAGCAAATTGTCCATTTCCAATATAGATTCCGACAAAATTGGGAACATCCCCTTTATAGGAAAAGAAGACAATATCCCCTGCTTGTAATTCATTTCGATCCACATGCACACCATAAAATGCCTGGTATTTTACCGTTCTCGGAACGGTTATACCGTTCTTTTGATAGACATAATAGACAAGACCTGACGTGTCAAAACCAGTTTGTGGGGATTCGCCGCCAAACCGATATGGAGAGCCAAGTAAACTTAAGGCATCCTCTACAATGTTTGTACTTGTTATTGTCGCTGCTTGAACTGATCCACTTGGCAAAAAGACAAAAGAAGTGGCAAAAAACATCGCCATAGTCAATACCAAAGTAATCAGCCGCTTTGCTAGATATCTCATACATGACCTCCCATTTTTTTCTAAATCTATGAAACCATCACTTTTGTAAAAAGCGATTTTTCATAGAATTTAGATAGATTTTGTTTTGTTAGGTACATGGTAACATAGATCAATGTTCGCTCAGGCATGTAAAATCTGCCAAGAACGTAGAACCATTGAAATAGAGGGAATTGGAAAATTTTTGTTATGCATAATCTACAAAAAAAATACCATACTATTACTTAATCACCAGAATTGGGAAGTGAGAAAGGATGTTCATTCGCTCTTGGTTTAATAAGAATAAACACAGAAATAAGCAACCCCAACAACAAAATAGGCCAGTCATTCCTATTTCAGCAAATTTAGAAGATACGATTACAAAAATCATAAATCAATTAGGAAATAGCCCAGATGTAATCGTGCGACGGTTCACATTAGGGAAGGAAAAAAGAATTCCTGCAGCCCTGCTTTATACAGATGGTCTTGTTAGTAACAGTATTGTAAACCACTTTTTTCAAACCTTATTAACTGAATATCCGGAACATTCCAACCTATCACCACGAACTGTCGTTAAGGACCAATTATTAAATGTGGGCGAGGTCATAGAATCGGAAAATCAAACAAAGATTATAAATGAGCTGCTTAGAGGGGCATCTGTGATCCTCATCGAAGGTGAAAAAAAAGCCCTTATTGCAAATTCCAAAGGATGGGAAAGTCGGGGAGTAACAGAGCCCGAAAACCAAGT
This sequence comes from Tepidibacillus sp. LV47, assembly GCF_048381575.1. NCBI lineage: Bacteria > Bacillati > Bacillota > Bacilli > Caryophanales > Bacillaceae > Tepidibacillus > Tepidibacillus sp. LV47. The sequence goes on from NZ_JBLWIF010000005.1 coordinate 164,831, forward strand.
AGTTATCAGAGGTCCACGGGAAGGGTTTACAGAAAATATTCGCACCAATACTGCTCTAATTCGGAGAAAAATTCCCAGTTCCAAGTTGCGATTAGAACAAATGAGAATTGGAACATTAACAGAAACGACTGTCGGGATCATGTATATCGAAGGGAATGCCAACCCAAAAATCGTAGAAGAAGTGCGAAACAGATTAAGCAAGATTAAAATCGACAGTGTCCTAGAAAGCGGCTATCTTGAAGAATTTATCCAGGACGCCAAGTGGTCGTTATTTCCTACTATCTTTAATACAGAACGTCCTGATATCGCTGCAGCAGAATTATTAGAAGGAAAAATTGTGATCCTCGTGGATGGAACCCCATTCGTTTTGGTTGTTCCTGCCACAATTGTTAGGTTTTTTGATGCAGCAGATGATTATTATATCCGCGCTCCTATGGCTTCCTTATTGCGTTTATTGCGGATTGCCACTTTTATGCTTTCGATGATTTTACCTTCCCTTTATGTGGCAGTTACTACCTTTCATCAAGAGTTATTGCCAACCACCTTGTTGATTAGCATAGCAGCACAACGAGAAGGGATACCTTTTCCTGCTTTTGTAGAAGCCCTGATGATGGAATTAACGTTTGAAGTGCTGCGGGAAGCAGGAATAAGGATGCCAAGAGCAGTAGGGCAAGCGGTCTCCATTGTCGGAGCATTAGTTCTTGGAACAGCTGCCGTTGAAGCAGGAATTATTTCAGCAGCAATGGTAATTATCGTCTCCATGACAGCCATTGCTGGTTTTACAGCTCCTTCTGTAGATTTAGCCATTGCAGCACGGATTATCCGCTTTGGTTTGCTTGTTTTAAGTGCAAGCTTTGGTCTGTTTGGGATTTTATTTGGTTTAATGATGATTGCCATCCATTTAGTTGGGTTGCGTTCCTTTGGAATTCCTTATTTAAATGGACTCGCGCCTTTTAATCTTAGCGATCAAAAAGATATCTTTATGCGCATTCCCTGGTTTATGATGTTAAGCCGGCCAAGACTTTTTAGTCAAGCAAATGAAGTTCGCGAAAAACCTACTATCCCCCATCCGCCAAAAAGCCGAAGGCGCAATAAACAGGAGGGCGATCCATCATGAACAAAAGGATCCTATCTCTTTTTCTTTTTATCAGTTTTATCATCTTCTTTTCGACAGGGTGTTGGAATCGGCGTGAACTAAATGAACTTGCCATTGTCACAGCAGCAGGTATTGATCCAGGCCCTAAAAAAGGAGAAATCACTGTGGTTTTTCAGATCGTTAACCCTTCTGCAATCTCTGGGAAACAAGGAGTAAGCAGTACGATGACTCCTTTTATTACTATAAAGTCTACAGGGAAAACGGTATTTGACGCGGTGCGCAAAGCAACAAGAGAAATGTCTCGCAGGCTTTATTTTGCCCACACTCAGGCATGGATTTTTAATGAAGAATTGGTGCGAAAAAGCGGGATTAAAGCTTTTCTTGATTTTTTAATCCGGGATGCAGAGATACGGATAAATGCACCTGTTTTAGTTACGAAAGGGCAAAAGGCAGAAGAGATCTTAACCACTCAATTACCTCTTGATTCAATCAATGGGGTTTCCATCAAAAAGCACCTAGAAAATGCGCAAAAGTCTGGGGGTTTTACTCGTGTCGTGGAATTAAGGGAGTTGATCAATGTTTTATCAAATCCTATAAGGAGCGCCATTGTTCCTTATGTTTTTAACTCGCCTATTAGCCCTAATAAGGATACATTGGAACACACACAATTGTCAAAACCAGACACTGTAATAAAAACGGAAGGGTTTGCCGTCTTTAAGAAAGATAAATTGATCGGTTTTCTTAATAGTGATGAAGCAAGGGGTCTCCTTTTTGTAACCGATAAGGTCGATAAAGGAGTATTGCCCATTTCTTTTCATGGGCACCATCATGCAATGGAAATTATAAGGTCCAAAACCAAAATGAAAACAAGACTTGTTGATAGCAAGCCTGAAGTTGATCTAGAGATCAAGCTTGTTGTTAATGTTGGAGAGGTAAGTATGCCTTTAAATTTAACAAATCCCTCGCTCATTAAAAAACTTGAAACAGTCACGAATCATGAAGTGAAAAAAGAAGTAGAGCATGTCATTCAAAAGGCGCAAAAAAAATATAAGGCAGACATCTTTGGTTTTGGAGAGGAGTTCAAACGAGAATACCCAAAAGAATGGAAAAAACTCGAAAACAATTGGGAAAAAGAATTTGTTGATTTAACCGTCAACGTAAAAGTGAATACCACTATTTATGAAACCGGATTGTTAAAATAAGTTTTTCTAAACTGAAATGAAAGGAAATCAATGATGGTCATCGGAGTCGGGCTTTTTATTTTGTTTGTTTCTTACATTCAACTGAAACCTCTTTTTCGAGAAAAACAAAAAAAAGAAATTTACGTTTATATAGGTTTGATGATTTTGGCTGCTTACCTATCGATTGGCAGGATGTTAAACCTTTATATTCCTAACCCAACCAATGGCATCCGACTTCTTTTTCAACCCGTTCAACAATGGATTGACCAATTGTTGAGTTGAATTCAGCGACATTTGGAGGTAGATGTATGTTAGAAAACGGAGTGATCAATCGATTCCAATTTGGGCTCTTAGTGATTAGCTTTACAACAGGAAGTGCCGTATTAATGATCCCATCAACTGTAGTGGCTAAAGCAAAACAAGATGGTTGGCTCTCTATATTATCGGCAACCATTTTAGCAATCGGATTCATATCGATCATGGTGACCCTAGCGAAGCAATACCCAAAACAAACGTTAATCGAAATCATGGAAACACTACTAGGTAAGCCAATTGGTAAAGTCATCGGATTATTGTATGCATGGTTTTTCCTTCATTTAAGCGCCTTAGTGATGCGGAATGCGACAGATTTTTCTACTACTGCGATTATGCCAGAAACGCCACCGATTACATTTGCATTAATGGCTGGTATCTTAATCTATATGGTAACGGTGCAAGGGATTGAAGGAATCGGACGTTCCAATGAACTTTTTACACCTTTTATGGTTAGTGGCATATGGCTCACTTTATTTCTACTTTTTCCTTTAATGGAAACAAAAAGAATATTTCCTCTTTTTGCCGAAGGAATAAAACCAATCTTAAAAGGAGCTATGCCTGTCCTTGGTTTTCCCTTCGCAGAATTAGTGATATTTCTTATGATTTTCCCTTTTGTAAATAACCAAAAACATCTCAAGAACGTGTGGATAAGTGGAGTAGTGATTGGCGGTTTAACTTTAATGCTCATTACTCTGGGCGCGATCCTTGTATTAGACGTACCACTAACCAAAATGGCTATTTTTCCTACACTAAAGATGGCTCGATTAATTAATATAGGGGAATTTTTGACAAGGTTGGAGGCTATGATTGCCCTATCCTATTTACTTACCCTCTATATAAAAATGACTCTTAGTTTTTATGCAGGGGTATTAGCGTTTGCACAAGTATTCAATTTAACGGATTATCGCATCATTGTTCTTCCATTAATCATGATTGTGATTTCTTTATCGATTATTCTCAATAAAAATATTATCGAAGTTTCTGAATTTGCGGCAACAACTTGGACTCCTTATGCCCTACTTTTTGGTTTTATGATTCCCTTGCTATTGTTAGGAATTAGCTTTTTTAAACAAAAGCAGCAAAAAGTAAGAAACTAATGCATCTCCATTCCATAAATTTAAAAAAATTATGAAAATTATTTAATTTTATGTTAAAATAAAGAAAAATTTTACAAGGGTGATAGGAGTGGTCATTACGCCGTTGATTGATAAATTTGAAGATTTGATCAATAAGACTGAAAACAAGAAGATGTATGAAATAGCAAGAAACATACAAAAATTATCTTTGATTGGCCAACTCTCCGCAGCATTAGTTCACGAAATCCGTAATCCCCTTACCTCGATAAAAGGATTCTTACAATTAATTGAAAGTGGCATCATCGAAAAAAATTATTTCGATATCATTCATTCAGAATTTCAGCGTATTGAATTAATCCTTAGTGAATTATTAGTCGTTACTAGACCTCAAGTTACTGTATTTCATAAGCAATCGATTCAATCGATTATTCATCACGTGATTACGCTTATGCAGCCTCAGGCCACCTTACATAATATTGAATTAATCAGCAACTTGGCAAATGAACCTTTATGGATCGAATGCGATGAAAACCAATTAAAGCAAGTCTTTCTCAATTTAATTAAAAATTCAATTGAAGCGATGCCTAATGGAGGCCAAATTAGAATCGACGTAACCAAAGCATCCTCTTTCACAAAGATCCGTATTATTGATCAAGGTTGTGGTATTCCTAAAGACATAATGGATAAAATTGGTCAACCATTTTTTACAACCAAGGAAACTGGTACAGGCTTGGGCATGATGATCAGTCACCAAATTGTAAAAAATCACAAAGGAACCATTGAGATTCAAAGTGAAGAAACAAAAGGAACCACGATTACAATTCAATTACCACTATACACCTTAAATATTTCCTAAGTAACTTGTAAGTTAACAAAAATAAGGTGAGTTAAGATACCCACCTTATAAAAATTTTCTGAACACTTTTTTCCCATCAAAGGAGAATAATACCGGTCGTTCTTCGATTTTTGTTTCAATATGCACGGTTTTCCCCCAAAGTTGATAAACATAAGGAAGGGTTTTTTCAACATAGCGGATATCGAGTTCGATTCCTTCATATTGATGTTTCAGATATAATTCTCCGTTTCGCAAATAGTCCCCATTTTCTACGACGATATAAGGGAATCCCCCATTTACCTTTGATTGAACCAGTTGATCTCGAATCTTTTCCCAATCCCTCTCTACAATCACCCATTCGTTCCCTTTTTTTTGATAAAGGTAAAGCTCCATCTCTTTCACATTTTCTTTGGTCAAATAATTCTGTAAGAAGGAAATATCCCGTTCTAATTCTCTAACTTCAAAAATTTTTTGCCTTCCTTGCCCTGGTCTTCTTCCAAATTGTTCTTGTTCTTCTTTTGTCGGGTTATCCCATCTTTTCTCAATATCTTCAAAGAGTTTTACTCCAAGATAATAGGGATTGATCGAAGTCCTTGATGGTTGTAAAACAGCCGCATTTAATTTTGCAAATTCGATGGTCTCTTCTTCAGTTAAATCCATCTCGCGTAAAATTCGAGTATGCCAATACGAAGCCCAACCTTCGTTCATGATTTTGGTTTCGATTTGTGGCCAGAAATAAAGCATCTCTTCTCTTAACATGGTTAAGATATCTCGTTGCCAATCTTCTAGAATTGTACTGTATTCTTGAATAAAGAGAACAATATCTTTTTCTGGTTTAGGAGGGAGTTTACGTTCTTTTTTTGCTTTTTCTACTTTTTTCTCGTTCCTAATATCTAATTCCCACAGATCATCATAAGGAGTAGGCGGCTTCTTAGGGGTATTTTCGATCTCCTCCTCCTGTAGATCATACCGAAGTTTTGGCACCATTAAACTTGGGTCCACATGTTCCTGAATCGATAAAGCGGCATCTAAAAAGTTTTCTACCACTTCTTTTCCATACTCGATCTCATAATTGCGAATTCGTTCCGCTGTGGCTGACATACTTTCAACCATATCGCGATTTGTCTTTGAAAAATAAACATTATTCTTAAAGAAATCGGTATGAGCCAAGACGTGGGCCACGATTAATTTATTCTGAATCAGCGAATTTCCTTCAAGTAAAAAAGCATAACTTGGATTGGAGTTAATCACAAGCTCATAGATTTTACTTAATCCCAAGTCATATTGCAGTTTCATTCGATGGAATGCCTTCCCAAAACTCCAGTGAGAAAAACGGGTCGGCATTCCATAGGCCCCAAAGGTATAAATTATATCAGGAGGGCAGATTTCGTATCTCATGGGAAATGGATCAAGACCAAATCCTTTGGCAATCTCAGTAATTTCCCCAATTGCTCGTTCCAGTTCTCTTAACTCATCCATCTACTACCCCTCTCAATCGTTTTGCTCTCCATTTTTCGAAAAGAAAGTTTTTAATGCTTGATATACCTCTGATTTTTCGCGTATGACTGCATAACGAAACTTTTCATCTTTAATATTTTTGAATACACTCATTAGTGTAGAATGACGGTTATAGGAATTGATCTCGCCATAGCCAAACATATTGGAACGTTTTAATAGTTCTTTTACAGCATGTAAACTTCGCTCATTATCTGAGGTTAAATTATCTCCATCAGAAAAGTGTACAGGATAAATGTTAAAACGATCGGGCGGGTACCTGGTATCAATGATTTCAAGGGCTTTTCTATAAGCGGAAGAGCAGATAGTTCCACCGCTTTCTCCCCGAGTGAAAAACTCTTCTTCCGTCACTTCTTTCGCCTCTGTATGATGAGCAATAAAGACAATTTCCACATGTTCATATTTTGTTCGTAAAAATCGAACCATCCAGAAGAAAAACGTCCTGGCAACATACTTTTCAAACATTCCCATACTCCCACTCGTATCCATCATCGCAATGACAACTGCTTGAGAGTGGGGTTTTATGACTTCTTCCCAAGTTTTAAAACGAAGGTCATCGATGGAAATATTTTTAATCACCGCTTTGCCATTCAAACTATTTCGCTTCAAGTTCTCAAGAATAGTTCGTTTTTTATCAATATTCCCCATCAGACCTTTTTTACGAACATCATTAAAGCGGATATCTTCCACAATCATTTTCTGATTGGGCTTATCTTTTAGATTCGGCAATTCTAAATCGGCAAATAACATTTCTTCAATTTCTTCAACAGTTACCTCTGCTTCATAAATGTCTACTCCTGGCTGGTCTCCAGCGCCGCTGCCTTTTCCTGGCCCTGCTTGACTGCCATCATCGTCCCCTAATACATCACCAACTTTTCCTTTACCTTGACCGGCTAATTTTTGTTTGTTGTAATTATAACGAAAACGGTATTCATCTAATGATCGGATGGGGATTTTGACAATCTCTTTTCCATTTGAGAGAATAATACTTTCTTCACTGACTAAATCAGGAAGATTCTTTTTAATCGCTTCACGAACTTTTTGTTTATGCCGCATTTGATCTTCGTACCCTTTTCGGTGTAAAGACCAATCTTCCTTGGAGACGCTAAAGAGAGGTTCACCCACATTTCTCCCCCCTTTTTCCTTTAGCGATTTAGGAGGCTACCTACATATTTCAACAAATCATTGGCACAGATTGGACAATACCCATATTCTTCGATTAATGTCTTACTCACTTCATTAATTTTCTTTAACTGATTTTCGTCAGGAGTTTTTGTCGTGGTAGTAATTTTGACTACATCTTTTAAATCGGCAAATAATTTCTTTTGAATGGCTTCACGCAAACGATCATGACTCTTATAATCAAATTTCTTTCCTTTTCTCGCATAAGCGGAGATTCGAATTAAGATTTCTTCGCGAAATGCTTTTTTGGCATTTTCCGAAATACCGATTTGTTCTTCGATGGAGCGCATTAAACGTTCATCTGGTGGAAGCTCTTCACCTGTTATTGGGTCGCGAATTTTAGTCATATTGGCATAAGCTTCAACATTATCCAAATAATTATCCATCAAAGTTTTTGCTGATTCTTCAAAGGAATAAACAAACGCCTTTTGCACTTCATTTTTAGCCTCGGTGTCGTATTCTTTACGCGCCATTGAGATGAAATTCAGGTACTTCTCACGGTCTTCTCTTGTAATCGATGGATGTTGATCCAATCCGTCTTTTAATGCCCGAAGCAGATCGAGTGCATTGATACATTTGGTATCTTCTTTAATTAAGGCGCTGGAAATTCGGTTAATCACATAACGCGGGTCAATGCCTGTCATGCCTTCATCTGGGTATTCATTGCGAAGTTCTTTGATATCTGCTTCTGAGAAGCCTTCCACATCTTGGCCGTCATACAGACGCATTTTCTTTAAGATGTCCATTCCTTGCTTCTTGGATTCCCGTAATCGAGTTAGAATCGTGAAGATCGCAGCTGTTTTTAAGGCATGGGGTGCAATATGCACATCTTTAATATCACTTTGAAAGATGAGTTTTTTATAAATTTTTTCTTCCTCTGATACTCTTAAATTATAAGGAATAGGCATCACGATAATTCTTGATTGCAATGCCTCATTCTTTTTATTACTAATAAAGGCTTTATATTCTGCTTCATTCGTGTGGGCGATAATGAGCTCATCGGCTGAAATCAGCGCAAATCTTCCTGCTTTAAAGTTTCCTTCTTGGGTTAGGGATAAAAGGTTCCAAAGAAATTTTTCATCAGCTTTTAACATTTCTTGAAATTCCATTAATCCTCGGTTTGCCTTATTTAATTCTCCATCAAAACGATAAGCGCGTGGATCCGATTCTGATCCATATTCAGCAATGGTAGAAAAATCAATACTTCCTGTTAAATCAGCGATATCTTGCGATTTTGGATCAGAAGGGGAAAAAGTCCCAATCCCGATTCTTTTCGATTCAGAAAATAAGACTCGCTCTACTTCAACGTCTTCAATCCGCCCCTGGTATTTTGTTTCTAAATTCAACTGGCATAATGGGCACAAGTTCCCTTCAATTTTTATTCCGAATTCTTTTTCAAATTCTGGCCTCAAATCATAAGGAATTAAGTGAAGGGGATCTTCATGCATAGGACAACCTTTAATCCCGTATAAAGCGCCTTTTTCTGTCCGCGTATACGCTTCAAGCCCTCTTTTTAACATTTGAACAATCGTCGACTTTCCTCCACTAACAGGTCCCATCAAAAGGAGCACTCTTTTTCTTACATCTAAACGTTTTGCCGCAGAATGAAAATATTCTTCCACCAATCGTTCAATGGCTTCATCTAATCCAAACAGTTCATTGCTAAAGAATTTATATTGTTTATTTCCATTAACAATTTCAACGCCATGATCAATAATCATTTGATAAACCCTGGAATGGGCAGTTTGAGCTACATGTGGATTTTTTTTCAGGATCTCCAAGTAATCAACAAAGGTGCCTTCCCAAGCTAACTGTTTTTCCCTTTCCTGATACCTTGCAATCTTTTTTAAGATATCCATAGTAGCCTCCTTTCTTCTTTTTCAAAAACACCAAAAGACCTTTAGCAGTTTTTAAAATCATTCTTTTTACTACTATATTCTTCTTACTTGTAGTACATGATGAAATTGGTGATGAAACGAAAAACTTTACGTGAAAAATATAATTATTATAAATTGTATGCGTCCCAACTAGGTTTGTTTCTACTTTACAAATAAAAATAGGTTTGTATATTCCAACGCTCTTATGGAATATACAAACCTAATAAGTTAGCTTGTATGTTTAATAAGCTGATTCTTTAGAGCGAGTTTTCCCACCGACCTTATTTACGGAAAGCCGTAAGGTTAGGAACAGAGTTAGAACATACAAGCCATTCTAAGATTTTGTGAAAATAAATTACAAAAAGTAATGGATTTTGGGTTCAATTTTCTCCCCTAGCCAAATTTCTCCAAAGGAATATTTGGGGCTTAGCCTTTTATCTGTTGGAGAACCTGGATTGAAATATAAAACCCCCTGATCCCATTCTTGATAAGCCTGATGACTATGGCCAAAAATGACAATATCCACTTTATCTTTGGCAAAAGCTTGTTTCACCCGTTGAATCGTTGTTCCATAGGCTCCATCTCCATGGATGATTCCAATATAGAAGCCTGCATATTGTACGATTTTTTTCTTCCCTAATTGCATGAGGATTTCTGGTCCATCATTATTGCCGGCTACCCCTTCGAGAGGTTTTAGGGATTGAAGGTCAATCAATACCTCATAAGCAGTAAAATCCCCAGCATGGATAACTAAATCGGATGATTCAATCGATTGAAAAACAATTTCAGGAAGCCACTTTGCTCTTTTTGGAATATGTGTATCAGCTATAACTGTAATCTTCATAAAAACCTCTCTTTTATTCTTTTAATAATGTATCTTTTCGATATTCACGGCAATGACAATGATCCTGATGCTCATCGATTTCATACATTGCATCAATTAAAATATTGCCGATCGTATGAGATTCTTGATAGAAGATATCACTGAGATCCTTGTGATCCCAATCTTTAATGATTCCTTCTGCATAGTTGACAACCATATATATTCCCGCATAGCAAGCACCAATTTCCCTTGCTAAATAGACTTCAGGGGCGATGCTTTGTCCTACCACATCGGCAAACCATGTGCGAAACATCTGAACCTCTGCTCTTGATTCAAAATGCCTGCCATCTGTATTTACATAAACCCCACGGTTAAAGACATGACGTCCTAAAGGTTCTACTCGCTGTTTGGCCACTTTTGTTAGAGCTTTTGCTTGAGTAGGGCAAATAGGGTCCCTCATGGTAAGAAGATAGGGTCCGCCTAATCCCACATCTTGACGCATCGAATGGTCAATATAATCATCAACAATAACCAAATCGCGTAATTCTAACAAACGATTAATACTGCCGACGCCACCTTCAGCAAAAATTTTCTTAACCCCTGCTTGTCCAAAAATCCAAAAAAGTTGTTGAGAAGCCACTCCTCGAGAAATTCCCTCATTTGGTCTCCATCCATGCATACGAACGGTAAGAACTTTTTTATCTCCCACTTGAATCAGTTTTAACTTTGGTCCTTTTCCAAAAGGAGTATCAAAAACAAGATCCGTTTCTAAAACCTTGACATCGTCACGATGTAAATCTTCTGGGAAGTTAATGGAAAATGTACTTGATCCTTGAATGATTGCGAATTTTACCTTTGGTATATCCATGATTCGTTCCCCTCCCATTTTTTCAATTCACTCGTTATTTTAACCCTGGAAAATTTAATTGGCGTAATGCTTCATATACAATGATCGCTGCAGAATTGGATAAATTGAGTGAACGTACTGCTTCTCCCATAGGAATAGTAATCGTATGATCCCAATTTTTCTTTAAAATTTCCATCGGCAGTCCTGCCGTCTCTTTGCCAAAAACGAAAAAGTCTTCATCTTGATATTGCAAATCGGTATATTTTTGCTCCGTTTTGGTTGTGGCATAAAAAAAACGGCCATTAGGATATTTGGCATATAGTTCCTCAATGGAATCATAATAATGAATATCAACGGCATGCCAGTAATCAAGTCCAGCTCTTTTTAACATTTTATCGTCAGTAGAAAAGCCAAGGGGTCGAATTAAATGAAGCCTTGTTCCTGTTGCGGCACAAGTGCGAGCAATATTCCCTGTATTTGCTGGAATTTCTGGTTCGTGCAAGACGATATTCAAAGCCATTTCTTTTCACCTCATTGCAATTTCAACCAATAAACTCTTTTTATTATACTACAAATCCATTTATGAAAAAAAATAAAAAGCATCTCAAGGCGAGATACTTTTTGACTGCTTATTTCCATTTTCAAAAATGATCATGAATGTGAAAAAACTTATACTGAATCTTTGGGGTCCAAGCATAAGAATCTTGATAGGACCAGTTTCTCTTTCTTGAATTAACCGTATGGGCATTCACTAGAGGCATTCCTAATGCATCAAATCCTGTTACAATAGTATTATGTTGCCAATGTCCATCTCCATTAAAATCATAGCAAATGACATCACCTAATTGCAATTGATCTGGTGAACTTACTTCCGTTGCTCGTAACCCTGTTTGGCTTGTTTGTAAATACCAACGCAAACTATGGGCAACAGACCAACTATAACTCCAGGTATCACTAGACTGACCAGATCCTTTGTACCACCAACCTTTTCCACGGTTCCCTACATGGGTCATTGGAGCTCCACCAGCTAATAAGCATTGGGAAACATAATTGGTACAATCTACCTCAAATTTACGAAAACGAGGATTGTAACTGTTCCACCATTTTTCCGCATAGAAAACGGCTCGTTCACGATCATACATCACCATATTCATTCCCCCTTCACCCTCAATCTATGGCGAAGGGAATCAGAATATGAAAAAATGGGGCTTTAACCTTTAACCTGATATCCTTCTAAGTTAAGGAGGAATTTTTTGATCTCAATTCCGCCACCATAGCCAACTAAATTCCCATTTGTTCCAATGACACGGTGACAAGGTACAATAATGGGTACTGGATTTTGATGGTTTGCTCCGCCAACTGCTCTTACTGCTTTTGGGGCATTAATTTGCATGGCAATATCTTTATATGTGCGAACTTGTCCATAAGGAATGGTAAATAAATTTTGCCATACAAGCTTTTGAAAAGAAGTACCATATAGATCAACTTGAACATCAAAGGTCTTTCTCTTTTTTTCAAAGTAATCAGTTAACTGTTGCTTTACATCATCTAATTCATTTTGGGCTGGTACGAATTGCTCTGTATTTAACCAACGTTTTGCCCATCTTTGTAAAGCTGGAAAAGTATCTTTAGACATGCCAAAGTCGATCCAACAAACACCTTTTGTCGTTGCTGCAATGGTTAAGTAGCCAATTGGTGTTTCCATTTCCGTGTAGTAAATCACTCTCGATGATGGTTTCATCGAACTCCCCCTTAAGAGGTTGGTTTCTACTAATGTTAACGATTTATTTCTTATTTGGCGAATCGGCAATATCTTGATTAGCCAGCCTTTTTAAGGATTTGTTAATCTCAGCTAAGACTTTTTCCTCTTTTTCTTTAAATTTTACGGATTCCAAAATTTCTTTTGCTTGTTGTCCCCGAATCTTACCTATTGCCCAAGCTGTTGTTTGCCGAATCATCGGTCTCTTATCTTTTTCAAGGATTTCTTTTAGCAATGGTAAGGATGATTCATCTTTAAAATGAGCCAAGCCAATAATCGCATTTCTTTGTAATGTTTTTTTCCCGCGCCATGCAGCAGATGTCTTCCCCCAAGTTTGTTTAAACTCCTTGTTTGAGATCGTTAGCAAAGGTTTTAATAAAGGCTTTGCTAGTTCAGGATTAGGTCGTGTTAATTCATGATGCATCGAATTGATTCCTTTATTTTTTGGACAGACGATTTGGCAAGTGTCACAGCCGTAAATCCGATTCCCTAATTTCTCCATCCAATGTTCTTCTAACATATCTTTCCGTTGGGTAATGTAAGATAAACATTGTTTCCCATTTACTTGATATGGACTTACGATCGCTTGAGTAGGACAGGCATTGATACAACGGGTGCAATCTCCACATTGATTTTCCATTGGCTGATCTTCAGGAAAGGAGATGTTTGTGACCATTTCCCCTAAATAAACATATGAACCAAACTCAGGAGAAATAAGAAGTGAGTTTTTACCAATCCAGCCAATTCCTGCTCTTTCAGCGACAGCATGATCAGATAACACTCCCGTATCTGACATCACTACATATTCTGCCGAAGGAACCAATTCTTTTAAATACCGGCCTAACAGATTTAATTTTTCATGGAGGATCAGGTGGTAATCGAGGCCCCATGCAGACCTTGATACAAACCCTCGATACTCTCCTTTTGTACTTTTCGGTGGTGATACGATTTTCGATGGATAGGCAATAGCGATGGCAATGATTGATTTTGCATTTTCTAAACTTAACTTCGGATTCGTTCTTTTATCTAAGTCTTTTTCTTCAAAACCAGATTCATATCCTAACTCTCGATGACGAATAAGAATTTCTTTTAACTCAAGAAAGGGATCTGCAGAAGTAAAACCAATTTTGTCGATACCAATTTTTTTGGCATATTGAATGATCTGTTCTTTCAAATCTTGATTCATCTTCATCACTCTATCCTAATCATTACTAAATGTATATTATAGGGCATGTAAATGAAGAATAGTAGTGATGAATTCTTGGTAAACTTATCTTTTCTTGGGTTAACCTTGTCTTTTTAATTCATGCAAAAGAATTCTTATAGAGGGGTCTCTTTTCCCTAATTGGCCAAGTTTGTCCATTAATAAATCATAGTTTGACTTGGATAAAGTAATCTTGACCGTCATTTCTTCTTCTTTTATTTCTTGTTTTGCTATAGCTTTAACGGCTAGTTGATCGGCTAATTCATTAAAGCGGTTTCCTGAATGTCCCTTAACTTTTACCCATTTTACGGTTCTCTCTTCAACTAAGGGAAGCAAAGTCTTCCAAAGATCCTGATTCTCTACCGATTTCCCTTGGGAAGTCTTCCAACCATTTTTCAACCAATTCTGAATCCATTTTTGATTAAAAGCATTAATCACATAAGCAGAATCAGAGTAGACGGTTACCTGGCTTCCTGGCGGGGTATTTTTCAAGGCTTCAATCACAGCGGTTAGTTCCATGCGATTATTGGTCGTCTGTTTTTCCCCACCTGAAAAAGACCTACCATCTGTAAAAACAACACCCCAGCCTCCAGGCTGCATCCCAGAGGCTTGATTATTGGAACAAGCACCATCTGTATATACTTCAAAGGATTGATTACCCATGATTAACCTCCTTTTGAATTATCATTCTCCTTATTTTTGCAATAACCTTTAATAAATTATGAAAAAATATAAAAAAAAACGCGACTCCTCGTCCATAATCGGAACGAAAAACCGCGTTGGAACTAGCAATAATGTAAGTTCGACAAAAATCAACAATTTTAAAGACAGAATTTAATATACCATGTCTATTGGACAAGGTCAACACTTTTGCAAAAAATCTTAACAAAAATTTTAATAAAAATAGGTTTGTATATTCCAGCTCCGTTGTCCATAACTCCAAAAGTCGCAACTTGAAATATATTATGAAAAAAGCCAATGCTCTGATCTCTCAAAGCATTGGCTAATATCTTCACTATGTATGGTGCCGGTGAAGGGACTCGAACCCCCACTCCTTTTGGGAACGCGATTTTGAGTCGCGCGCGTCTGCCAATTCCGCCACACCGGCGTATTTATATATTCATGATCATAAATAATATTGAATATAAATGGTGCCGAGGACCGGACTTGAACCGGTACGGTAGTCAACCCACCGCAGGATTTTAAGTCCTGTGCGTCTGCCAATTCCGCCACCCCGGCAGATTGGAATGGAAATGGAGGCGGCAACCGGATTCGAACCGGTGATAAAGGTTTTGCAGACCTCTGCCTTACCGCTTGGCTATGCCGCCATCTCCTGGAGCGGACGACGGGATTCGAACCCGCGACCCTCGCCTTGGCAAGGCGATACTCTACCACTGAGCCACGTCCGCAAAGAAGATGTTTAGATTAGCGACTCCAACGATTCTCTATATGGGGCGGTCGATGGGAATCGAACCCATGGATGCCGGAGCCACAATCCGGTGCGTTAACCACTTCGCCACGACCGCCATCTAAGTTTTAGCATGGCAGGGGTGGCAGGAATCGAACCCACACTAACGGTTTTGGAGACCGCTGTTCTACCATTAAACTACACCCCTATAAGTGGTGGAGGGGGTAGGATTCGAACCTACGAAGCATACCGCAACGGATTTACAGTCCGCCCCATTTGACCACTTTGGTACCCCTCCAAAATATGAATATAAATATAATAAATGGTGCCGGCAAGAGGACTTGAACCCCCAACCTACTGATTACAAGTCAGTTGCTCTACCAATTGAGCTATGCCGGCACAATAATGGTGGCTCGGGACGGAATCGAACCGCCGACACGAGGATTTTCAGTCCTCTGCTCTACCGACTGAGCTACCGAGCCATTCAGATGATTAATATAATATCACCTTTACATCAAAGATGTCAATAAGATCATTTACAGTATGGCGGAGCTGACGGGATTCGAACCCGCGATCTCCTGCGTGACAGGCAGGCATG